>DATKQI010000040.1:0-32917 GCA_035532755.1 Acetobacteraceae bacterium
CTGCGTGAGCTGATCGCAATCCACCGAGATAGCACCGAATAGACCCGTCCGCGGCTCTCACCGGATGGCTACCGTACGCCCAACTGCGATCAATAAGTCCCGACTCAGCCACCAGCCCAAAAGGGGTTAATGATTTGCAGCCCTCCGTCGAGGGTCATGCCGTGTTGCATGTCTTCCGACCACAGCGTTTCGCAGCCGGCGTGGAGTGCCGAGGCAGCGATCATCGCATCGTAAATGGAGAGGCCGTAGCGCTCCGCGAATGCCAGTCCGGTTTCGTGGATCTCCAGCGTAACCGGATGGACCATCAGCAGCCCACGCAGCATTGTCAGAAAGGCGTGCGTATCGGTCCAGGACATCCGCATCTTGCGCCGCGCGACATTCGTGAGTTCGTTTAGAACCTGAACGCTGATCGTCCCACCCGCAGCGATGGCCGCCTCGGCCCGGTCCGCCTTCGCAGCATCGCCCGAAGCAATATAGACGAGTACGTTGGTGTCGAAAAAGCTACCGGGCATTCGCCTCGTCCCGGTCAAACTTGAAGTCGACAGGGAGCCGACCGCGGAAAGCGCGAAGACGCTTCAACAGCTCTTCGCGCCCAGGCTTGCGCGCGACGCCAAGCTGCCGGGCGTCTGCGACATGGATCTCGATCTCGTCGCCTTCACGAAGTTCCAGGGCTTCAACGACAGCGGCGGGAAGGCGGACGGCAAGGCTATTGCCCCATTTGGCGACCTGCATGCGGCTCTCCTAGAGATATACGTCTAATTAAATGTATATCTATTACCGCACCTGGTCAATATGATGCGCACCATGATGCGCACCGGACCGGGATGGCTTCCCTCCTGACCAGGCTGACAGGCCGCAAATAAAAGTACAAGGGCGCAAATAAGGCTCATATCATTTTGGCAGGCTTCTCTGTTACCCTTCGCTGTCGGAGCACATGAACGGACTGTCGTGATCACGCTGCAAGTCCCAGGCGTGTCACGGCTTCAAGAATCAGTCGAAACGAGGACTTTGGCACGATGCACTTAGTTCGATAGTCACCCACGAACGGCAGCCACTCCGAAGCCACATCGACCGGAAGCGGGCGGCACATCGCCAGACGATGCAGGTGAAAATCCGGTCGTTCTCCACCTGCGAGGAAAGGGCTGATGCGCGGGCATAAGCCTTGACTTTCCGTGGCGAGTTCCAGATACCGCCGCATAGGGATTTGCCGGGCTGCGCCCCGTTCGCGCCATTGGGCGCCGGCACCCGATGTTCTCCGCCGAAACCTTCAGAACGGCTGCCATCATACGTGATGCCACCATTTGCCATGATCGAGAGCTGCGCTTGACCGACATCCAACCCGCCCTGGCGGAGCCTGCCGCCCCGGTGGATCAGCCGGGCGACACCATGCCGCTTCCCCTGTTCACCGACCTCGGCCTGTCGGAGGAAATCCTGCGCGCGGTGGGCGAGATGGGATACACGCACCCCACGCCGATCCAGGCGCAGGCGATCCCGACCGTGCTGATGGGCCGCGACGTGCTGGGTTGCGCGCAGACCGGCACCGGCAAGACCGCGGGCTTCACCCTGCCGATGCTCGATATCCTGTCCGGATCGCGCGCCCGCGCCCGCATGCCGCGCAGCCTGATCCTGGAGCCTACGCGGGAACTGGCGCTGCAGGTGGCCGAAAATTTCATCATGTACGGCAAGTACCTGAAGCTCAGCCACGCGCTGCTGATCGGCGGCGAGAGCCTGACGGACCAGAAGGAAGCCCTGGCGCGCGGCGTGGATGTGGTGATCGCCACCCCAGGGCGGCTGATGGACATGTTCGAGCGCGGCGCGCTGCTGCTGACCGACACCAAGCTGCTGGTGATCGACGAGGCCGACCGGATGCTGGACATGGGGTTCATCCCCGATGTCGAAAAAATCGTCTCGTTCCTGCCGCGCACCCGGCAGACGCTGTTCTTCAGCGCCACCATGGCGCCCGAGATCCGGCGGCTGGCCGATGCGTTCCTGCAAAACCCGAAGGAGATCACGGTCTCCGCGCCCGCTTCGGTCGCCACCACCATCACCGCCGGTTTCGTGGTGGTGGAGACGCACGACAAGCGCGAGGCGCTGCGCCGGCTGATCCGTACCGAGGACGTGCAGAACGCGCTGATCTTCTGCAATCGCAAGCGCGACGTGGATATCCTGTACAAATCACTGGCCCGGCACGGTTTCAGCGTGGGCGCGCTGCACGGGGACATGACGCAGCCGGTGCGTTTCGCCACGCTGGAGAAATTCAAGGCGAACGAGCTGCGGCTGCTGGTGTGCAGCGACGTCGCCGCTCGCGGGTTGGATATCGGAGGGCTGTCGCACGTGTTCAATTTCGACGTTCCGCACCATGCCGAAGACTACGTGCACCGCATCGGCCGGACCGGACGCGCCGGGCGTGAGGGTCGGGCCTTCACGCTGGCCACGCCGGATGACCGTCTGGCGGTGGAGGCGATCGAGAAGCTGACGGGGTACCCGATTCCGCGCATCTCGGTCGAAGGGCTGGACCCGGTGGAATGGGCGACGGACGCGCCACGCGGCCGGGGTCGCCGCGGCAAGCCTGCAACTCCGCGTGCGAAAACCGCCGAAACGAAGCCGAAGGCGGAACCGCGCAGCCGGGCGGAAGGCAGGCCGGCGAGCGCGCGGCCGGCCCCACGCCTGCCACGGCCGGATCGTTCCGTGTCGGAGCGAACTGCCACGCCGCCGATGCCACCCGGAACGGAACAGCCGGAGATCATGGACGCGGCGCCACGGCAGCCGGAACGGCCGGCGGATCGGCGGACCGATCGCCATGCCGATCGCGCTGCGCCCGGACGCGAGCGGCGGCGGCGGGAAGATGATCTCGGGCCATCGGTGCGCGGCTTCGGCACCGATGTTCCGGCCTTCATGCTGGTGCGTGCCCGGCCGGCATCGGCCGGCCCCGGCCGGGTGGCGGCCCGGGCCGTGGAGGAAACGGGGGAGATCGAGGCATGAACGTCCTCGCCAAGCCGGCCGCAAAGACGGCCAAGCGCAGTTTCACCCCGTTCCAGTGGGACGACGCGCTGCTGCTGGATGACCAGTTGACCGACGACGAGCGGATGATCCGCGCCGCCGCCGCGGCCTATTGCCAGGAGAAGCTGTTTCCCCGCGCCCTGGATGCAAACCGCCACGAGCATTTCGACCGCGCCATCATGGCCGAGATGGGCGAGATGGGCTTCCTGGGCGCCACGCTCGACAGCCACGGCTGCGCCGGGGTGAACTACGTCTCCTACGGCCTGATCGCCCGCGAGGTCGAGCGCGTCGATAGCGGCTATCGCAGCGCGTTCTCGGTGCAGTCCTCGCTCGTGATGTATCCGATCTGGGCTTTCGGGTCCGACGCGCAGAAGGACCGCTTTCTACCCAGGCTGCGCAGCGGCGAGTCCATCGGCTGCTTCGGGCTGACCGAGCCGGACGCCGGGTCCGATCCCGGATCGATGCGCACACGGGCGAAGGGTGTCGATGGCGGCTTCCTGCTGAACGGGTCCAAGACCTGGATCAGCAATTCGCCCATCGCCGATGTGTTTCTGGTGTGGGCGAAGGACGACGCTGGGGAGATCCGCGGCTTCATCCTCGAAGCCGGCATGAAAGGGCTTGCCGCGCCGAAAATCGAGGGCAAGTTCTCGCTGCGCGCCTCCGTCACCGGCATGATCATGATGGATGACGTGTTCGTGCCGGCCGAGAACATGCTGCCGGGTGTGAAGGGGCTGAAAGGCCCGTTCAGTTGCCTCAACAACGCGCGTTACGGCATCGCCTGGGGCGCCCTGGGCGCGGCGGAGTTCTGCTGGCATGCCGCGCGGACCTACACGCTGGAACGCAAGATGTTCGGCCGGCCGCTGGCGGCGACCCAGCTGATCCAAAAGAAGCTCGCCGACATGCAGACCGAGATCACGATCGGGCTGCAGGCGGTGCTGCGGCTCGGCCGGCTGCTGGATGAAGGCAAGGCCGCGCCGGAAATGATCAGCCTGTGCAAGCGCAATTCCTGCGGCAAGGCGCTGGAGATCGCCCGTGCCGCACGCGACATGCACGGCGGCAACGGCATTTCCGACGAGTATCATGTGATCCGGCACATGATGAACCTCGAAGCGGTGAACACCTACGAAGGCACGCATGACGTGCATGCGTTGATCCTGGGGCGCGCGCAGACCGGCCTGTCCGCTTTCGGCAACTGACGCAGGGTGCTGTCCTGAACCCGGTCCGCATCGCGCGGGTCGGCGCCGATGGCGACGGCATCGCTGCGCTGCCGGACGGCTCGCCGCTGTACCTGCCGTTTACGCTGCCCGGCGAGAGCGTCGAGGTAGCGACGACCGGGCGGCGCGGCGACGGCTGGACCGGAACCACGGGCGCCATCCTTGAGCCAAGCGCCGCGCGCGTGCTTCCCCCCTGCCCGCATTTCGGCACCTGCGGCGGCTGCACGCTGCAGCATTGGGGCGAACCCGCCTATCTGGCATGGAAGGCCGGCCTGCTGACAGAGGCGCTGCAACGGGCGGGCTATGCAGAGCCGCCGATCATGCCCATCGTGCGCAGCGCGCCGGCCGAACGCCGGCGCATGGATCTGGCAGTGCGCCGCACGCCGCAGGGCAGCGTCACGGTCGGCTTTCACCAGCGGCGGACGGAGCAGGTGGTCGATATCCTCACCTGTCCCGTGCTCAACCCCGCCCTGGTGGCGTTGCTGCCGGAATTGCGGCGCGTGCTGCGCAGCTTGGGCGCGTTGAAGCGGGCAGGATCGGCGGTGGTGAACCTGCTGGATAGCGGCCCCGATCTGCTGCTGCGCACCGATTCCCCGCTTTCCGCTGCCGACCGGACACGGCTGGCCGGGTTCGCGCAAGCGCATGGGCTGCCACGGATCAGTTGGGCGCTGGGCGATGGTGCGCCCGAGACGGCTTGCCTGCTGCGCCCGGCGACGACCCGGATCGCCGGGATCGAGGTCACACCCCCGCCGGGTGCTTTCCTCCAGGCCACGCCAGGCGGGGAGGCTGCGATCGCCGTGGCGATGCTCGCCGGCCTGCCCGCTGGCTTGCCGGCACGGGCGCGGATCGCCGATCTGTTCGCCGGCAGCGGCACGCTGACCTTCGCGCTCGCCGCGCGCGGGCGCGTAGCGGCATTCGAGGGCGATGCGGCGGCGAGCGGGGCACTGACGGCTGCCGCACGAAAGGCAGGACTTGCCGGGCGCATCGAAGCCGAAACACGCGACCTCGCGCGCCGCCCCCTGATGCCGGCGGAGTTGTCCAGGTTCGCGGCCGTGGTGCTGGACCCGCCATTCGCCGGAGCGGCACCGCAGATCGCCCAGATCGCGGCGGCGAAGTGCCGGCGGGTGATCTATGTGAGCTGCAATCCGGCCGCCCTGACCCGCGATGCCCGCACGCTGCGCGGCGCCGGCTTCAACCTGCTCGCGGCCACACCGATCGACCAGTTCCTCTGGTCGGCGCGGCTGGAGAGCGTGGCGGTCTTCACCGCCTGATCGCGCCTGCCCGCCCTTGACCGATGGCCGACCACGCCTGATCGTGCCGGCAACGATCGAGGAGGAAACCCCCCATGACCCATGCTGACGGGCACCCTGCCCACCCCGTGCTGTTGCCGCGCCGCAAAATCGTCGGGGCCGCCGTTCTGGCCGCCCCTGCCCTGCTGCTCTCCAGGCAGGCCCACGCCGCGCAGTTCACCTACAAATACGGCAACAACCTGCCCGCGGCGCACCCGCTGAACCTGCGCGCGCAGGAAGCTGCTTCCCGCATCGCCAAGGAAAGCGGCGGCAAAATCGCGATCCGCATCTTCCCCAACAACCAGCTCGGCTCGGATACCGAGATGCTGAGCCAGGTTCGGTCCGGCGCGCTGGAGTTCTTCACCCTGTCCGGGCTGATCCTCGCCACGCTGGTGCCGGTGGCCTCCATCAACGGCGTGGGCTTCGCGTTCAAGGATTACGGGCAGGTCTGGCCGGCGATGGACGGGGCGCTGGGCGCCCATGTGCGTGGCGCGATCACCAAGGCCGGGCTGATTCCGATGGACAAGATGTGGGACAACGGCTTCCGCCAGATCACGTCTTCCACCAAGCCGATCGCCACCCCGGCGGACCTGAAAGGTTTCAAGATCCGCGTACCCATCAGCCCGCTCTGGACTTCGATGTTCAAGGCGCTCGGTGCGGCACCCACCGGCATCAACTTCAACGAGGTGTATTCCGCACTTCAGACCCACGTGGCCGACGGCGAGGAGAACCCGCTGGCCATCATCTATACGGCGAAGCTGTATGAGGTGCAGAAATACTGCGCGCTGACCAACCATATGTGGGACGGG
This sequence comes from Acetobacteraceae bacterium, assembly GCA_035532755.1. GTDB lineage: Bacteria > Pseudomonadota > Alphaproteobacteria > Acetobacterales > Acetobacteraceae > DATKQI01. Next base: position 6,313 of record DATKQI010000040.1, read on the forward strand.
TTCTGGATGCTGGCCAACCGCGCGGCATGGATGCGCCTGCCGGCGGATTTGCAGACGATCGTGGCGCGGAACTGGAACGAATCAGCCGTCGCCCAGCGTGCCGACGTGGCGAAGCTGAACAGCGGGCTGCAGGGGCAGTTGCAGGCGAAGGGCATGAAGTTCAACACGCCGGACGAGCTGGCCTTCCGCGACACGCTGCGCAAGGCCGGGTTCTACGCCGACTGGCGGAAGAAATACGGCGCCGAGGCGTGGGGCCTGCTGGAGAAGGCCGTGGGCAAGCTTGCCTGACATCGCCCTCCCGGCCATCGCCCCGCCGCGCTTCGCACGGCTGGATGCGACGCTCGGCTGGATCACCGAGATACCGGCCGCCGCCCTGGTGCTGATCGAGGTCGTGGTGCTGCTGGCCGGCGTGGTCTCCCGCTACGGGTTCGGCCGGCCGCTGGTCTGGACGGACGAGCTTTCCGGGACGCTGTTCCTGTGGCTCGCCATGCTGGGCGCGGTGATCGCGCTCCGGCGTGGCGAGCATATGCGGCTGACTTTTCTGCTCAACCGGGCCACGCCACGCCGACGGGCATTGCTCGATGCGATCGGCGCGCTGGTGGCGGCGGTGTTCGTCGCCCTGATCCTCGGCCCGGCCCTCGCCTACATGCGCAACCAGGATTTCATCACCACCCCCGCATTGGGCATGCACGATAGTTGGCGGGTGGCCGCCATGCCGGTGGGGGCGGCGCTGATGCTGCTGATCGCGCTGGCCCGGCTGATGGAGCGGACCCGGCCGCGCGAGGCCGTGTTTGCAATGGCGGCGGTGGGCGCGATCGCGGGAATGCTGCTGCTGGCGCAACCGGTGCTGATGAGTATCGGCAACTGGAACCTGCTCCTGTTCTTCGTCGGCCTGCTCGGGCTTTGCGTACTGATCGGCGTGCCGATTGCCTTCGCCTTCGGCATCGCGAGTTTCGCCTATCTGGCGCTGACCACGCAGATGCCGCTGTCCATCGTCGTCAGCCGGATGGACGAAGGCATGTCGAGCCTGATCCTGCTCGCCGTGCCGCTGTTCGTGTTTCTGGGGCTGCTGATCGAGATCACGGGCCTCGCCCGTGCTATGGTGGATTTCCTCGCCTCGCTGCTCGGGCATGTGCGTGGCGGGCTGTCCTACACGCTGCTGGGCGCGATGTTCCTTGTCTCCGGCATCTCCGGATCGAAGGCGGCGGACATGGCGGCGGTCGCGCCGGTGCTGTTTCCGGAGATGAAGCGACGCGGCGCGGAACCGGGGGAACTGGTCTCCCTGCTCGCCGCGTCTGCGGCGATGAGCGAGACGATCCCGCCGAGCCTTGTGCTGATCACCATCGGCTCCGTCACCGGCGTGTCGATCGCGGCACTGTTCGCCGGCGGGTTGCTGCCGGCGCTGGTTCTGGGCGCGGCACTGGTGGTGATGGCCCGCAGGCGTGCGCGGGGCGATGATCTTTCGGGCGTGCGCCGCGCCGGGCCGGGCGAGGTTCTGCGATTGTTCGTGATTGCCCTGCCCGCCCTGGTGCTGCCGTTCCTGATCCGCTTCGCCGTGATGGACGGAATTGCCACGGCCACGGAGGTTTCGACGGTCGGGGTGGCCTATACGGCACTGGTGGGTCTGGTCTTCTTCCGCCGGAGCCGGTGGCGGCGGCTGTATCCGATCCTGATCGAAACGGCTTCGCTTTCCGGCGCGATCCTGCTCATCATCGGCACGGCGACGGCGATGGGCTGGGCGCTGACGCAATCCGGCTTCTCCCAGCAACTGGTCGCCGCCATGAAGCAGGTGCCGGGCGGACATGCCGGGTTCCTGGCGGTGTCGATCGTGGTATTCGCGGTGCTGGGCTCGGTGCTGGAGGGCATTCCCGCGATCGTGCTGTTCGGGCCGCTGCTGTTCCCGGCGGCGCGCGCGCTGGGCGTGAACGAGGTGCATTACGCGATCGTCGTCGTGCTCTCCATGGGGCTCGGGCTGTTCGCGCCGCCGCTCGGCGTCGGGTTCTATGCCGCTTGCGCCATCGGGCGAACCGACCCGGATGCGGCGGCGGCGCGCATCTGGCCCTATCTCGGCGCGCTGCTCGTCGCGGTGGTGCTGGTGGCCGCATTTCCAATCCTTTCCACGGGGCTATGACCATGATGCTGTCGGGCAGGATCGCGATCGTCACCGGCGGGCTTTCAGGAATCGGCGCGGCGACGGTGGCGCGTTTCGCGGACGAGGGCGCGACCGTCATCGCCGCAGACCTGGCCGCCGCGCAGGATGGGCTGCAGGCCGCGGGGGCCGCGTTTCACTACAAGACGGACGTGGCGGATGCCGCCTCGGTCGCGCGGCTGGTCGATGCGGTGGTTGCCCGCTTCGGGCGCATCGACATCCTGGTGAACGCCGCCGGCATCGGGCGGGACGTGCCGTTCCTGGAAACGAGCGAGGAATTGTTCGACCGGATGCTGGCGGTGAACCTGCGCGGCACGTTCCTGATCGGCCAGGCAGTTGCCCGGCAGATGGTGGCGGCCGGCGGCGGGCGGATCATCAACATCGCCTCGATCTCCGGCCGGCGCGGCAATGCCGGGCGCACGGCCTATGGTGCGTCGAAAGGCGGCGTGGTGACGTTGAGCGAGGTGATGGCAATCGAACTCGCGGCGCACAACATCCTCGTGAACGTGATCGCGCCCGGCCCGATCGACACCTCGCTCGCCCAGCAGATGCACACCCCGGCCGCGCGCCAGCGATGGATCGCGCTCACTCCGCTCGGCCGCTACGGCAGCCCGGAGGAGGTGGCCGGTGCAGCCGCCTTCCTGGCTGGGCCCGATGCAAGCTACATGACCGGCCATGTGCTGCACGTGGATGGCGGGCTGCTGGCCGGCGGGATGCTGCCGGAACGAGCGGCCATTCCATGACGGTTTTGCGGGATAGCTGGGGAGAACAGGCGAGATGACGGGTATTCCCGCACCGGTTCAGGACATCCGGCAGCCGCCCGGGTTCTATCGCCGCCGGGTAGGCGAGATGATCGTGACCGCCCTGCATGACGGGAATCTCGATCTGCCGATGGCCTCCTTCGTCGGGCTGCTGCCGGAAGACGGAGAGGCGATGTTCACCGCTGCCTTCCGCCCGACGACGCCAAGATTGTCCGTGCATTGTTTCCTTGTCCAGAACGCCGACCGCATCGTGCTGGTCGATGCCGGCGGTGCCGGCTCGGCCTATCCCGCCTTGGGCGACATGCGCGCCAACCTGCGTGCGGCAGGCGTGACGCCGGAGCAGGTATCTGCGGTGCTGCTGACACATATGCACGGCGACCATGCCGCCGGCCTGGTGGACGAAAGCGGCCGGCCCGTCTTCGCGAATGCAGACCTGCTGATCCACGCGAGCGATATCGCGCACTGGACGAACGGGGAGAACGAAGCGCGCGCGCCTGCCGCCCGCCGCAGTGCCTTCGCACTCGCCCGGCGCGTGCTGCCGGCCTATGGCGAGCGGGTGCGCCCGTTCCACGAGGGGGATGTGTCGCCGGGCATTTCCGCGGTTCATCTGCGCGGCCACACGCCGGGCCATTCCGGCTTCCTGCTGCGTTCCGGCGCCGAGCGCCTGCTGATCTGGGGGGATATCGTGCATGCGCCCGAAATCCAGTTCGCCCGGCCGGACGTGACGACGGCATTCGATGTCGAGCCGGCGAAGGCCGCCGCCACGCGCCAGCGGATCATGGCAAGTGCGGCGATGGAGCAGATGCCGGTGGCCGGGGCGCATCTGCATTTCCCTCCATTCGGCCACGTGGCCCGCGCCGGTGCGGCCTTCCGGTTCGTGCCGGAGGTGTGGTCGCCCACGCCGTAAGGCAGCAGGCCCGCTCGCCGATCAATCCGCAGCCGGGGCCATCTCGGCTTTCCGCTGCAATATCGCCAGCTCCGCATACGGGATGTGGCAGCGGATCGCATGATCGGCATCGGCCTCCGCCAGCGGCGGCTCCTGCTGCTCGCAGATCGCGCCCAGCTTGCGCGGGCAGCGCGTGTGGAACACGCAGCCCGATGGCGGCCGGGCGGCGCTGGGAATTTCGCCGGACAGCCGGATGCGCCCCTCGGCCTCGCCGCCGAGCGACGGGACGGAGGACAGCAGCGCCTCGGTATAGGGATGATGCGGGCCGGAGAATACCGCCTCGGCCGGGCCGATCTCCATCAGCCGGCCGAGGTAGAGAACCGCGATCCGGTCCGAGAGATAGCGGACCACGCCGAGATCGTGCGAGATGAAGATGTAGCTCACCCTCAACTGCGCTTGCAGATCGGCCAGCAGGTTCAGGATCGCGGCCTGCACCGAGACATCGAGTGCCGATGTCGGCTCGTCACAGACCACCACTTTCGGCTCTCCGGCGAAGGCGCGCGCGATCGCCACGCGCTGCTTCAGCCCGCCCGAGAGCTGGCGCGGCCGCGCCGCCAGATGCCGCTCGGTCAGCCGCACCGCCTGCGTCAGCTCCAGCAGGCGCTTCCCGCGCGCCGCCCCGCGCAGGCCGCCGAGCTTCGCCAATGCCCGGCCGATGAGGTAGCGCACGGTATGGGAACGGTTGAGCGCCGAATCCGGGTTCTGGAACACGATCTGCAAGGATTTGATCTGGGCCGTGCTGCGCGCGGTCGCGCGGCCCGGCAGCCTGTCGCCGGCGAGTGTGATCGCGCTCTCGCTGTCGGGGATGGTCAGGCCCAGCAGCAGCTTCGCGAGCGTGGTCTTGCCGCTGCCGGACTCGCCCACGAGGCCGAGCGTTTCGCCCGGCCACAGCGCGAGCGATACGCCGGCGAGGGCGCGGATGCCGTGCTGGCCGAACGGGTAGGTCTTGGCCAATGCCACGGTATCGAGCACCGGCGGCCGGTTGCGGTCGATCTGGGCGATTGCCGCGGTGTCGGCCGGCACCGCCCGCGGCAGGCTGGCCGCGCGGTCGTGGTAGTGGCAGCGGGAGTGGCGGCCACCCAGATCATGGAAGGCCGGCGGCTCGGCATGGCAGCGCGCATCCGCAAGCCCGCAACGTTCGGCGAACACGCAGCCGGGGATGCGGGCGCCAAGGCTGGGCAGGAAGCCGGGGATCGTGTCCAGCCGGCCGTGATCCTTCCGCCGCCCCGCCTGCGGCAGGCAGCGCAGCAGCCCGACCGTGTAGGGATGGCGCGGATCGTCGAACACCTGCCGCGTGGTTCCTTCCTCCACCAGCGCCCCGGCATAAAGGATGCCGATGCGGTCGCACATGCGCGCGATCACCGCGAGGTTGTGGCTGATGAACAGGATCGCGGTGGAGTACTCGGCACGCAGCTTCGCGACCAGATCGAGCACCTCCGCCTCCACCGTCGCATCGAGGCCGGTGGTAGGCTCGTCCAGCACGAGCAGCACGGGGTTGATCGCGAGCGCCATGGCGATCACCACGCGCTGTTGCATGCCGCCCGAAAGCTGGTGCGGGTAACGCTGCATCACTCTCGACGGATCGGAGATCTGCACGCGCGCCAGCATCTCGGTCGCACGGGCATAGGCTTTCGGCCCGCGAATGCCCATCACCTCGAACACCTCGGCAACCTGCCGGCCCACCAGGATGGAGGGGTTCAGCGCCCGGCCCGGGTCCTGATAGACCATGGCCACCTTGCTCGATCGGAGGCGGCGCAGCTCGGTCGCATCCAGCGCCAGCATGTCCCGCCCCGCCACCAGGATGCGTCCGCCCCGCACCCGCCCGTTGCGCGGCAGGTAGCGCATCGCCGCCAATGCCGCGGTCGATTTGCCGCAGCCCGATTCGCCGACCAGCCCATAGGCTTCGCCGGGCCGGATGGACAGGGATACATCGCGCAGCACCTGCCGCGCCTTGCCGCGCACGCGATAGGTCACATCGAGATTCTCGATCGTCAGCGCGTCGGGCGTTGCGGCATTCCCGGCGATGTTCATTGGTCCAGCACCGATTGCACGCCATCGGCAAGCAAGTTCACGCCCACCACGAGGGATGCCGTGGCCAACGCGGCGGGCAGCACCGTCCACCAGAAGCCGCCGTCGATCAGCCCGTAGTTGTCGGAGATCGTGAGCCCCCAGTCCGGCGATGGCGGCTGGATGCCGAAGCCGAGGAAGCTGAGCGAGGCGACGGTGAAGATCGCATAGCCCAGCCGCACCGTCGTCTCCACCAGGATCGGCGGCAGGATGTTCGGCAGGATCTCGACGAACATGATGTAGGGCGCGCTTTCCCCGCGAAGCTGCGCGGCCGAAACGTAGTCGAGCGCGCGTTCGTTCAGCACGGCGGCGCGCACCGTGCGGGCGATGATGGGCGCGAACACCATGCCGATGACGACCACCACCGTGATGTTGGACGTGCCGAGCGCAACCAGCACCAGCAGCGCGACGATGACCAGCGGCAGCGCCAGCAGCGCATCGATGAACCGGCTGACCACCTCATCCACCGCCCCTCGGAAATAGCCGGTGATAAGGCCGAGCGCGGTGCCGACGACGGTGCCGAGCAGCGTGGCGAGCGGTGCGGTGATGAGGATGTCGCGCGCGCCCACGATCACGCGGGAAAACACATCCCGCCCCAGCTGGTCCGTCCCGAACCAGTGCGTGAGCGTGGGCGGGCTCAGCTCGTTCAGAAGATCGTCCGCGTAGGGGCTCAACGGAACGATATGCGGGCCGAAGATCGCGCAGAACACCCAGAAGATCACGATCGCGGCGCCGGTCAGGAAGGTGCCCGAATGCAGCAGCGCCTCGATCTGCTCGGCCCGGGCCGAGCGCGGCTGCGTGGCATCTCGGGCACCGGCAGCTTCGGCGGCCGGCGCGCTCATTCCCCGCCCCCATAGCGGATGCGCGGATTGAGCACCGAATACAGGAGGTCCGCGGTCAGGGTGGAGATCGTGTAGATGACACCGACGGTCAGCAGGCTCGCTTCCAACATGGGAAAATCCTTCCCGCGCGCGGCGGTGAAGATCAGGCTGCCGATGCCCTGGTAGTGGAACAGCGTTTCCACCACCACGAGCCCGCCGATCAGATAGCCCACCTGCGTGGCGACCACCGTGATGGTCGGCAGCAGTGCGTTGCGCAGCACATGGCGCCACAGCACGGTCCGCCAGGGCAGCCCCTTCAGCACCGCGGTGCGGGTGTAGTCCGCATCCAGCGCCTCGACCGTGCCTGCCCTCGCCATGCGGGCGATATAGCCGAACAGCAGCAGCACCAGCGGAAGGGCCGGCAGCAGCAGGTGGTAGATCTGGGTGAACGCCCCGGCCCCCGGCCGCCAGGAGGCCGCGATCGGCAGCCAGTTGAGCCAGATGCCCAGGATGAGGATCACCACGATGGAGGAGACGAATTCCGGAATCACGGTCACGGACAGCCCGGCCACGCTGATGATCCGGTCGATCGGCCGCCCGACATGAAGGGCCGCATACACCCCGCCGGCGATGCCGAGCGGCACCACCAGCACGAAAGCCACGGCACAGAGCTTGAGCGAGTGCCCGAGCGCCTTCAGCACGAACGGCAGCACAGGGGAGCGGAACGTGTAGGACATGCCCATGTTCCCCTGCACGAAATGGCTGATCCACACCCAGTACTGATCCAGCACCGGCCGGTCAGCGCCAAGTTGATGATCGAGCACGGCAACCGCGCGAGGATCGGCGAGCGGGCCAAGAATTGCGCGCGCGGGATCGCCGGGCAGCAATTGCGCGCCGATGAACACCAGCACGCTGAGCAGCCACAGCGTGACGATGGTGAGCAGCAGACGCTTGCCCAGGAACCGCGCAATCCTCACACCCGCCCTCCTTTCCCGGTGCCCGGCCCGGGTGCGATGGCCGCACCCGGGCCGGGTGTTGCCATCAGGCGAAATGCGCCCCAGCCAGGAAGACCTGGGAAATGGCCGTCGGCTGCACCCCCTTCAGATTTTTCACCGTCACGCAGAGCTGGTTGTAGAAATAACCGAAGATGATCGGCGTCTCGTCCAGCAGCAGCGTCTCGATCTTGCCGGAGACCGCCTGCTGGGATTGCAGGTCGAGCGCGCCGACGTAATCGGCGACCAGCTTGTCGTAGGCCGGGTTCTTGAAATGCGCGGCGTTCCAGGTGCCCCCGCTCAGCAGCGGGGCGGCCAGGAACACGTTGGGCACGCCGCGATGGCCGTAATCGGTGATGCCCATCTCGGAATCGAGCCAGTCGGACTGGCCGAACACCGCTTTTCCGTAATAGGCGCTCTGGCTTTCGACCTTCAGGGTGATGTCGATGCCGACCTGCTTGGCGAAATTCTGCACCAGCACCGCGTAATCCGGAATCTCGATGTATTTCTCGGTGGTCAGCGTCACCGGGAAGCCCTTGCCCACGCCGGCGGCTTCGAGAAGCTGTTTGGCCTGCCGCAGATCCTCGTGGCGCTGCGGAACGGTCTTGTTGGTGGAGGGGAACACGGGGGCGAACGGGCTGTCGTTGCCGAGCGAGGCCCGCCCCTGGAACAGACCGCGCACAAGGTTCGGCCGGTTCAGCGTGAGCGCCACCGCCCGGCGCACCCGCTTGTCCTTGAAATGCCCCATATCGTTGCGCATATGCAATTGTTCGTGGCCGCTGCCTTTCAGCGACAGGATGGCATAGGACGGATCGTGCAGCAGCGCCTGGCTGCCCTGCACCGCGATCTGCACGATCAGATCGACCTGCCGCCCCTGCAGCGCCAGCACCTGCGATTGCAGATCTGCGTAGAAGGTGAATTCGGTGCGATCGGGCAGCGCCTTCTTGCCCCAGTAGGCATCGTTGCGCACGAAGCTCGCGCCGACCTTGGCCGTATACTTGTCGAACTTGAACGGCCCCGTGCCGATGAACGTCTTGTCGTAACCGCCGTTGTAATCCTTGGGCAGAATGATGCAGTTGTAGTTGTCGGACGAAACGTAATACGGAAAGTTGCCGTTGGGTGCGTCGAGATGGAAGGCGACGGTATAGTCATCGACCTTCTTCGTATTGCCGACTTTCAGCACGCCCTTGAACGCCGACAGGGCGTTGGAGGCGTTCTTCGGGTTGGCCAGCCGGTCGATGGTCGCCACCACATCATCGGCCGTCATCGCCTGACCGTTGTGGAACTTCACGCCCTGGCGCAGCTTGAACGTCCAGACCGTGCCATCCTTGTTGGGCGACCAGCTTTCGGCGAGGCAGGGGCGCAGGCGCAGGTCAGGGCCGTCAATCGCCAGGAACTCGCCGGTCTGCATCAGCAGGCACAGCCCGCCGACATCGCCGGTGGTGACCGGATCGACCGCGCCCGCCGGCACCAGGATCGCCACGCGCACCGTACCGCCCGCCGCGGCCCGGGCGGAGTGGATGGGCAGAGCCCCCACCGCGCCGGCAATGCCGCCGATCAGCGGTGCGGCCATGCCCAGCACGCTGCCGCGCTGGAGAAAGCTGCGGCGGTCGATACGCCCGGCCAGGAACTCGTCGATCACGTGGTTCTCCACGTCGCTCGCGGAGCGGCGCAGCGCCTCAGTCACCTTGTCGGTCTTCTTCACGGGGCAAGTTTCCTTCCTGTCTGGGGCCTGCCGGGCTGAAGTCTCATCCGGGTTGGCATTGAAGTTTCAGGGGTCTGGTGGCGGCCGAACACGGGCACACTGCCGAGCGTTCGAATCACGCGCCCGATGACCGGAGCCGCCCAACCGGGTCTCCCCACCGGCGGCGTCGGCCCGAACAGCGAATCCTCAAGCTTTTGCAGCCCGCCGTTTACGGCTTTACCGCGGCATTCTCATGTGATCGCCGCCTCCCGTCCATACCTAACCTCGCGGCTGGCGTGCCCGGCGCGAAAGAAACTGCAGGCGTCCCCCGCCCTGCGGATCAGCCTCCGGCGCGGGCGATCGGTGCGCGCACGGCAGGGTGCAGCGGCGCGTCGTGCGGGTGCAGCAGATAGCGGCGGAACACCTCCGCATAGCCGCGATACACAAGGCCGCCGTTGCGGGCGACGAGCGTGGCCCGGTGCCGGGCATACCATCGGGGAAGGCGGTACCAGGGGATATCCGGGCGCACATGATGCGCCACGTGCAAATTGTTGAACAGGAACAACAGGCTGAAAAACCCGGCGTTTTCCACGATGGCGGTGCGGCGGCCCACATCGTCGGCCGCGCGATGCTCCGCGTAGGAGCGAACGAGCGACAGGGCGGTGCCCGGATAGACGAAGAAGGCGATATAGCCCAGCAAGCTCATCCGGCAGACGCCGATGACCCAGACCAGAACCAGCGCGTCCGCCACTGCATGGGCAGCCCACATCCGGGCGTGCCGGAAATCCCCCTGCGCCATGGCCTTCGCTTCAAGCCAGAAGAAACGGCCGATGGTCCAGGCCGGCCCGATCAGCAATCGCCCCAGCAGCGTGGCCTGCGCCCGTACCAGCCGCCGCCCGGGCGCACCCAGGTCCCGCCAGAGCTGCTCGGTCCAGTAGTAGGATTCGGGATCATCGAACGGATCGGTCAGCCGTGCATCGCGATGATGCTGCAAGTGCGAGAGGCGATAGAAGCTGAACGGCAGCCACAATGCGAGCGGCGGCATGACAAGCGCCTGGTTGACCCTGCGCCAGCAGGTGGGATGGCCATGGATCGCCTCGTGCTGCAAGGAGCCGTGCCAGGCGATCACCACCGCCCCGGCCGGCAGCAGCACCCACCAGGGCAGGGCCGCATGGAACCAAGTCAGCGCCAGCCAGCCCCCGTAGATCACCGCCGCCAGCGCAATTGTCTGCCATTCCACAACCGGGTGACCCGCCTCTGCCCGAACGCTCGACATCGCCACTCCGTCTGTGTTGATTCAACCGTCAACATTATCCTTGTGCCGGTTCCGACACAAGATTATCCGGGCAGCCAACAGAGCGGATGGAAGGGAATATCTGGTAGTGACGATGGAGACGGCGCAAACAGAGGTGGTCCCATCCCGGACGCTCGGGGCGGCAAGCCTCGGCATGTATGATTTCGCACCGCTCACCGCCGCGAATGACGCGCTTTGGGCCGCGCTGCGCCCATTGCTGGCCGAAACCGGCCTGACCTGGATTCCCGCCGGGTTGGACCGGGCACGCGAACTGCATGACATCTGGCGCGATCCGCGGCTGCTGCTGGCGCAGACCTGCGGCTTCCCGCTGATGACATCCCTGGCCGGCCGGCCCAGCCTGGTGGCAACTCCCTGCTATGACCTGCCGGGGTGTGACGGCCCCCTGCACCGCAGCTTCGTGGTCGTGCGCGCCTCCGATCCGGCCGGCGACCTGGAGAGCACACGCGGCCGCACGGTCGCGATCAACGCGCCCGACAGCAATTCGGGCATGAATCTGTTGCGCGCAATGGTCGCCCCGCTCGCGCGGTCCGGGCGTTTCTTCGATGCCGTGCGGTTTACCGGCGGGCATCTTGCAAGCATTGCCGCGGTACGCACCGGCGCGACCGATGTCGCCGCGATCGACTGCGTCACCCACGGCCTGCTGGCCCGGCACGATCCGGCACAGCTTCAAGGCACCCGGATCATCGCCGAAACACCGCCTGTCCCCGGCCTGCCACTGATTTCCCGGCCGGATGCGCCGCCCGCGATGCTCGGCTCCCTGCGCGATGCACTGGCCGCCGTAGCCACATCCCCGGCCGGCGCCGCCGCCTGCGGCACGCTCGCGCTGGCCGGGTTCGCCGTGCTGCCGCTTTCGGCCTATCGCTTGGTCATCGATCTCGCCAAAAAGGCGGCCGCCTTCGGATACGACGTGATCGCCTGAGTCGCCGCTTCAGCGTCCGCCACCCCAATAGGCTTCCAACCGTTCGGCGACCGCCGCCAGATCGAAGATCGCCGTGCCCTCGCGGCCGATCGGCAGGGCTGGCAGCAGATGGGCGTAAAGCGGCTGCACCCCCGCACCCAGCCGCGCCGGATCGAGCCCGCGCCGGTGGATCGCCCAGGCCGCGCAGACCGCCTCGGCCGTGACCACGGTCCAGGCTGCGCGGAGCAGTTGCACTGTTTCGCCGACGGCGACCGGGGCATTGCCCGCCACGTCCTCCACCCCGTCATCCACCTGCCCGCGAAAGCCGAGCGTGGCGGGGTGCGCACGCTGCAGCACGGCCCCTAGCGCGGCGGCGCCGATATGGCCCAGGTTCAGGAACTGCACGCCGCCAACCGCGCCGCCTTCCGCGGCAAGACCCGTCGGCAGACCCGAGAAGGCAGGCCATTGCAACTTGTGGATCCGCTCCCCGGCCGCCTCGATCATCTTGGCGAAGGACAGGCGCAACGCGTCCAGCGCCACGGCCAGCAGCGTGGTCTCCATGTTGCCATGGGAGATCACGCGCCCGGTCGGCAGGTCGATCATCGGGTTGTCGCAGATCGCGGCCAGTTCCTGCGTCCAGATGCCTTCCGCCCAATCCAGCGCGGCAGCGGCGGCACCGTTGATCTGCGGCACGCAACGAAAGCTCAGCGGGTCCTGGAGGAAGCGCGATGTACCGGGCTGCCACAGCGCGCTGTCGGCGAGCGCGGCCAGAAGCCGGGCGCCGGTCGCGATCTGTCCGGCTTGGCCGCGCGCCTGATGTACGGTGTCGCTCCAGGCGCCGGGGTTGCCGCGGAAGCCTTCGAGCGTCAACGCCGCTACGAGGGTGGCCGCGTCCAGCAGCCGGCGCGCGTCCGCCAGCGCCAGCGCGCCCTGGCTCAGGGTGAGCGCGTTGGAATTCATCAGCGACAATGCTTCCTTGGCGAACAGCCCATCCAGCGGCTGCGGCCCCGCCCCGCCCGGGCCGATACCGGCGCGGCCGATCAGCGGCACCGCGAGCTGGCTCATCGCCACGATGTCCGATGCGCCCACCGACGAACCGAGCTTGGCGCCCGGCAGATCGTTCGCGTTCAGCCGGGCCAGAAGGCTGTCCACCGTAATCGGGCGGATGCCGGAGCGGCCGGTGGCGTAGAGTGCGAGCTGGATCAGCAGCGCCCCGCGCACGACATCCGCCGGCGCCGTCTCGCCGGGCGCGCAGGTCGCGTGCGCGGTGATCAGACGCGGGTTGTAGGCTGCGATTGCCGCGGGATCGACCGCAAAGTCCTTCTGGCTGCCCACGCCGGTGGTGATGCCATAGGCCGGCACCCGCTCCTCCACCAGCCGGTCCACCACCGCGCGCGCCGCCGCGACGCGCGCCCGTGCAGACGGATCAAGGATCACCGGCGCGGCATGACGAGCCACACGCTCCACCGCATCCAGCGTGAGCGGGACGGACCCGATGACCAAGGGAGGCTGTGGCGACATGGAGGGATCCTGCGGATCGGTGTGGGGAAGGAATGGCGCGGGAATGTTCCGGAACCTGCACGCTGCTGAACAGGGATGGCGGCGCGTAGCTCCTATGCGCCGCCGCGCTCCTCCCCGGTCACGCCGAGCTGCTTCAGCTTCCGGTGCAGCGCGCTGCGTTCCATGCCCACGAAGGTCGCGGTGCGACTGATGTTGCCGCCGAACCGCAGCAGTTGCGCCTGAAGGTACTGGATCTCGAACAGATCGCGCGCCTCGCGCAGCGGCAGGCTCATGATGTCCGCCGAGGGGTCGAGCGCGAGCAGCCGCGGAGCATGGGCGCCGATCTCCGGCGGCAGCATCTCCGCGTGGATCGGGTCGGCCGGGTCGCCGGTGGCCATGATCAGCAGCCAGTCGATCAGGTTGCGCAACTGCCGCACATTCCCGGGCCACTCGTAGCCTTGCAACGCGGCGATGGCATCCGCGGCGAGTTCCCGCATCGGAATCCCGGAATGCCCCGCGGAACGGGTGAGGAAATGCGTGGCGAGCGCCGGCACATCCTCGCGCCGCTCCGCGAGGCTCGGCACGCGCAACGGCACCACCGCCAGACGGTAGAACAGATCCTCCCGGAAACGCCCGGCCGCGATCTCTGCTTGCAGGTCGCGCGTGGTGGTGGCGATCACCCGCACATCAACCTTCACCCGCGCCGCACCTCCCAGCCGTTCGAACGTCTGGTCCTGCAAGGCGCGGACGATCTTGCCCTGGGTCTCCAGCGGCATGTCGCTCACCCCGTCCAGCAGCAGGGTGCCGCCATGCGCCCGCTCCAGTACGCCGGCCCGGCGTGGCTCCCGCGCCGGATCGGGGCCTGCCTCCACGCCGAACAGCTCCTCCTCGAACCGGGCCGGGTTCAGCGTGGCGCAGTTCAGTGCCACGAAAGGGCCGTCCGCGCGGCGGGAACGCGCATGGATCATCCGTGCGGCCACCTCCTTGCCCACTCCCGCCGCGCCCGAGAGCAGCACGCGCGAGCCCGTCGGCGCCACTCGGTCGATCGCCCCGCGCAGGGTCGTGATCGCCGGGCTGTCTCCGGTCAACTCCGTCTCCGCCCCCGCGCGCAGGCGCAATTCAGCGATCTCGGAGGCCAGCCGCGCCGCTTCCAGCGCGCGGCGGACGATCAGCAGCAGCCGATCCGACTTGAACGGCTTCTCGATGAAATCGTATGCCCCATGCTGGATCGCGGTGACCGCCATCTCGATCGTGCCGTGGCCGGAAATCATCACCACCGGCACCTGCGGCTCCTCGCCGCGCAAAGCCTCCAGAATGCCGAGGCCGTCGAGCTTCGAACCGCGCAGCCACACATCCAGGATCACGAGACTGGGGCGGCGGACGCGGAATGCCGCCAGTGCCGAATCCGAATCGCCGGCTTCGCGCGTTTCGTAACCTTCGTCGCGCAGGATGCCGTCGATCAGCATCCGGATGTCGGGCTCGTCGTCAACGACCAGGATCTCAGATGGCATCGGTTCCTCGCGTCGGCAGGATCAGGCTCGCCACCGCACCCGGCCCGTCCGGCCGGTCTTCGAGCGCGAGCCGCCCGCCGTGGTCCTCCATGATCTTCTTCACGATGGCTAAACCAAGGCCGGTACCTTTCGGCTTGTGGGTCACGTACGGTTCGGCCAGCCGCGCGCGGTCCTGCCGGGGCAGGCCGATACCGTCATCACTGACCGAAATGCGCACCTGGTCCGCCTCCGCGCAGACCGACAGATCGATATGCCCCGCACCCGGCCGCATCGCCACGGCATCGGCGGCGTTCTGCAGCAGGTTCGTCAGCGCCTGGCCCAGCAGCCGCCGATCACAGCGCGCTTCCGGCCCCCGCGGCGGGATCTGCGTGGACCATTCGATCTCGGGCCGCGCATGGCTCTGCAGCAGCAGCGTCTCGCGCGCGATCCGCCCGATATCCTCGGGGCCGATCACCGGCTGGGGCATGCGTGCGAAGGCCGAGAATTCATCCACCATGCGGCCGATATCACCCACCTGGCGGACGATGGTGTCAGCGCATTGCGCGAAGGTTTCCGGGTCGGAGGTGATCTCCTTGGCGAAGCGGCGCTTCAGCCGCTCGGCGGAAAGCTGGATGGGCGTGAGCGGGTTCTTGATCTCGTGCGCGATGCGCCGCGCCACATCCGCCCAGGCCGCCTTGCGCTGGGCGGCTTCCAGTTCGGTGATGTCGTCGAAGGTGACGACGAAGCCGTCGGTGCGGCCGTTCTGCATCTCCGCGCCGATGCGCACGAGCAGCGTGCGGCGATCCGTGGCGGGGCCGATCGCCACCTCCGCCGTGCGCGGCCGCTCCGGCGCATCCCGTGCGGCGATCATGAGCGGAGCGAATTCCGGCACCAGCTCGTCAAGCAGCCGGCCGGCCGCGGCAAGCAGATCGATGCCCAGAAGCTCGCCCGCGGCGCGATTGGGCAGTTCCACCCGCCCCTGCCCGTCCAGCCCGATCACGCCGGCCGAGACGCCGGCCAGCACGGTTTCGGTGAACCGGCGCCGCTCGTCGATCTGGCTATAGGCATCCATCAGCTCTGCGCGCTGCGCGGCAAGCTGGCCGGTCATGCGGTTGAACGCGCGCGACAGGCCGGCCACCTCATCGTCCATCGCGGATTCCGGCACCCGCACCGCCAGATCGCCGGCGCGCACCCGTTCTGCGGCGTGGATCAGCCATCCCACAGGCCGCGCGATCTGGTTGGCGAAGACAAGGCCGACCAGCACGGCCGCGAACAGCACGAGCAGCGCCACCAGGGTGAAGATCAGCACGAAGGTGATGCGCAGGCCGGAACGGTTATGCTCCAGCCGGTTGTATTCCGCCACCGCCTGCTCGGTGCGCGCCATGTGCGCGAGGATCACCGGATCGACCGGCTTGTCGATCAGCAGCATCAGCGGCGGTGTGGCGTCGAGCCGCACCAGCGCGCTCACCGAATTGCCCTTCTTCGACGTCATCACCGCGACATCGCCGCTGTTCGCAAGCTCGGTCGCCCAAGGTGGCGGCGATTCCGCCCCCATGCCGGCGAGCAGCCCGGCCGAGGCGATGACCTGCCCGGTGATCGGTTCGAACACCACCGCATCAGTGAGTCCGCGCAGGCTCGTCTGGGTGGCGAGGAAATTGGCGAAGGTGCTCGGATTGCCCGACAGGATACGGCCCGCGCGGGCCATGTCGTTGGCCATGCCGAAGGCATCGGCGCGGATGTTGTTGTTGTGTTCCTGAAGGTAGCCCTGCGCCACCTGGAGGCTTTCGTTCAGCGCCGTGCGTACCCGATCATTGAACCAGGCCTGGATGCCGAGCTGGAAGAACACGGTGGCGAAGATCGCCACCACGATGGCCGGCACGACGGCCACGACGCCGAACAGCAGCACGAGTCGCGTGTGCAGCCGCGACCCGGCGGAGCCGCGCCGCCGCTCGACCCACACACGGGTCAGCCGGCCGGCGAGCACCGCGCCCAGCAGCAGCAGCACCACCGCGTTGGCCAGTACCGCGCCGACCACAACGCCCGGCCGTACGCCGAGCGACACGCCGCCGGCCAGCAGCACGAAGGTCGCGATGCCCAGGGCCAGCGCAACCGTCGCGAGCCCGAGCGTCACCACCTTGCCCAGGGCGACGTTGACGAACCGCCCGGCCAACGACCGTGACGGCGGCGGGCTTCCGGCATCCCCATCCTGGGGATCGGTCGCCATGCGCGGGGGTGGGGAGGCGAGCATCAGATGCTCCGGCCGTGCCATCCCAGGCTCATGCGATTCCCCGCACCACCGGAATGTCCAGGTCGCGGATCTTCTTGCGCAGCGTGTTGCGGTTCAAACCCAGCATCGAAGCCGCCTTGATCTGGTTGCCCCGGGTGGCCGCCAGCGTCATCTGGATCAACGGCCGCTCCACCTCCGCGATCACGCGGTCGTAGATGTCCGAACCGCCCAGGCCGTCCTGATAGGCGGCGAGAAACTGGCGGATGTGCCGCTCCACCGCGCGCGCCAGCGGTTCGCCGGCCGCCGCCGCGGTCTGCCCGTCAGCCGGCGGGGTGGCCTCGGTCAGCTCCTGCGCCACCGTCTCGCCGCTGATCGTCTCTTCCGGATAGAGTGCCGCAAGCCGGCGCATCAGGTTCTCCAGTTCGCGCACGTTGCCCGGCCAGCGATGGCCGCGCAGCGCATCCAGCGCCGCCTGGTCGAGCGTCTTGGACGGCAGCCCGTCGGCCCGCGCCTTGTCGAGGAAGTGCCGCGCCAGCACCGGGATATCCTCGGTGCGCTCGCGCAGCGGCGGCAGCCGGATGGGCACCACGTTGAGGCGGTAGAACAGATCCTCGCGGAACAACCCCTGGCGGATGGCGGCGCGCAGATCCCGATGGGTCGCGGCGATGATGCGCACGTTCGCGCGGATCGGCTGGCGGCCGCCCACGGTGGTGAATTCGCCTTCCTGGAGCACGCGCAGCAGCCGTGTCTGCGCCTCGGGCGGCATGTCCCCGATCTCGTCGAGGAACAGGGTGCCGCCGCTTGCCTGCTCGAAACGGCCGAGATTGCGGTTGGTGGCACCCGTGAACGCGCCGCGCTCGTGCCCGAACAGCTCGCTCTCGATCAGCTCGCGCGGGATCGCGGCCATGTTGATCGCGACGAACGGGCCGGCGCGGCGGCGGCCGTAATCGTGCAGGGCGCGGGCGACGAGCTCCTTTCCGGTGCCGGATTCGCCGTTCACCATCACCGTGAGATCGGTGGTGGTGAGCCGGGCGATCGCGCGGTAGATCTCCTGCATCGCCACGCTGCGGCCGATCAGCGGCAGCCGCTCGTCGGCATCCTTCGGCTCGGCCGGCACGGCATCCGGCCCCGGCAGCGGCGCGGCCAGCGCGCGATCGACCACGGCCAGCAGCTCGCGCAGGTCGAACGGCTTGGGCAGGTATTCGAAGGCGCCGCGCTGGGCCGCCTTCACAGCCGTCATCAGTGTCGATTGCGCGCTCATCACCACCACGCGCAGGTTCGGGCGCAGGCGCCGGATGCGCGGGATCAGGTCGAGCCCGTTCTCGTCCGGCATCACCACATCGGTGATCACCAGATCGCCCTCGCCATCCTCCACCCAGCGCCACAGCGTCGCCGCGTTGGAGGTGCTGCGGACCTGGTAGCCGGAGCGGCCCAGCGCCTGGGTCAGCACGGTGCGGATCGAACGGTCGTCGTCGGCGATCAGCACGGTTGGCGGCGTCATCGGCGCTTCTCCCCTGAACGGTGCGATGCGGCCCGGCTCACGGCGCATCCTCGGGATCGTCCGGCAACATCGGCAGATGCAGGCGGAACTCGGTGCGGCCGGGCCGGCTGTCCACCTCGATCAAGCCGCCGTGGTCGGCGATGATCGTCGCCACCAGCGCC
The DNA here is from genome assembly GCA_035532755.1 of Acetobacteraceae bacterium. Lineage (GTDB taxonomy): Bacteria > Pseudomonadota > Alphaproteobacteria > Acetobacterales > Acetobacteraceae > DATKQI01. The sequence goes on from DATKQI010000040.1 coordinate 24,825, forward strand.
AGCCCCAGCCCGCTGCCGGTGGGCTTGGAGGTCACGAACGGTTCGAACAGGTGCGGGCGGATATCGTCGGGAATGCCCGGGCCGGTATCGCGCACTGCCACCACGAGCGGCAGGTTCAAATGCGATTCGCTGCCCGACGCCGCCAGCCGCACGCCATGCTGGAAGGCGGTGACCAGCGTGATCTCGCCATCGGCCATTGCCGCACCGGTCAGCGATTCCGCCGCGTTCTTCACGAGGTTCAGCACCACCTGCACAAGCTGGTCGCGGTTGCCGAACACCGGCGGCAGGGACGGATCGTATTCCTCATTGATGCGCAGATGCGCGGCGAAGCCGGTGCCGGCGAGCTTGCGCACATGGTCGAGCACGCGATGGATGTTCACCGCGCTGCGCTCGACCGGCTTTTCGCTGAACACTTCCATGCGCTCGACCAGGGCACGGATGCGGTCCGCCTCGTCGCGGATCAGCACCGTCAGCTCGCGATCGGACTCCACAACCGAGGCTTCCAGAAGCTGCGCGGCGCCGCGGATGCCGGACAGCGGGTTCTTCACCTCATGCGCCAGGATCGCGGCCATGCCGGTCACGCTGCGGGCGGCGTTGCGTGCGGTCACCTGCCGATCCAGCGCGCGGGCGGTGGAAGCATCCTGCAAGGTCAGCAGCACGCTGCCCGGCTCCTCCGGCAGGGCGGTGCCGAACACGCTGATGCCGCGCTTGTGCAGCCGTGGGCTCTCCAGCGTCAGATCGTGGTCGGCGATGGTCACCACACCCTCGCGCACCTGGCCGATCAGCATGAACACGGGATTGTCCGCCGGCAGCAGATCTTCAAGCCGCAACTGGACAAGCTGGGCGAGCGAGATGCCGAGGAACTGCTCGGCGGCATGGTTGGCGTAGCGGAAGCGGTTGGCGGGGTCGAGCAGCAGCACCGGCACCGGCAGCGCGCCCATCATCGCCACCGCATCCGGCGCGGGAACCGCAGGGGGCGCGCGGCGCACCACCGACAGCACCGTGCGCTTCACCGCCCTGCGCACCCCGCTCACGCCGCTTCCGCCCACGCTTCACGCCCGCTCGCTTCGGGCTCGCGCGCCGCGCCGGCATCGATCAGCGGATCGTAGAACGCATCGACCAGCCGCAGCACCGCGGCCACTTCGTCCAACCGGTTCATCGTGGCGCGGAATTCGGCCGAACCCGGCAGGCCGCGCGAATACCAGGACAGATGCTTCCGGGCGAGCCGCAGCCCCGGTCCCGCACCGAAATGGGCCAGCATGGCGTGGTAGTGGGCGAGCAGGATGCGCTTCTGCCCGGCCAGGGCCGGGTCCGGCACGGATGTGCCCGTGCGCAGGAAATGCGCGACCTGCGCGGGAAACCATGGGCGACCGTAGCAGCCGCGCCCGATCATCACCCCATCCGCTCCGGATGCCGCAAGCGCCGCCGCCGCGTCAGCTTCAGTCAGGATGTCGCCGTTGGCGATCACCGGAATGTCCACCGCCTGCTTCACCCGCGCGATGAACGCCCAATCCGCCCGGCCGGTGTAGAACTGGTTGCGCGTGCGCCCGTGCACGGTGACCATGCGAATGCCGCTTGCCTGCGCGATCTGCGCGAGCCGAGGCGCGTTCAGGCTGTCATGATCCCAGCCCATGCGCATCTTCAGCGTGACCGGCACATCGACAGCCGATGCCGTCGCCTCCAGGATGCGGGCGGCGCCGGCCTCGTCGCGCATCAGCGCCGAGCCGGCCATCTGACCCACGGCGACCTTCTTCACCGGGCAGCCGAAATTGATGTCGATGATCCCCGCACCCCGGTCCACCGCGATGCGTGCCGCCTCCGCCATCGCGGCCGGATCGCAGCCGGCAAGCTGCACCGAGGCCGGGCCGCTGCCCTCCGCCACCTCCGCCATGCGCAGCGTGCGCTCGTTCTCCCGCACCATCGCCCAGGATGCGATCATCTCCGACACCACAAGCCCCGCACCCAGTTCGCGCGCGAGGCGGCGGAACGGCAGATCGGTCACGCCGGACATTGGCGCGAGGATCACCGGCGTGTCGATCACCGCGGGCCGCCCGGCGGGAAGCCGGATCGCCGGCAGGCGATCGTTGCTCGTGCTGTTGCCCATGATTTGGGCAAACTACTCACACGCCCGTTGACGCGCAATCGGCCTGCGGCGAGGGTGCGGCCATGCAAGTCGCCGCCCTTCTGGTCGCGGCCGGATCGGGCACCCGGTTCGGTGCGCCCACGCCCAAGCAATTCCTGCCTCTCGCCGGCAAGCCGGTGATCCGCCACGCGGCGGAGGCCCTGCTGCGCCATGCCGGCCTGCTGCAACCGGTAGGCGAGGCCGGGCCGATCGGCACCGCCCTAGCGGGGCTGCCGCATCTGCCGGCTGTGCCGGGCGGGGCGACGCGGCAGGAGAGCGTGCGCGCGGGTCTGGAGGCGCTCTCCCCGCACGCGCCGGACATCGTGCTGGTGCATGATGCCGCCCGCCCGGTCGTACCGGACGGAATGGTCGATGCCGTGCTGGCCGCGCTGACTGGAGCGGAGGGCGCGATCCCGGTGCTGGCCGTCTGTGACACGCTGAAGCGTGGCATTGGTGGCCGTATCGTGGAGACCGTGCCGCGCGATGGGCTGTTCCGCGCCCAGACCCCGCAGGGCTTCCGCTTCGCGAGCCTGCTCGCGCTGCATCGCGCTGCCGCCGGCGGCGCCGCCACGGACGACGCCGCGCTGCTGGAGCATGCCGGGCTGGCGGTCGCGCTGGTCCCCGGTTCGGAAGACAACATCAAGCTCACCTGGCCCGAGGACCTCATGCGGCTGGAACGCGCCCTCTCCCCCGCCCTGCTGCCGCGCATCGGTACCGGGTTCGACGTGCATGTGCTGGAGCCCGGCCGCCGCCTCGTTCTGTGCGGCGTCGAGGTGCCGCACGAGGCCGGGCTCGCCGGGCATTCCGATGCCGATGTGGGCATCCATGCGCTGTGCGATGCGATCTATGGCGCGATGGCCGAAGGCGATATCGGCCGCCACTTCCCGCCCTCGGAAGCGCAGTGGAAGGATGCCGACAGCGCGCGCTTCCTGCGCCATGCCGCCGCACGCATCGCAGCCCGCGGCGGCCGGCTGATCAACGCCGATGTCACGCTGATCTGCGAACGGCCGAAGATCACGCCCCATGCCCAGGCGATGCGCGCACGCCTTGCCGATCTTCTCGGCGTCGGCATCGAGCGGATTTCCGTGAAAGCGACCACGACGGAACGGCTGGGTTTCACCGGCCGCGGCGAGGGCATTGCCGCGCAGGCCGTCGCGACGGTCCTGCTGCCGGATTGATCGCTGCCACCGCGTGCTTGACAGCCGCATGCGCGGGGTGGCGTAATAAGTCAGACTTTTGACAGGCGCCGTGATGAACACGGCCGGTCCAAGGCATGGGAAACGCCACGATGCAATGCACCCGACAGGCGGTTCGTCTGTTTGCGCGAGCCCCGTGCGATACGGCGGGAAACGGCTGATGGCGGATGCCGCCAGCCCCGCCCCGCGCGACTATCTCAACATCGTTCGCGCCGAGAAGGTCAGCATCGCCTACGGCAACGTGAAGGCGCTGACCGATATCGACCTGACGATCGGGCGCAACGAGATCGTCGGGCTGATCGGCGACAACGGAGCCGGCAAATCCACGCTGACCAAGGTGCTGACCGGCGTGGTGCGGCCCACCAGCGGGCGGCTGTGGATTCGCGACCAGCCGATCGACCTCGACGGCTATTCCGTCCGCCGTGCCCATGCACTGAAGTTCGAGACGGTGTACCAGGAGAAATCGCTGGGCGAGAAGCAGCCACTGTGGCGCAACTTCTTCGTCGGCCGGCAGATCGTGAACCGCCTGGGCTTCATCAAGGTGGCCGAGCAGCGGCGGATCGCCAATGACATCCTGCGCAACCAGATCGGCTTCCGCGGCGTGGGGATCGACGCCGATTCCACCGTCTCCAAGCTGTCCGGCGGGGAACGGCAGGGGATCGCGATCGGCCGGGCGATGTATTTCGATTCCGACCTGATCATCCTGGACGAGCCCACCGTCGCGCTCGCCATCAAGGAAGTGCGAAAGGTGCTGGATTTCGTCCGTTCCATCAAGGAGTCCGGCCGCGCCTGCATCTACATCGAGCACAATCTCGCCCATGTGCACGCGCTGGCGGACCGCCTGGTCGTGCTCGACCGCGGGCGGGTCGTGGCGGATATCCAGGCCGGCACGATGAGCCTCGATGACCTGACGCATTTCCTGATCGGCCTGCAACGCGGGCCGGAGCAGACTGCCGGCGGGGTACGGCCCGAGGCGCAACGATGAGCGGGGCGAAGGCCGGACCGATGCCGCCACCCGTGCCGCAACTGGCGAACCCGCACCGGCTGCCGCTGTTCCGGCGGATCGAGGGGCTGCCGATCATCATCGTCTTCGCCGTGCTCGTCGGCATGTTCATGGTGTTCTCGCCACGGGTGTTCCTGGGCTGGCCCATCTATCTGTCGTTCCTGACCACCATCCCGCCCATGCTGGTGCTCGCACTTGGGCTGACCATGGTGATCGCGGCCGGGGAGATCGACCTGTCGTTCCCCTCGGTCCTTGCCTTCTCCGGCTTCCTGTTCGCCTTCGTGGTGCGTGATGTGCATGCCGCGTGGGCGCCATGGCTGGCCGCGGTGGTCGCGGTCGCGGGCGGGGTGCTGGTGGGCCTGGTCAACGGCGTGCTGGTGGCGATCGTCGGCATCCCCTCGATCATCGTCACCATCGGCACGCAGTTCTTCTGGGCCGGCATCGCCACCGTATTGTCGGGCGGGTTGTCCTACAGCCTCGACCGGCTGTCCGGCACCTCGCTTGCGGATGTGTTCACCGGCCTGCTGTTCGGCCATATCCCGATGCAGGCGCTGTGGGCTGCGGGGCTGGCCGTGCTGGTCTGGCTGGTCCTGAACAGGCATCGCTTCGGCGAGCATCTTCTGTTCATCGGCGACAACCGCAATGTCGCCCGCGTGGCCGGCATCAACGTGATGCGGGAGACGCTAAAGCTGTTCATGCTCATGGGCGGTCTCGCCGGCTTCGCCGCGGTGCTGCTGACGCTGGAGAATCTCAACTTCTTCGCCAACCAGGGCCAGGGCTACCTGCTGCCGGCGCTCGCCGCGGTGTTCATCGGCGGCACCTCGGTCTTCGGCGGCGCGGGCAGCGTGGTCGGCACGTTCTTCGGTGGGTTCATCATCGGCATGCTGGAAGCCGGGATCGTCGCCACCGGGATCGAGGGGTTCTGGGTGCAGGCGATCGTCGGTGTGGTGTTCGTGGCGGCGGTGACATTCCACCTGCTGATGGAAAATCCGGGACGGATCGCGACGATCCGCCGCGTGATCCGGCGCTCGGCGCGATGATTGCAAAAAAACGGAGGATGCTCATGATACGAAGTCACGTCGTGCTGGCCGCGGCCGGCCTGCTGGCGGGGGCGGCGGGGCTGGCGCCCGCGGCCCATGCCACCGATCCCACCACCAAGGGCAAACTCGGCGCCGGCATGACGATGTACATGCAGATGGGCGGCAACCCAGGCGACGGCGCCACCCTGCCCCGCCAGGTCGGCGCGGCCGACGCCGCGCACGCGCTCGGCATCAAGGTGATCGAGCAGTTCTCCTCCTGGCAGCCGGAGAACATGCTGAACCAGTTCCGCCAGGCGATGGCCGCGCGCCCCACCTGCATCGGCATCATGGGCCACCCCGGCGACAAAGCCTTCACGCCGCTGGTGACCCAGGCGGAGAAGCAGGGCATCGTCGTCACCGCCGGCAACACGCCGCTGCCCTCGCTGATGAAGACCTATGATGCGAAAGGCTTCGGCTACGCGGGCGTGGATCTCTACAAGGGGGGAGAGATCACCGCAGCCGGCATGGTGGCCGCCGGGCTGAAGAAAGGCGATGAGGTCCTGGTGTACGACCTGTTCGGCGAAGGCCAGCGCGGCCTGTCCGCCCGCGGGTTGCGGCACGGGCTGCGAGCGGCGGGAATGAAGGTCGATTCGCTCGACATCTCGCCGCAGGTCGATGCCGATCCGTCGCTCGCGGTGCCCATCCTGGTGGCGTTCATCGCGAGCCACCCGAACCTGAAAGGCATCGGCACGCAACATGGCGGCGTGACCGCCTTCATCCCGAAGGCGTTGCAGCAGGCGGGCAAGAAGCCGGGGCAGGTCGTGGTCGGCGGCATCGACCTCGCCCCCGCCACCATCGGCGGCCTGCAACACAAATACATCTCCGCAACACTCGACCAGCAACTCTATCTGCAAGGCTTCCTGCCGGTGATGCAGTGCGTGCTGTCGGCCAAGTACCATTTCGCCGGGCTGTCGATCAACACCGGCGCGGGCGTTGAAACGCCGGCGACGATCACCGCACTGGTGCCGCTGATCAAGCGCGGCATTCGCTGAAAGGACGTGGCCCGGCCAGGTGTGGATCAGCCGATCCGCACCGGCCGGTGCCGCAGCATGGCGTCGGGACGGGTCGGGGCGGTCTCCGGCATCGCCACGGCGAAAACAACGAACGCGACCGCCGCGGCCGCACCCGACGACAGGAACGCCGCATCATAACCGAATTGCTGCACCATGATGCCGGCCATCAGCCCGCTCAACGAAGCGCCAACGCCCATGCATTTCGCCACCGCCCCCTGTGCGAGGTTGTAACGCCCGGTGCCGCGCATGATGTCGGCAATCACCAGCGGCGTGAGCGCGCCATAGATGCCGGCGCCGACGCCATCCAGGATCTGCACGCCGATCAGCCAGCCGCTCGCGTTGGACAGCGTGTAGAGCACCGCGCGCACCGGCAGGATGCCGAAGCCGATCAGGAACAGCTTCTTGCGGCCCCAGCTATCGGCGGTCCGGCCCACCAGCAGCGCGATCGGCAGCATTACCATCTGCGCGGCGATGATGCAGGCCGACATCATCGCCGTCGCCCAGTGCGGATGCGCGATGGCGAGCTTCTGCCCGACCAGCGGCAGCAGCGCCGCATTGGCGAAATGGAACAGCATGGCGCAGCCCGCAAACACCATCAGCGGCCGGCGCTCGACGAGCACTTTCCAGCCCGAGACGCCAGGCGCGGCATTGTCCGTCACCGGATCGGCGCCGCGGGCACGTGCGTGGTCGATCGCGCTGCCCGGGATCGACAGCACGGCGGCGGCTGCCAGTGCCGCAAACACCGGCACCAGCAGGAACACCGCGCGCTGCGACGCCGCCCAGCCGACAACGCCGGCGACCAGCGCGATGGCGACATTGCCCCCGTGATCGAAGGCCGAATTGCGCCCCATGCGCCGGGCCAGCGCGGCCCGGCCGACCAGCCCGAGGGTGAGGGCCGCGATCGCCGGGCCGAACACATCCCCCACCACCGCGATCGATGAATTCGCCACCAGGACCGGCCAGAAGCGCGGCATGGCGAAGATCACCGCCGCGCCCAACGCGAGGACCGCGAGTGCTGCCACGATGATGCCGCGCTTCGCGCGCGTGGAGTCGATCAACCCACCGATGGGGGTCTGCACCAGCAGGCCGAGCAGGCCCCCGATGGTCGTGACCAGCCCGACCGCCTCCTGGCTCCAGTGCTGCCGGGTGACGAGAAATACGTTGAGGTAGGGACCCAGCGCCCCACGCACATCGGCCAGCAGGAAGTTCGCCGCATCCAGCGACGCCGGATGGAAGCCCGCAAGGCCGGCGGCTATGCCTGCCACCGCGCTGCACCGGTGTCTGCCCCTACCATTTCCGGCCGTTCCGGTTCGGACCGAGCTGGCCACCCGGAATGCCCTTCTCCGGCCAGGCGCCGATGGCGTTCGCTTCGCTCCCCGGCGCGGCGCGGCGGGGCGCGGCGCAGGCGCCGGACCGGCTCATCCGCACAGTGATCGCATCCTCGTCCACGCCACCCGCCGCGTCCTCCGCCTGCACGGTGAGGCGATGCAGCCCGTCGGCGAGATCCGACAGGTCGCGGACGCCGTGCCACATGGCGGGCTCGTCCGGGATCGGTGCCATCGTCCATGCCCGCCCGCCATCCACCCGGCAGCGCACACGAACGATGCCGGCACCTCCCCAGATCCGCGCCCGCACATTCACGGGGCCGCGCAGCACCTGATCGGGCGCGGATGGATCGAC
>DATKQI010000041.1:0-13307 GCA_035532755.1 Acetobacteraceae bacterium
CCGCGGCGTGTTCGTCGATTCCGGGAACGACGCGGCGATCGTGCTGGCCGAGGGCATCGGCGGCACCGAGGAAGCCTTCGCGCAGATGATGAACGCCGAGGCGAAGAAGCTCGGCATGACGCATTCGCATTTCATGAACGCGACCGGCTGGCCCGCCCCCGGCCACGAGATGTCGGTGCGCGACATCGCCACCCTTTCCGCCGCCATCATCCGCGACTTCCCGGAATATTATCACTATGCGGGAGAGCGCACGTTCACCTACGACAAGATCAAGCAGCGCAACCGCAATCCGCTGGTGATGGACGGCATGGCGGACGGATTGAAAACCGGCCACACCGACGCCGGCGGCTATGGCGAGGTGGGCAGCACGCTGCGCAACGGGCGGCGGGTGATCCTGGTGCTGAACGGCCTGCCGACCTGGAATTCCCGCATCAGCGAGAGCAAGCGGCTGATGGACTGGGCGTTCAACGCGTTCGAGGACGTGACGCTGTTCGGCCCCGGCGTGCCGGTCGCGCAGGCGAAGGTGTGGCTGGGCGCGGCGCCGGATGTGGCGCTGGTCGGCGCCGCGCCGATCGTGGTCACATTGCCGCGCGGCTGGCGCGCCACCACGAAGATCACGACCGACTACGCCGCCCCGGTGCCCGCCCCGATTCGCAAGGGACAGAAGCTGGGGCGGCTTGCCATCAGCGGCCGCGGCATCCCGACCGACCAGGCCAGCCTGCGCGCCACCCTGGTGGCCGGGGCGGATGTGCCGCGCCTCGGGCTGCCGGGCCGGGCGGTGGCGGTGCTGCGCCATTACATCACGGGCGCCTGACCTGGCCGGCCGCTTCATCACGCTGGAAGGCGGGGAGGGGGCCGGGAAATCCACCCAGGCGCGCCTGCTGGCCGATGCCCTGCGCGCCGCCGGCCACGGCGTGCTGGAAACGCGCGAGCCGGGTGGTGCGCCGGGGGCGGAACTGCTCCGCGGCCTGCTGCTCGGCGAGGCTGTCGCGTTCATCCCGCTGGCCGAGGCGATGCTGCACTCCGCCGCGCGCGCCGAGCATGTGGCACGCGCCATTCGCCCCGCGCTCGACGCCGGGCAGATGGTGGTGTGCGACCGGTATGCCGACTCCACGCTGGCCTATCAGGGCTACGGCCAGGGCGTGAGCCGCACGGCCATCGACACACTGACGGGGCTGATCGGGCTGATGCCGGACCTGACCCTGATCCTGGATGTTCCGGGCGATACAGCGCTGGCCCGCCTGCATGCGCGCGGTGGCGGCGGGGATCGCTACGAACGCCTCGGGGCGGATTTCTTCGCCAAGGTGAATGCGGGATTCCGCGACATCGCCGCGCGCGCCCCTGGCCGGTGCGTGCTGATCCCGGCCGAGGCCGCGCCGGACGCGGTGCAGGCGCGCATCCTCGCCGCCGTGCGGGAACGGCTTGGCCTGCCTGCGGGCGCGGCGCGATGAGCGCGCCGGAACCGCGCGCGAACCCGCTGCTGCGCGGCCACGCGGGGCCCGAGGCGACGCTGGCGCGGGCCGCGCGCACCGGGCGGATGCACCACGCCTGGCTGCTCGCGGGGCCGCAGGGCATCGGCAAGGCGACGCTCGCCTATCGCTTCGCCCGGCGGCTGCTTGCCGGGCTGCCCGAGGGCGACGATCTGGCGCTCGATCCCTCCCATCCGGTGTTCCGCCGCGTGGCCGCCGGCACCCATGCCGATCTGCTGAGCATCGCGCGCGCGTATGACGAGAAACGAAAGCGGTTGCAGGGCGAGATCGTGGTCGATGCCGTGCGTCAAATCAGCGGCTTCCTGCGGCTGACGCCGGCCGAGGGCGGCTGGCGCGTGGTGGTGGTGGACGGGGCGGAGGAGATGAACCGCCATGCCGCCAACGCGCTGCTGAAGGTGCTGGAGGAACCGCCGCCCCGCGCGCTGCTGCTGCTGGCATGCAGCGCGCCCGGCCGGCTGCTGCCCACCATCCGCAGCCGCTGCCGACGCCTGCGGCTATCCCCGCTGGGCGAGGCCGACATGGCGGACCTGCTGCCGACATACCTGCCCGAGATGGAGGCGGACGCACGCGACCGCCTCGTCGCCCTTGCCGAGGGTTCCCCGGGCCGCGCGCTGACACTGGCGGAGGCGGACGGCCCGGCGCTGGCGGCACTGGTGGACCAGGTGCTGGACGATCTGCCTGCACTGACGCCGGCGCGGCGCCATGCGGTCGCGGACGCGCTCGCCCGCAGCGACGACGGCTTCGCCACCTTCATGGACCTGCTGCGCGCTTCCATTGCCAGCGCGGTGCGCGCCGCCGCGCGCGGAGAGACGGACCCCGATCAGGCGCGGATCGCCGGCCTTCGCTCCCTTGATGGCTGGGCCGAGCTGTGGCAGGGCCTGTCGCGCCTGCAGGACGAGACGGAGCGGTTCAACCTGGACAAGCGCCAGGCCGTTCTGATCGGCTTGGCGCGGCTGGTCGGATCATCGCATCGGGTGGATAAGGTCGGCGTATGAGCAAGCAATTCTACCTGACCACGCCGATCTATTACGTGAATGGCGCGCCGCACATCGGCCATGCCTATACATCGGTCGCGACCGATGTGCTGGCGCGGTGGAAGCGGCTGGACGGCTATGAGGTGTTCTTCCTCACCGGCACCGACGAGCACGGCCAGAAGGTGGAGAAGGCGGCGAAGGATGCCGGGCTCGATCCGCAGAGCTTCACCGACCGCGTGGCCGCAGATTTCCGGGACATGTCCGCCCGCATGGGCATCTCCAACGACGCCTTCATCCGCACCACGGAGGAGCGGCACAAGCGTGCCTGCACGGCGTTGTGGGAGCGGCTGGCAGTGAACGGGCATATCTATCTCGGCCACTACGAAGGCTGGTACGCGGTGCGTGACGAAGCCTTCTACGGTGAGGATGAGCTGATCACCGGGGCAGACGGCGTGAAGCGGGCGCCTTCCGGCGCGCCGGTCGAGTGGGTGAGAGAGCCATCGTATTTCTTCCGCCTCTCCGCCTGGCAGCAGAAGATGCTGGATTTTTATGATTCCCATCCAGATTTCATTGCGCCTCCCGCGCGACGGAACGAGCTTCTCAACTTCGTGCGCGGCGGACTGACCGATCTTTCCATCAGCCGCACCAGCTTCCGCTGGGGTGTTCCCGTGCCGGGCGACCCGGCGCATGTGATGTATGTGTGGCTGGACGCGCTCGCGAACTACATCACGGCCGCCGGCTATCCCGATGAAACGGCGCCTTTATGGCATTTCTGGCCGGCCGATCTGCACATGGTGGGCAAGGAGATCGCCCGCTTCCATGCGCTGTACTGGCCGGCTTTCCTGATGGCCGCCGGCCTGCCGCCGCCGAAGCGGGTGTTCTCCCACGGCTGGTGGACGGTCGAGGGCGAGAAAATGAGCAAGTCGGTCGGCAACGTGATCGACCCGCGCGAACTCGTGGACAGCTTCGGCCTCGATCCGGTACGCTATTTCCTGCTCCGCGAGGTGCCTTTCGGCAACGACGGCGATTTCAGCCGGCGCGCGCTGATCGGCCGCATGAACAGCGAGCTCGCGAACGATCTCGGCAATCTTGCCCAGCGCACGCTGTCGCTGATCGCGCGCAACTGCGACGGGGCGCTGCCCGGGCGCGGCGCGCAGGAGCCGGCGGATGCGACGCTGCTCGCCGCCGCGCGCGCGCTTCCCGACCTGCTGCGGGAGCGGCTGGACCGGCAGGCCTATCACGAAGCGCTGGAGGAGGTATGGAAGGTCATCCGCGGCGCCAATGCCTATATCGACCATCAGGCGCCCTGGGCGCTGCGCAAGACCGATCCCGCACGGATGGCCTTGGTGCTGCGCGTGCTGGCCGACGTGCTGCGCATCACTGCCACCGTCCTGCTGCCGTTCATGCCGGGCAGCATGGCGCGCATGCTGGATCAGCTTGGCGTGCCGGAGGATGGCCGCACCCTGGCCGCGCTGACAGAGCCAGTGGCAGAGGGAACAACCCTGCCGCCGCCGCAGGGCGTGTTCCCGCGTTATGTTGAAGAAGCCGCATAATAATCTGATGCTGATAGATTCACACTGTCATCTGGATTATTTCACCGAGGCCGAACAGCCGGAGGTGCTGGCGCGAGCGGCGGCAGCCGGCGTGGGCGAGATGGTGACGATCGGTGTCCGGCTCGCGCAGTCCCGCGCCATCGCCGAGGTTGCGGCCGCGCATGAGAATCTCTGGTGCACGGTCGGGGTTCATCCGCACAACGCGGCCGAAGCGCCTGTTCCTGAACCCGATGAGATCGCAGCACTCGCCCAACATCCAAAGGTGATCGGAATCGGTGAATCCGGCCTCGACTACTTCTACGACACTGCCCCGCGCGAGGCGCAGCAGGCGAGTTTCCGCGCGCATATCCGTGCCGCGCGTCTCGCCGGCCTGCCCCTGGCCATCCATGCCCGCGACGCGGACGATGACATCGCACGAATCCTTCAGGAAGAACGGGATGACGGCGGGGATTTCGCGTTTCTTCTGCACTGCTTCAGCTCCTCGCGCGCGCTTGCGGAAACGGCAATCGGAACGGGGGGCTATGTCAGCTTCTCCGGCATCTTGACGTTCCCGAAATCCCTCGAATTGAGGGAGATCGCGACCGATCTTCCACTTGATCGGCTGCTGGTGGAAACCGATGCGCCATACCTGGCGCCGGTGCCGCATCGGGGCAGACGCAATGAACCGGCCTGGGTGGCGCATACCGCCGCCGTGCTCGCCGGCCTGCGCGGGCTGAGCCCGGCCGAATTGGCGGCGCAGACCACGGCGAATTTCCGCCGGCTGTTCCGCAAGGCGGCCTGACCTTCATGCGGGTGACGGTGCTCGGCTGCGGCGCCTCGGCCGGCGTGCCGATGATCGGCGGGGCGGACGGGCGAGGGGAGTGGGGCGTGGCCGACCCGGCCGAGCCGCGCAACCGCCGCACGCGGGCAAGCATCGTCGTCGAGGGCGCGGATGGGCAACGGCTGCTGGTCGATACCGGGCCGGAGATGCGGGAACAGCTCCTGGCCTGCGGCATCCCGCGGATCGACGCCATCTTCTACACGCACGCCCATGCCGACCACATCACCGGCCTCGATGATGTGCGCATCCTCAACCGCATCGCCGGCCGGCCGATACCGACGTTCGCCGATGCGCGGACGCTGACCGAGCTGGCGCGGCGGTTCGATTACGTCTTCCGGCCATGGGAGCCGCCGCATTTCTTCCGCCCGGTGCTGGAAACGAAAACGGTGGCGCCGGGGATGAAGGTGGACGCGGCGGGGCTGAAAGTCACGGTGTTCGAACAGGACCATGGCTTCATTCCCACGCTCGGTCTTCGCATCGGCGCCTTCGCGTATTCGACCGACGTGGTGGCGCTGGATGAGGCAGCCTTCGCCGCGCTCTCCGGCGTCGATACATGGCTTGTGGGCTGTTTCCAGCACCATCTGCCGCACCGGACTCACGCGCATGTGGACCTTGTGCTGGAATGGCGGGCGCGGCTTGGCGTGCGCCGGACGGTGCTGACGCATATGGGCACCGACATGGACTGGGCCCGGCTGACGGAAAGCCTGCCGCCCGGCGTGGAGCCGGCGCAGGATGGGATGACGCTGGACATACCCGACCTGGGAAAGGACGCATAAGATGGACGCATTCAGGATTCTTGCCATTTCAGGAAGCCTGCGGCGCGGTTCCTACAACACCGCCGCATTGCGCGTGGCCCAGGAGGTAGCGCCGGATGGGGTCGAGATCGAGATCGCGGACATCTCCCAGATCCCGATCTACAATGAGGATGTGAAGGCCGCAGGCCTTCCGGCGATGGTCGAGGCGCTCTGCGCCCGGATCGCCGCGGCCGATGCCGTGCTGATCTCCACGCCGGAATACAACTATTCCGTTCCCGGCGTGCTCAAGAACACGATCGACTGGATCTCGCGCGCGCCGAAACAGCCGTTCGACGGGAAGCCGATCGCCATCATGGGGGCGAGCCCGGGCGCCATCGGCACGGCACGCGCGCAATACGATTTGCGGAAGACCTTCGTGTTCCTCAACGGCCACGTGCTGAACCGGCCCGAGGTGATGATCAGCGCCGCCGCGACGCGGTTCGATGCCGAGGGGCGGCTGACCGACGAAGCCACGCGCGGCTTCATCCGCACCCTGGTCCAGGCGCTGCGGGACTGGGCAATGCGGCTGCACGGGTAGCCAGTAGTTTCCATAATATATCTTCTGCGGCAATCATTTCACTGAAGGCGGCCGTCCATGTTCCGTACTCGCGCTCCCCTCACAACGGCCGCCTGCACATGACCGGAGAGCCGCTGTCCGCCGAGGCCGAGCTTCGCCGTCTGCTGGATATCATGGTCGCCCTGCGCGATCCCGCCGCAGGCTGCCCGTGGGATCAGGCGCAGAGCTTCGACACCATCGCGCCCTACACCGTCGAGGAAGCCTATGAAGTCGCCGACGCCATCGCGCGGCGGGATTTCGCGGCCTTGCCGGACGAGCTGGGCGATCTGTTGTTCCAGGTCGTCTATCATGCACGCATGGCCGAGGAAGATGGCCGCTTCGCCTTCGCCGATGTCGCGCGGCTGATCGCCGACAAGATGCTGCGCCGGCATCCGCATGTGTTTGGCGACGCGGCAGTGCGTGATGCCGCGGCCCAATCCGCGGCGTGGGAGACGCAGAAGCAGGTCGAGCGGGCCGATTCCGGCACGCTCGCCGGCATTCCGCCCGCCCTGCCCGCGCTGACCCGCGCGGCCAAGCTCACCGCCCGCGCCGCGCGCGTGGGCTTCGACTGGCCGGATGCCGCGGCAGTGCTGGAAAAGCTGGATGAAGAGGTGGTTGAGCTGCGCGCCGAACTGCCGAGCGCAGACCCGGCCCGGCTGGCCGACGAAGTCGGGGATCTGCTGTTCGTGCTCGCCAATCTCGCCCGCAAGCTGGGACTGGATGCTGAAACCTGCCTTCAGCAGGCCAACCGGAAGTTCATCTCCCGCTTCCAATCCATCGAACAAGCATTGGAAATCGAAGGAAAAACACCAGGAGACGTGTCACTCGGCCGGATGGAGGCGCTGTGGCTGGCGGCGAAGGTGGCGGAACGCGGCTGATAACCCGATCTAATTGTAACAATTTAATGGTACTACGCGGTCCCGGTTCATCTCCACGATATCCGCGGTGGACATCGTCCGCGTGGAACTGCCGGAGCTGACCTGGATGCCGAGCGAATCCGCGAACCGCTTCGCCACGGTTGCCTGCACCGCGAAATTCGCATTCTCTACCGTCTGCGCCACTTTCGGATTGAGCGAGGCGACGGAGATGCCGATGACCTGACCATGCCGATCGAGCACCGGCCCGCCGGAATTTCCGGATTGGATCGGCGTCTGCATCTGGAATTCGGAGGAATCGCCCTCGGTCCCCATCAGCGAGCTGACAATGCCCTGCGTGACGATCAGCGAACCGAGGACGTCGCGCAGAGGAAAACCCAGGGCCACCGCTCGCGCGCCCACCCGCAACCGCTGCGCGGGCGCGCGGAACACCACCGCCGGGGTCGTCACCGCCGGTTCCTGCAGGATGGCCAGATCGTCGGTGGAATCCTGCCCTATCACCTTCAGCGGCAGCGGACTCGATCCTTTCCGCGCGATCGCCACCATCGCGCATCCGTATACCACGTGGTTGTTGGTCATCAGATAGCCCTGGTGATTGATATAGAAGCCGGTGCCGGTGGCGAGCAGTCTTCCGGGCGGCGGCCCGCGCATGATCAGCGCAGCCTGCCCACGGCTGCACACATTCGTACGGTAGATGCTCTGGCTGGCCTCGTTGGCGAACACCGCCTTCACATCCCACACGCAGCCGCCGGCGGCTGCAAGGTCCAGATGGAACTGGCTCCCCGGCAGCACCGCCTGCCCGCTTCTCAGCCGGTTATGGCCGAATGTGCGCAGCTGTGATGGGGAGGCCAGGATCTGAACGATCGGCACGCGATAGGCATTCTGGAGCGTCAGCCCGCGTGCCGCGGCCGGCGCGGGGGCGGGTAGTACCACGGGCGATGGCGGGGCCCCCGGCCGATTCTGCGCCGTTGCAACCGACGCAACGAAAACCATCTCGTTCACATCGCAGATGTTGGTACGGAAGCGCTCCTCGCGCGTGCCGTTCTGGAAATCCACGCGCACGTCGTACATGCAGCGCCCGGTGCCGCGCAGGTTCACGTGGATGTAGTGATTCTTGTGGATCAGCCCGATCAGCCGGTCCGACCCCCAGTTCTTCGCCACGCTCGGCACGACATAGACACGAACGACAGGGATATGCCCGCCGTTGGTGATCTTCAGCCGCAGCGGCGCGACCGCCGGGGCGCCAACCGGCGGCCCTGCGAAAGCGAGGCTGCTGTAGCGGCAGATGTTCACGTTCAGCCGGTCGGAGGTGAAGTATCCGGGCGTTGCGGCCGATCCGTTGCCGGGGCGCGGGAATGTCACCCGCAGATCATACGTGCACGGCCCGTGCGGCGGCAGATGCAGGATGATGTGATAGGCCGGGTGGATGACGCCGGACAGCAGGTCCGGGCCCCAGTTCGTGCTGTTCGCCGGCCCGCCCGCCGGGCGCGCATAGACCCCGTCGATAATCACATGGCCGACATTGTCGATCTTGATATCGGTTTTCGGCACTGTCGCGGCCCGGGCGGATGCACCGATAGCCGCGTGCGCCGCGATGGCGAGCACGATCAGCAGGCTGCGCCGAAACATGAATTCCCCCCGGGTGCGTTTCGCACCACGCAATCCTAACCGGCGCGGCTGGCCGTGGTCAATTTGAAACGATGTCATTATTAAAACAGGCGCTGTTTTCCGAAATAATCCGTGGGATGCGGCGCGATCCGCATGTTTCCGCTGCGCGGAGGAAGGAAAATCGGTAGAATGCCGCAACGGCAAACGGGGAGGCACCAGATGAAGACGCGGTGGCATCAGGCAGGCCTGATGATGCTCGGCCTGACCATGCCGGCTTTGATCGCGCCCGCGGCCGTGGCTGCCGGCACATCCGGGCCCGATCTGCACGCCGCGCCAAGCCCGGCCGGCGCGGCGGCGCTGGCGGATGGGTTGCGCGGATGGATGGCCGGCATTGCCGGGCCCGGCGCCAGCATTCCGAAGGACATCGTGCAGGTGGAGGCGCGGCATGGCTTCTACCGCGTGTCGATCCCGCTGCCGGCCCAGGGGGTGCCGACCCAGGGGGCGCCGGCCAAGGATGCCGGCACGGGTGCGCCGCAACCGGCGTTGCTGCGTGCCGATGCGCGGCCGATCGATGCCGGCCGCTGGCGGATCGACCGGATACGGTTTCCACGCGCCCTGTCGCGAACCATGACCCTGCCGGCCAACGGCGGCACAGCCGTGCCGCGCAAGGTATCGTTCCGGATGAAGATCGCGCAGCAGAGTCTTCATGGCGTATACGATCCGGCCGGCGCCTCGCCCTCGCGGCTTGCCGGATCGATCCGCGGCTTCGACATGCGGTTGTCCGGCCCGGGCATGGGGGAGCACGCGCACGAGGACCGCATCCGTCTGCACGTGCTGCTGCTGCCGGCGCCGCACGGGCGGTTCAACCTCGTCTCGAGATCGACCGCCACCGGCTACGCGAGCATCGGCCACGGGCCGACCGGGCAGACGTTCAACATGTCGATCCGGCAGGTACGCACATCGGCGGAGATGGACAATCTTTCGGCCGACCGTCTGCGGGCGCTCGTGCAGGCGTTCGGCGGGCTCAAAGGCCCCATGATGCAGCATATGGCGCAAGGCACGCAGGCGAAGCTGCAGCCGACGAAGACGGAAGCGGCGGCCGCGCGGGCGGTCGTCGCCACCGCGACCGATCTCATGTCCGGGCTGCGCGTGCATGACACGCTGGAGGGCGTGCGCGTCGATGCCCCGCAGGGCGGCCTGCGGGCCGACCGGATCGTGCTCGGCATCGTGGGTGAGGCGCCGGGGCCGATACTGACGCTGCGGCTGGATATCGGGCTGGACGGTCTGCGGCTGCCCACGCTGCCGCCCGATATCATCGCGATGCTGCCGCAGCACATCGCGATCAGCCCGGTCGTCACCGGCGTCAACGCGCAGGCGGTGACCGCGATCCTGCTGAACGCGACCACGCCGGGCGTGAACCGGCAGGCGCTGATGATGCAGGCGATGGCGCTGCTCGGCCAGGGCGGGATCGAGGCGGGGGTGCAGCGGCTGTCGGTGGTACTCGGTCCCACGCGGATCGTGGGCCATGGCGTGGTGCGGCTGATCGGCGGGGGGAAGATCGCCGGCACGGCGCGCATCATCGCCACCGGGTTCGATGCACTCGTGCAGCAGGTGAAGCAGGACCCGAAGGCCGCGAAGGCCCTTCCCGGCCTGTTGCTGGTGCGCGGCCTCGCCAAGGCCGACGGCAAGCGCCTGGTCTGGCTCGTCAGCCGCCATCCGGACGGGAAGCTGCTGGTGAACGGCGTGGACATGTCCGCCATGGCCGGCGGAAAGCATTGAGCGGCACGGGCGCCGCCCAAGGTGACGCTATTGCGCGTCCGCCTGCCGAACCAGCGCAGGCGCGATGCGCGCCACGGGTGTGACGCGAACCTCCGCCACGCCGGACCGGATCATGCCGAGCGCACGCGCCGCCCCCATCGACAGGTCGATGATGCGCCGGCCGCGCGGCATGCAGTCGTTGACCATGGCGACCACGGATTGGCTGCCATGCACCAAGCTCACCCGCACCCGCGTGCCCATCGGCAGCGACGGTGAGGCTGCGGTCAGCGCATCATCCTGCAAGCGCACCCCGGTGCAGGTGCGATAGAGCCCGCGGCCGGTCCGGTACCAGGATGCCACGCCCGTCGCGGTCGCGCCCACAGGCCGCAGCACCGGCCTGGAGGCGTCGGCGTGTTGCGTGCTGACAGGCGCCGGTGGTGGCGGGACAGCCGCGACAGGATGGACCGCGGCTGCCGAGCTGCACGCCGACAGGCCCGCCGCGAGGCCGATGGCGGCGATGCGGCAGAGCCCCAGCCGCGCTGGCATCGCGCGCCGGTCTGGCCGGCCAGTCAAAACAGGACGCAAAAGCTGGCGATGGTCATGGCAATGCCCCCATTGTCTGCCGTGAGCGAAGGCCATGGGGCCTCAAGTCACGGCAAGCACGTCACCGTCATGAATCCGGAATCGAATCGGTCGAACCGAATGCGCGGCATATCGCAAAAGAAAAGTGGCGACATCGTGGCAGCGGCTATCCCCCCGCCCCCGGCAGGCCGCTCCGGTGGACGGGAAAGGCGCGTCTTGCTTGTCTGGCGGGACCGCGTCCGCACGAACAGGAGCCGCCCGCATGGCCGACCCGAACGAGATTTCCGCCTCCACCATCGCCGCCGCGGAGCGGCTCGCGCAGGTGCGCTACACTGAAGCCGAGCGGGCGCTGATGCTGGAGACGATCGGCGAGCAGATAGCTCTTGCCGCCAGCCGGCGCAACGTGGCGCTGCCGACCGGACTGGGGCCGGCCACGCGGTTCGATCCGCGCCTGCCCGGTTTCCGCATGCCCGCTCAGGCGCCCCTTGCCGTGCCCCCGGCGAACCTCCCGCTGCCCGACAATGACGTGGATATTGCTTTTGCCCCGATGACAGCGCTGTCATCGTGGCTCCGTTCCGGCCGGCTGTCCGCCGAACGGCTGGCGGGCATCTATCTGGCCCGCATCGCCCGCCTCGCCCCCGCGCTGCATTGCTTCGCGCTGGTCGATGCGCAAGGCGCGCTGGCCCGGGCGCGGGAGCTGGACCGGATGCTGGCAGCCGGCACGTGGCTGGGGCCGCTGCACGGCATTCCCTGGGGGGCGAAGGATATCCTGGATACCGCGGGCATCGAAACCGCCTGGGGTGCGGAGCCTTATCGCGGGCGGGTGCCCCTGGCCGACGCGACCGTGGTGCGGCGCCTGCACGCCGCCGGGGCGGTGCTGCTGGGCAAGACCTCGGTCGGCGCGCTCGCCTACGGCGATCTCTGGTACGGCGGGCGCACCCGCAATCCGTGGAACACCGAAGAAGGCTCGCGCGGCTCCTCCGCCGGCTCGGCCGCCGCCACCGCGGCGGGGCTCGCGGCGTTCTGCCTCGGCACCGAAACACTGGGCTCCATCGTCATCCCCGCCTGCCGCACCGGCGTGACCGGGCTGCGCCCCACCTTCGGCCGGGTGCCGCGCACCGGGGCGATGCCGTTGTGCTGGACGCTCGACAAGATCGGCCCCACGGCACGCTCCGTCGCGGATACCGCGCTGGTGCTGGCGGCCATCAACGGCGCGGACCCGGAGGATCCGTTCGGCATAGACGCGCCGTTCGGCGGCGATCTCGGGCGGGATGTGGCCGGTCTGCGGGTCGGCTATTTCCCGCCGGATTTCGAGCTCGACGGGGCCGAGGCGGTGGAGCGCGCGGCACTCCATGCCGCACAAAAGGCCGGGCTCGTCCTGGTGCCGCTCGACCGACCGGAACTTCCCTACGGCTCGCTGATGAGCCTGCTTGCCGCCGAAGCCGCCGCCTCCTTCGAGGAGCTGACCCTGTCGGACCGCGACGACGAGCTGAGCTGGCAAAGCGCGGCGGCCTGGCCGAACGGCTTCCGCCAGGCGCGCTTCCTCTCGGCGGTGGACCACGTGCAGCTCGACCGGCTGCGCCGGCTCGTGATGCAGGTGATGGACGGCTGCTTCGCACAGGTGGATGCGATCATCGGGCCGAGCCTGGCCGGGCCGATGATGGTCATCACCAATTTCACCGGCCACCCCTGCCTGTGCCTCCCCGCAGGGTTCATTTCGTCCCCGAGCCGGCAACAGGCATCGCTGTCGCGCCCGGTGGCGGCGAGCGCGGAGGGGCCGCGCTTCACCGTGCCGCATAATATCTGCCTGTGGGGGAAGCTGTTCGACGAAGGCACCATCCTCGCGATCGGCCGTGCGCTGGAGGAAATACTGGGCACCAACAAAAGGCGGCCATTAGTAGTCGATTGAGGCAGGGCACCGCGCGACGGCTAGCGATACCCGTGATAGGTTGTGCGGAACCGCGGAGGGTGATTATGCGCTGGCTGCGTGCCTGTTCGTTACATTGGCTTAAGTCTCAGCTACGGCAAGATGGAATCCATAAGCCATGAGGGCCCAGTGACGAACTGTCCAATCTGCGTCCGGTATCAAGCGCAGATGCGTCCATCAACCCAAGAGGCGAGTTATACCTGCGACCGATGTGGTCGATTCGTGATACATGGCCCAGGATCACTGATCGAAGATCTGACCGACCATCGACGCTGCGTTTTGAGCCATCGAGTCCGCCATATGCAGCGAAGCAGCGGCGAGCCTGTAGTGCTCATGGATAGCGCGCTTCAGTCGCTGCGACTTGACGATC
>DATKQI010000042.1:0-3222 GCA_035532755.1 Acetobacteraceae bacterium
CCATGCCCTCGTCTCCGCCATGGGTGCGCGCCTTGCGTAGCCCCGCCTGCCGCGGTGCCGCAAGGCTTCAGGGCCGTCCGGCGCGGTGATAGGGATGGCCGGCCAGGATCGCCTGCGCACGAAACAACTGCTCGGCCAGCATCGGGCGCACCAGCAGGTGCGGCCAGGTGAGCGGGCCGAGCGAGAACGCCTGGTCGGCGCGTGCGAGCACGGCCGCGTCCAGCCCCTCGGCGCCACCGATCAGGAAGCACACCGGCCGGCCGAGCCCGGCCCAGCGCACGAGCCATTGCGCCAGGCCCGGGCTGTCCGGCGCGGTGCCGCCGAGATCGAGCGCGATGGCGAACGCCTGCGGCGGCAGTGCCGCGAGCAGGGCAGCCCCCTCGCGCCGCTTGATCTCGGCTGCACTGCCGCGGGCTTCCGGCACCTCCGTCACATCGAGCGGGGGGCGCAGGCGGGCGGCGTAGCGGGCGAACAATTCCGCCTCCGGCCCGCCACGCAGGCGCCCGACCGCGATCAGGCGGAGGGAAGCGGGCATCGGCGGGGCCGGACCGGCACGATCACGCGGCTGGTTCGTCCAGGTCCGCGCCCCACATCTTCTCCAGTGCGTACAGGGCGCGGGCATCCGGCTTGAACAGGTGCACCACGATGTCTCCGGCATCGATCAGCACCCAGTCGGTGCCGGTGGCGCCTTCGATCTGCGGCCGGGCGAACCCGGCCTCGCGCAGCTTCGTTTCCAGATGTGTGGCCATGGCGCTGATCTGCCGATCGACGAGGCCGGTCGCGATCATCATCCGGTCGGCGAAACTGGCCTTGCCCGCAAGGTCGAGCGTGACGATCGCTTCCGCCTTGTCGTCCTCCAGGCTGGCCAGGATCAGTGCCTGGAGCCGGTCGAGCTTCGACGGTTCGGCGGCGGCCCGGCGCTGCGGGCGCGGGCCGGCGATGGTCGCTTTCTTGCGCGGGGTGCCGGGGGCCTTGGGCACGCCGGGCGGCGATTGCGGCGGCTTGCGCGGAGCGGCACGCCGGCGCGTGGCGGGCGGCTCTGCCGTGGGTTTACGAGCGATGACGGTCCTCCCTGGTTGCGGCACGCAATGCAGTGGCCGACGCCGCGTGCTGGGGCGTCGGCAGAAAGGTCCAGACCGGCGGCGGCATGTCCGCCAGCGTCGGCGCGGCAGCCGGGCGCAGGCGTGCAAACCGCAGCCTCTGTGCGCCCTGGCCGGCCAGGGCGCGGTGATTGTACGACGGCCGGGGCAGTACCGCGACCGGCATGCCGCGCGTAATGTCGCGCCAGCGATACCAGCGTGGCAACTGAACCAGATTGTCCGCCCCCATCAGCCACACGAAGCGGGCGCAGGGGAAGCGCCGCCGCAAGGCGCGCAGCGTGTCGAACGTGAAGCGCGTTCGCAGCGCGGCCTCGATCGCGGTGGCCACGATGCGCCGCCCGTCGGCGATGGCGCGGGCGGACGCAAGGCGTTCCGGCAGGCTCGCCATTCCCCGCGCCGGTTTCAGCGGATTGCCCGGCGAGACCAGCAGCCAGATCTGGTCGAGCCGCAGCCGCCGCAGGGCCTGCATGGCGATGTGGCGGTGCCCGGAATGCGCCGGATTGAACGACCCGCCGAGCAGGCCGATCCGCAAGCGCCGGCGGTCCCCGAAGCGGGGCAGGGCATCGGTCTGCGTCAGGGCGCGCGGGCGGCTCAGGGCCGGATCTGCCCGGTGCCGCGGACGAGGTAGCGGTAGGTCGTCAACTGCTCCAGCCCGACCGGCCCGCGCGCATGCACCCGCCCTGTCGCAATGCCGATCTCCGCCCCGAAGCCGAATTCCCCTCCGTCGCAGAATTGCGTGGAGGCATTCCACAGGCCCACCGCGCTGTTCAGGCCGCGCAGGAAGGTCTCGGCGGCGGCCTCGTCCTGCGTGATGATCGCATCGGTGTGCTCGCTGCCGTGGCGGGCAATGTGCGCCAGTGCCGCATCCATGCCGTCCACCACCTTGATCGACAGGATCGCATCGAGCCATTCGGTGTCGAAATCCGCCGGGTCGGCGGCCGGCAGGTCCGGCACGATAGCCCGTGCCTTCTCATCGGCGCGGAAATCGCAGCCCAGCGCGCGCAGGTCGGACACGAGGTCCGGCAGCAGGCCCGGCGCGACGGCGGCATCGATCAGCAGCGTCTCGGTGGCTCCGCACACGCCCGTGCGCCGCATCTTCGCGTTCGCCAGCACGCGGCGGGCCATGGCGGGGTCCGCCGCCGCATGGATGTAGGTGTGGCAGAGCCCCTCCGCATGGGCCAGCACCGGCACCCGCGCCTCGGCCTGCACGCGCCGCACCAGCCCCTTGCCGCCGCGCGGGATGATCAGGTCGATCAGCCCCGCCGCGCCCAGCATCGCCGCCACATAGGCCCGGTCCGGCCCGGGAGCGATCTGCACCGCTTCGGCCGGCAGGCCGGCCTGGGCGATCCCGTGGCCGATCGCGGCATGGATGGCCCGCGCGCTGTGCAGGCTTTCCGATCCGCCGCGCAGAATCACCGCATTGCCGGATTTCAGGCACAGGCCGGCGGCATCGGCGCCGACATTCGGGCGGCTTTCATAGATCATGCCGATCACGCCGATCGGCGTGGCGATGCGGTGGAAGCGCAGCCCGTTGGGGCGCGTCCATTCCCCGAGCGTCCGGCCGAGCGGATCGGGCAGGGCGGCGATGTCCTCCAGCCCCTGCGCCATGGCGGCGACGCGCGCCGGGTTCAGCATCAGCCGGTCGCGGAAGGCGGCATTGCCTTCGGCGGCCGCGAGGTCGGTGGCGTTGGCGGCCAGGATCGCATCCGCATCGTCGCGGATGGCGGCGGCGGCGGCATGCAGCGCGGCATTGCGCAGGGCGGCGCTGCTGACGGCAAGCCGTGCCGCCGCCGCGCGGGCCGCGATGGCGGCGGGCCTCAGGCTTGTGGCGGCGGGGTCGGTTTCGATATGCATCGTTCCTGCTCCGGTCGCTGTTCTTGCCCGCCCGCGCGGCGAAGATCAATCATTGCTGCAGCAGCACCAGATCGTCCCGGTGGATCAGCTCGTCCCGCCCGCGCCAGCCCAGCAGCGCCTCGATCTCCTCCGAACGGTGGCCGATGATGCGCCGCGCATCCTCGCTGCCGTAGGCGATCAGGCCGCGCGCCAGCTCCGTCCCGCCCGGCCCGCACACGCGCACCGCATCGCCGCGGGCGAACCGCCCCTCGACCCCGCGCACGCCGGC
>DATKQI010000043.1:0-10464 GCA_035532755.1 Acetobacteraceae bacterium
GGCAACTCTACACAATCAGCCGAGATAAAACACCTTCGCCGGGGTGACGGGTGGGGGCCGGGCATGCCGTCCCGCACCTCATTCACACCACACCACCCGCCCCCAACCACCGTCATGCCGGCGAAGGCCGGCATCCAGGCCCACGTGCCCGGTCCGCCACACGCACGCCTGGACCCCGGCTTTCGCCGGGGTGACGGGTGGGGGCCGGGCATGCCGTCCCGCACCTTGGTCGCACCACACCACCCGCCCCCAACCACCGCCACCCCGGCGCGGGCCGGCAGCCAGACCCGCCGCCCGGACCCGGCCATTGATCTTCACGCGGCAGGGCCAACAAGCCTTGTCCGCGAAAGGCGACTGAACACAGACGTCAGTTGAAACAGGGAGAACACGCCATGAAACGAATACCGAGGATCGCCGCGGCACTGGCATTGGCCATGGTGGCCGGCCCCCTTGCGGGCCACGCCGCCACGGCGAAGCCCAAGACGCTGAAAATCGCCATCGTGACCTTCTTCTCCGGCTCCGGCGCCGTGGTGGGAGGCCCGACCGTGGATTCGGCGAAGCTCGCCATCGCCGCGATCAACAAGGCGGGCGGCATCGGCGGCGTGCCGCTCCAGGCCCAGTACATCGACGAGTCCGGCGGGCCGACCAAGCAGGTGGCCGAGTTCCGCTCCGTCGCCGGCCAGGTCGCGGCCGTTCTCGGCTACGCCTCGAGCGCCGACTGCCTCGCGGTCGAGCCGGTTGCCGAGACCCTCCATGCGCTCACGATCTTCTCCGATTGCAACAGCAACGCCCTCTACAAAGGGCCGGCCAACGAATGGATCTTCCACACCATACCGCCCGCGTCCGCGAACGCGCTCGCGATGGCGCTCTACGTCTCGAAGCTGCACCCCCACCTGAAGACCATCGCCGGCCTCAACCCGGATTACGCGTTCGGCCGTGACGAATGGAAGTACTTCACCCTGGCGATGCGGCGTCTCAACCCGGGCGTGAAGTTCGGAACCTCGCTGTTTCCGGCTCTCTTCTCCGGCCACTACACGAGCGAATTGTCGCGCTTGCAGGGGGAGCATTCCAGCCTCGTCTTCTCCAGCCTCTGGGGTGGAGACGTGGTGGCGCTCATCCAGCAGGGCGCTGCCCAGGGCTCCTTCAAGCAGAGCCTCTTCGCGCTGCCGGTCGGGACGCAAGGCGGGATCGAGGCGCTGCGGGCGATCCCCGACGGCGTCATCGTCGGTGCCGAGCATGGCTATCTGATGCACCCCGGGAAGATCTCCAATCCCGGCGTGGCGGCTTTCATCGATGCCTACCACAAGAAGTTCCACTCCTATCCCGTCGCGCCCTATCCCTTCACGATCCAGCGGGCGATTCTCGCCCTGAAAGCCGGGTATGAGGCCGCCATCAAGAGCGGCGGAGGCAAGTGGCCGACCTCGGCCCAGGTCGCGCACGCCCTGGTCGGTGTCCACGTGACCACGGCGCAGGGAACATTCACGATCCGCAGCGACCATGTCGCGGCCGTTGCGGAGATGGACGGCGTTTCGGTCCACACCGCCGGGTATCCGTTCGCGGTGTTCAACAAGATCATCGAGTTTCCCCCCGGCATGATCCTCGCACCGGTCGGGCAAAGCAACGCCGCCTGGATCGGGAAGCTCACGCCCGCCGCGCTCGCCAAGGTGCCGGCGCCGAAAACCTACACGCCCTGATCGCGCCTCGCTTCGGGCTCCGCGCCAGCGTCGGCGCGGAGCCGTGTGCCCCCTGGAGCCGTTCCGGAACATGTTTGCACAGTTCATTTCCGCGACCATCGACGGGCTGACCTCGGGGGCCACCCTGTTCCTGGTCGCCGTCGGCCTCAGCCTCGTTTTCGGGGTCCTGAAGATCCTGAACGTGGCCCATGGCAGCTTCTATGCCATCGGCGCGTTCATGGCGGCCCTTGTCTGGACCCTGCTCGGCGCCGCCGGCCTTCCCCGCCTGCTCATCTATCCGGCCCTGGTGCTGACCGCGATCGCGGTCGGGGTCGTCCTCGGCCCGTTCGTCGAGCGCGTCCTGCTGCACTGGAGCTTCGAGATCGAGCCTCTCTCGCGGCGCGAGAACATCCAGCTCCTCGCCACCTATGCCGTGTTTCTGATGCTTGAAGACGGCCAGAAGCTGGTCTTCGGCACGCAGCCCTACTATTCCGGCGGCGCGCTCGGCCTGCTCGGGTCAACCCGCATCCGCGGCATCTTCCATACGAACTACCAGCTTCTTCTCATCCCGGTCGCCGCGATCACCCTTGTTCTCCTCAGGCTCTTTCTCGCCAGGACCAGGACCGGCCGGTGCCTCGTCGCGGTTGCCGAGGATGCCGAAACGGCGGCGACGATGGGCGTCCGCGTCGCGCGCATGCAGACCCTGACGTTCACCCTGGGCGCGGCGCTCGCCGCCCTCGGCGGTGCGCTCGCATCCTCGGCCACCGGCGTGAGCATCGGCATCGGCGCCGATATCACGGTGCTCTCCTTCGCGGTTGTCGCCACCGCCGGCCTCGGGCAGATCGAGGGTACCGCCGTCGCCGCCATCCTGATCGGCGTCGCGCATTCGTGGGCCGTGTTCTTCCTGCCGGTCCTGGATACGATCGCGCCCTACCTCATCATGCTCCTCGTCCTGCTCGTCCGTCCGATCGGCCTGTTCGGCACCGACCGGCGGCGGAGGATCTGACATGCGCGCCAACAATGCCGTCGCGCTCGCATCCCTGCTCGCCGTCTGCGCGGTCTTGCCGCTGCTCCTGCCTTCGAACACCTTCCAGTTCACCATCGTGCTCGCCGCCGGGGCGGCCGGCGTCGGCGTCTCGCTGCTGCTCGAAGCCGGCCTGATCTCGTTCGGCCACGCGCTGTTCTACGGTGTCGGCAGCTATGCCGTGGCGGCCCTCGCGCCGTCGTTCGGCCATTTCGGCATCCTGCTGGTGGCCCTCGGCGCCGCCGCCGGCGCGCTGGCCGCCGGCATCGTCGGCCTGTTCATGGTGCGCTACCGCGGCGTCTTCTTCGCCATGCTCAACCTCGCGATATCGATGGTCGCCTACTCGCTTCTGCTCAAATCGTACTCCTTCTCGGGCGGCTCCGACGGGCTGCCGGTGCCGGTTGACGGAATGTTCGGATACGCCCTTGGCGCCCGGCAATTCGGGCTGCTCCTGTTCTACGTCTGCCTGGGCGGATCGGTCCTGTTCGGTGCGTTCCTGCACCGCTATCGCCGGACCCCGGCAGGGTGGGGCCTCGGCGCCGTCGAGGACTGTGAAATCCGCATCGAGTATCTCGGCATCTCCGCAAATCGCGTCCTTCTGCAAGCCTATGTCATCTCCGGCCTGTTGGCGGGGTTCGGCGGCGCGGTGGCGGCGAGCGCGGTGGGGCATGTGGCGCCGGATTCGTTCTTCTGGACCACCTCCACCACCTTCGTCGTGATCGCGGTTCTCGGCGGCCGCGGGGTCGTCGGGCCCTATCTCGGCGCGGTGGTCTACGAATTCCTGAACATCGGCGCGGCACGATACCTCAGCAACAGCTGGGAGATCGTTCTCGGGGTGGTCATTCTCCTGATCGTCCGCTTCGCCCGCAGCGGCTTTGCGGGCCTGCCGGAAAGCTGGCGATCCGCTTCGCTGCGCCGGCGCCGGGCATGAACGCCACCCCTGTCCTGGAGGCCGAGCATCTGTTTCTCCGCTTCGGCGGCATCCGCGCGGTGCATGACGTGAGCCTCGCCGTCGCCGAGGGCGAGATCCTCGCCATCATCGGCCAGAACGGTGCCGGCAAAAGCACCTTCCTCAACATGTGCACAGGCTATTTCAGGCCGCAGGGCGGCGATATCCGCCTTGCCGGGCGCTCGATCATCGGGCTGAAGCCGCGGGAGATCACGCGCCTTGGCGTCGCCCGGGCGTTCCAGCATCCCCAGCTTTTCCCGCACCGCCGTGTCGACGACCATATCCGCTTCGCCCACGCGGCCGCGCGGGGCGGCTTCTGGAGCCCGTTCCGCCCTCTCGAATCGCCGCAATCCGCCGAGGAGGCCGCCGAGCTGCTGAGGTTCTTCGATCTCGGCGCGCTCGCGGCACTTCCTGCCCGCTCGATCCCCGAGGGCGCCCGCAAACTCCTCGATGTCGCCATGGCGCTCGCGCTCCGGCCCAAGCTCATCCTGCTCGACGAGCCGACCAGCGGCGTCAGCAGTTCCGAGAAGCTCGACCTGATGACGCGGCTCGTCACCGTCCTGCGCGCGCGCAGGGTCAGTGCGGTGTTCGTGGAGCACGACATGGACGTGGTGGCCCGCTTCGCGGACCGCGTGGCCGTGTGGGTCGATGGCGAGGTGTTCCGCCTCAGCACCCCCGAGAAGGTCCTGGCCGATCCCGAAGTGAAGGCGCGCGTGTTGTGAGCGGCCCTGGGAGCGGGCGGCCCGTCATGCTCGCGGTCTCGGGCCTCGATGTCACGCTCGGGGGCGCGCGCGTGCTGCGCAACGTGAGCTTCGAGGTTCCTTCCGGCAGGACCGTCGGCCTCGCCGGCCACAACGGCGCGGGCAAGACGACCACGCTGCGCGCCATCATGGGTGTCGCGCGCAGTCGCGGCCGGATCCTCCTGGACGGCAACCCGATCGACCGGCTGCCCCCGGCCGAGCGGGCGCGCCTCGGCATCGGCTTCGCGCCGGAGGACCGGCGGCTCATCACCGCGCTCAATGTCGTGGAGAACCTGAGGCTGCCGGCGGAGGTTTCGGCCTTCTCCGCCGCCGAGATCGCACGGCGGCTCGCCGCGGTGCGGGAGCTTCTGCCGGAACTCACGGCCCTCGAACAGCGCCCGGCCGGGCTGCTCAGCGGCGGCCAGCAGAAGATGGCGGCCCTCGGCCGCGCCTTGATGATCGGCGACCGCCTCCTCCTGCTCGACGAGCCGTTCCAGGGCCTCGCCCCCGCGCTCGCGCGGCGCTATGCCGAGGCGCTGAGGGCGCTGCGCCTGCGGCGCCCGGAACTGGCCATCCTCATCACCGAATCGAACCCCGCGCTGCTTCTGCCGCTGGTGGACCAGCTCTACACGATCGAACGCGGCGAGATCGGCCCGGCCGGGTGAACAACTGGAGTTCGCATCCCCGATCCGCTAAGGATGCCGGCCTTCGCCGGCACGCCCCGCCCCTCCCCGTCACCCCGGCGAAAGCCGGGGTCCAGGCGCGCGTGCCGGACGGCCGGAGCGGCGCGCCTGGATGCCGGCCTTCGCCGGCATGACGAAAGACCGAGCACAGGATGCACTGAAAGAATGCCTGCCAAGCCAAAAGCCCAGACCCGCCCGCGCTCCGCCGACGCCCGCCCGCAGATGTTCGAGCGCAGCCCGATCCCGCTCTACATCCAGGTCGCCACATTGCTGCGCAACCGGATCGCGGACGGCCATTTCCGGCCGGGCCAGAAAATGCCCACGCTCGATGCGCTGGAGCAGGAATTCGGCGTCGCCCGCGTCACCGTCCGCCAAGCGGTGGAAATGCTGGAGAAGGAGGGCCTCGTCTCGCGCCAGCAGGGCCGCGGCACCTTCGTCAGCCAGCACATGCGCGAACGGCGCTGGCTGCATCTCACGGTGGATATCGAGAGCCTGGTCCAGGCCATCAGCACCCACGTCCCCCGCTTCATCGCCTTCAGGAACCCGCCCGCCCTGCCCGCCCTGCTCCCGGGCGACGGGCGGCTTGCCCCGGACTATCAGCCCCTGCTCAGCGTCCAGTACCGGTCGGGCGAGCCGTTCGCCGTCGCCGCGGTGCATCTCGAACGCACGATCTTCGAAAAGGCGCCGCAGGAGTACAAGACCCGCACCGCCCTGCCGCTGCTGCTCCAGCGGGAGCAGGCCGACATCGGCCGCGCCCAGATCAGCATCGTCGTCGGCAACGCCGGCCCGGAGACGAGCGAACGGCTGCGCATCGCGCTCAACTCCCCCACCGCCGAAGCCCGGTACATCGTCGAGAACCGGGCCGGCCTCGTCATCTATCTCGCCGAGGTGATCTATCGCGGCGATTGCGTCCGTTTCGATATCGACCTCCTGCGCAGCGCGCCCGCAAAACAGGCCAAACGTCATCCGCACGTGCACGAAGCAGATGGCGCATAGGCGCGCCGGAGGCTGAAGATCGAGGGCGTGAACAGGCACATTTCAGGTTGCGGCAGCGGTGGCTGCTTCGTCGATCAGAGCGGCCACCTCGTCAGGCATGGATGCGAGCGAGGCATGACTGGCCTTCAGGGTAATGGTTTTCCTCGCGCCAAGGCGTCCAGCCATCCACTTCTCGTTTTCCGGAGAGATCATCCGGTCTTCACTGGAAATCTGGTACCAGGATGGTTTTTTCCTCCATGCGGCGGCTGTAACATTGTCCGCAAAGGTGCTGGCGACAGGCGCCTTTTGCGTGACCGCCATCACCAGACCTTCATCTGCCGGCAGGTCCTGACAAAAGCTCTCGTGGAATTTGTCCTGCCTGATCCAAAGGTATCCATCACTGTCTGGAGCGAGGTTCGGCGCGGCCACAGGCGGGTTTTTCGCCGTTATGCCGCCCGGGCTTTCACCCGCATCGGGGGCGAAGGCCGCAATAAATACCAGACCGGTCACGTTTGGCTGATCGCCGGCTTCCGTGATCACTGCGCCGCCGTAAGAATGTCCAACCAGGAGAACCGGCCCCTTTTGCTGCGCGATCATCTTGCGGGTTCGTTCGGCATCATCGGCAAGCGATGTCAGGGGATTCTCGACCGCATGGACGGATTGATACCCCTTCCGTGCAAGCCTGACGATAATCTTGCTCCAGTGCGCCGCTCCGCCCCAGAAGCCGTGCACCAGGATGATGGTCGGTTTGTCTGGCATGTCTGTATCTCCCTGATTTTCTGACAATCAATTCCAGGAGGTGCTGTCGAGCGTGGCAGGATGATGCGCCGGCCGCCTGCCGGCGGCCTCACCCTTGATAAAACGCTGCATGCCCAGCGTCCTCCAGGCCGGCAATCACTCTATCAGTTCGGGCCGCTTCCACACAGCCTTGGTCGGCGGCGGAAATCCGGGCCGGAACACTCCCGCCGCCACCGCCCCTTGACCGCGCCCCGCTGCGGCGGCATCGGTGGGGCGGTCCATGACAAGGCACGCCCCCGGATGAAGCTGCGCGGGATCGAACTGATGCGAGGGCTCGCCGCCTTGTCGGTCGTGCTCGCGCACATCTCGGGCACGCTGTGGGCCGGCCGGAGCACGGTGTTTCCCGGCGGGCCGGGGGTGGAGTTCTTCTTCGTGCTCAGCGGCTTCGTGATGATGCTGGTGCACGGCGGGGATTTCGGCCATGCCGGGCGCGTGCCGGCGTTCCTGTGGAAGCGGTTCTG
Organism: Acetobacteraceae bacterium; assembly: GCA_035532755.1. Taxonomy (GTDB): domain Bacteria; phylum Pseudomonadota; class Alphaproteobacteria; order Acetobacterales; family Acetobacteraceae; genus DATKQI01. The sequence goes on from DATKQI010000043.1 coordinate 7,304, forward strand.
CCGGATCTATCCGCTGTACTGGATCATCCTCGCCGTGCTCGTGATGCAGAACCTGGGCGGGGGAGACATCACGCCGACACACCTCATCACCTGGATCAGCCTCTCCCCGGTCACGAACATCAACTGGCAGACATGGCTGGTCGCGCGCGGGCAGGACCTGCTGCCGGTGGCCTGGACCCTGCGGCACGAGGTGACGTTCTACCTGATGTTCGCCCTCGCCCTGCTGCCCTACGCGGGCGTGCCGATCCTGGCGGCGTGGCTGCTGGGCACCATCCTGCTGGCCGCCGGCGCGCACATCCTCAGCACCAATTTCTACCTCGCACTCGTGCAGGTGGCGCTGTTCAGCCCGTTCACCTTCGAATTCATGGCCGGGCTCGCCGCCGGCTATGCCTACCGGCGGTGGCACCTGCCCCGGCGCGCCGCGCAGGCGGTGCTGGCGGCGGGGATCGCGCTGCTGCTGTGGCGGCTGGGGCAGGACGGCTGGGGAATGCGCTACGGCCCGGCCATCGCGCGGCCGATCTACGGGGCGGCGTACGGCGCGATCATCCTCGGCTGTTCATCGCTGGAACGCGACAGGGCGCTGGAACTGCGGCTGGGGCGCTGGGCGCTGGTGGCCGGCGCGCTGTCCTACCCGCTGTACCTCAGCCACATGCCCATCGTCGGCGCGCTGCGCCCGCTGCTGGGCTGGGCCGGGCGGGCGGAAGGCCCGCTGCTGCTGGCCGGCACGCTCGCCGCCGCCTTCCTGCTCGCCGCCCTGATCGACCGGCCGGTGCAACGGCTGCTGCGCGGGCACGGCTGGCCGCCGCGGCGGCTGCGCGAAACCGGCGCGCCCGTCCTGCCCGCCACCCGCACGCCTGGACCCCGGCCTTCGCCGGGGTGACGGGGGAGGGCCGGTGCGCCCCTACGCATCCACCTCGAACCGTATCCCCTGCGCCAGCGGCAGCGCGGCCGAGTAGTTCACCGTGTTGGTGGCGCGGCGCATATAGGCCTTCCACGCATCCGAGCCGGATTCGCGGCCGCCGCCGGTCTCCTTCTCCCCGCCGAACGCCCCGCCGATCTCCGCCCCGCTCGGGCCGATGTTCACGTTCACGATGCCGCAATCGCTGCCGGTGGCGGAAAGGAACCGTTCCGCCTCCCGCAGGTCCGTCGTGAAGATGGAGGAGGACAGGCCCTGCGGCACGTCGTTGTGCAGGCGGATGGCCTCCGCGAAGTCCCGGTATTTCAGCACGTACAGGATCGGCGCGAAGGTTTCGCGCTTCACCACCTCGGCCTGCGCCGGCATCTCCACCAGAGCGGGGCGCACGTAACAGGCATCGGGTGCCGCATCCTGGCGCACCCGCTCCCCGCCCGCCACCGCCCCGCCGGCGGCGCGCGCCTCCGCCAGCGCGGCCTGCATGGCCTGCCACGCGGCATCGTCGATCAGCGGGCCGACCAGCGTGCCGTCCGCCAGCGGATCGCCGACGGTGACGGAGGCATAGGCGCGCTTCAGCCGCGCGATCAGCGCATCATAGGCATCCGCATGCACGATCAGCCGGCGCAGCGTGGTGCAGCGCTGCCCGGCGGTGACGACGGCGGCGAACACGATGGCGCGCACCGCCAGATCGAGATCGGCCGAGGGGCACACCACCATGGCGTTGTTGCCGCCCAGTTCCAGCAGCGCGCGGGCGAAGCGGCGCGCCAGCCGCGGCCCCACCGCCCGGCCCATGCGGGTGGACCCGGTGGCGGAGACCAACGGCAGCCGCGGATCGTCCACCAGCGCCTCCCCCGCGGCACTGCCGCCCAGGATCACTTCCAGCAGCCCTTCCGGGGCATCGCCGAAGCGGGCGATGGCGCGATGCAGCAGCGCCTCCGTCGCCAGCGCGGTCAGCGGCGTTTTCTCCGAGGGCTTCCACACCACGGAATCGCCGCACACGTAGGCGAGTGCCGCGTTCCACGACCATACGGCGACCGGGAAGTTGAACGCGCTGATCACGCCCACCGGGCCGAGCGGATGCCAGGTCTCCCGCATCGCGTGGCCGGCGCGCTCGGTCGCGATGGTCAGCCCGTAGAGCTGGCGGGACAGGCCCACGGCGAAATCGCAGATGTCGATCATCTCCTGCACCTCGCCCAGCCCTTCCTGCAGGATCTTGCCGTTCTCCAGGCTCACCAGCCGGCCGAGATCGGCCTTCGCCGCGCGCAGTTCCTCGCCCAGCAGGCGCACGAGTTCGCCGCGGCGCGGGGCGGGCACCTCCCGCCAGGCCAGGAACGCCGCCTGCGCGCGGCCGATGGCGGCGGCGACATCTTCCGGCCCCTGCTCCACCACGCGCGCGATCTCCGCGCCGTCGATGGGGGAATGCACGGCAAGCGTGCCGCCCAGCCGCGCGGACCCCACGCCGAGGCGGCGGAGGATGGCGGCGGTTTCGGCGGCAACCGGGGTTGCGGGGACGGCGGCGGTGGCGAGGGACATGGCGGGGCATCCGATCGGCTGTTCGATATGTGGCCTTATACCAAGCGGCGAAAGGATTGCCCTACTGCCGTCACTCCGGCGAAAGCCGGAGTCCAGGGCTCCCGATGCACCGGGGCGCGCGAGCCTGGATGCCGGCCTGCGCCGGCATGACGGTGGAGAGGCAGGTGTGGCGGCGCGAACAAGGCGCGGCACGGCCCGCCCCGCCCTCCCCGTCACCCCGGCGAAGGCCGGGGTCCAGGCATTCAGGTCGCGAAACCTGGGCGCGCGAGCCTCGATGCCAGCCTGCACCGGCATGACGGATGAAGAGTCGGCACTTCGCCCGGCTGGCCCTATCTAGAGCATGATCCGCCCCGACCGCCACCGGAGGAACACCATGCCCGACCGCCCGCCCCTGCCGCCCTTCACCTTCGAGACCGCCGTGCAGAAGGTGCGTGGCGCCGAGAACGGCTGGAACACCTGCGACCCCGAACGCGTCGCCGCGGCCTATACCGAAGACAGCCGCTGGCGGAACCGCGCCGAATTCATCCACGGCCGCGCCGCCATCGTCGCGTTCCTGCAACGGAAATGGGCGAAGGAGCTGGAGTATCGCCTCATCAAGGAACTCTGGGTCTGGCGGGACAACCGGATCGCCGTCCGGTTCGCCTACGAATGGCATGACGATTCGGGCAACTGGTTCCGCTCCTACGGGAACGAGAACTGGGAGTTCGACGAGCAT
>DATKQI010000044.1:0-2315 GCA_035532755.1 Acetobacteraceae bacterium
ATCTCCGCCTGGCTCTCGCTCTCGGTGGGCTCGATCATCAGCGTCCCCGGCACCGGCCAGGACATGGTGGGCGCGTGGAAGCCGAAATCCTGCAGCCGCTTGGCGACATCCTCCACCATCACGCCGGCCTCGGCCTGGAAGGGCCGGCAGTCGATGATGCATTCATGCGCCACGCGCCCGTTCGCGCCGGCGTACAGCACCGGATAATGTGCTTGCAGCCGCGCGGCGATGTAGTTCGCGTTCAGGATCGCAACCTCGGTCGCGCGCGTCAGCCCGGCCGGTCCCATCATGCGGATGTAGGCGTAGCTGATCGGCAGGATCAGTGCGCTGCCGAAGGGTGCGGCCGACACGGGGCCGTAGCCGCTCGCCGGCCCCGCATCCGCGCGCAGCGGATGGTTGGGCAGGTGCGGCAGCAGGTGTGCCGCCACGCCGATCGGCCCCACGCCCGGGCCGCCGCCGCCGTGCGGGATGCAGAAGGTCTTGTGCAGGTTCAGGTGGCACACGTCCGCCCCGATCGCGGCGGGGCTGGTCAGCCCCACCTGGGCGTTCATGTTCGCCCCGTCCATGTACACCTGCCCGCCCGCATCATGCACCGCGGCGCAGATGTCGCGGATCGCCGCCTCGTACACGCCATGCGTGCTGGGGTAGGTGATCATCAGCGCGGCAAGGTTTCCCGCATGCTGGCCGATCTTCGCCCGCAAATCGGCGAGATCGACGTTGCCTTCCCGGTCGCAGCCCACCACCACCACGCGGTAGCCGGCCATGGTCGCGGAGGCCGGATTGGTGCCGTGCGCGCTCGCCGGGATCAGACATACGTCCCGATGCCCGTCGCCGCGCGCCGCATGGAAGGCGCGGATCGCGAGCAGCCCTGCGTACTCGCCCTGCGATCCGGCATTGGGCTGGAGCGACACGCCGGCGAACCCGGTCACCGCCATCAGCCATTCACCCAGCGTGCGGATCAGCGCGGCATAACCTTCCGTCTGGTCGGCGGGGGCGAAGGGGTGGATGTCGGCGAAGCCCGGCAGCGTCACCGGGATCATCTCCGCCGTCGCGTTCAGCTTCATCGTGCAGGAGCCGAGCGGGATCATGCTGCGGTTCAGCGCGACATCCTTGTCCTCCAGCCGCTTGAGGTAGCGGAGCATCTCGTGCTCGGCGCGGTGGCTGTTGAACACCGTCTGCGGCAGCAGCGCCCCGCGGCGCGACAGGGCGGCCGGAATGCTCTCGGGCGCGGCGTCCAGCCCGCCGCCCAGCAGCGCGGAAAGCCGCGCAAGCTCCGCGCGGGTCACGGTCTCGTCCAGCGCGATGCCGATGCCGGTGGCGTCGATCCGGCGCAGATCGAACCCCGCCTCCCGCGCGGCCGCCATCAGCGCATCCGCCCGGCCTCCGGCCTCGATCGCGATGGTGTCGAAGAACTGCGCATGCCGCAGGGCGAACCCGCCGCACCGCGCCGCGTCGGCCAGCAGCCGCGCCTGGAGGTTCACCCGCCGGGCGATGCGGCCGAGGCCCTCGGGGCCGTGCCACACGGCGTACATCGCCGCCATCACCGCCAGCAGCACCTGCGCGGTGCAGATGTTGGATGTCGCCTTCTCGCGGCGGATATGCTGCTCGCGCGTCTGCAAGGCGAGCCGCATGGCGGGCGCCCCGGCGGCATCGACCGACACGCCGACCAGCCGCCCGGGCATGTGGCGCTTGAACGCATCGCGCGTGGCGAAGAATCCGGCATGCGGCCCGCCGAAGCCCATCGGCACGCCGAACCGCTGCGCCGACCCCACCACCACATCCGCCCCCATCTCTCCGGGCGGGGTGAGCAGGACGAGGCCGAGCAGATCGGCGCAGACGATGGCAAGCCCGCCTTCCGCCTGCACCGCCCGGATCTCGGGGCCGATATCGCGCAGCGCGCCGGTGCTGCCGGGGTATTGCAACACCACGGCGAAGGGTTTTGCCGCGGCAATCGCCGCCGCATCCCCGGGCGCGACATCCGCCAGCCGCAGCCCCAGCGGCGCGGCGCGCGTGGCCAGCACGGCGCGGGTCTGCGGATGCAGGTCGGCCGCGACCATCACCACGTCCGATTTCGCCCGCGCCACGGCATGCGCCATGGACATCGCCTCGGCCGCCGCCGTCGCCTCGTCGAGCAGGGAGGCATTGGCGATCGGCAGGCCGGTCAGCTCGCAGACCATGGTCTGGAAGTTCACCAGCGCCTCCAGCCGCCCCTGCGCGATCTCGGCCTGGTAGGGGGTGTAGGCGGTGTACCAGCCGGGGTTCTCCAGCACGTTGCGCAGGATCACCGGCGGGACATGGGTGCCGTGGTAGCCGAG
>DATKQI010000045.1:0-2324 GCA_035532755.1 Acetobacteraceae bacterium
GAATGGCAGGAATGGCTGAAGAGCGGCGTGCTGAACCGGATCGACCTCGCCTTCTCCCGCGACCAGCCGGAGCGCATCCACGTGCAGCACCGGCTCTGGGAGCAGCGGGCCGATCTGCGCGCCTGGATCGGGGCGGGGGCCGCGATCTACGTGTGCGGCGATGCGGCAGCGATGGCGAAGGATGTGCATGCGACGCTCGTCCGCGTGCTGGCCGAAGACGGCGGCGGCGACGGCTCGGCGAAGCTCGACGCGCTGCGCCGCGAGGGCCGCTACCTGCGTGACGTGTACTGAGGCGGACGAAGACGATGGCCGAGCTGTCGAAGAACGAGACGATCAAGGAACAGAGCCGCTTTCTGCGCGGCGGCATCTCCGAAGGGCTGCGCGAGGCGATCACCGGCGCCCTGGCCGAAGATGATACGCAGCTGACGAAGTTCCACGGCATCTACCAGCAGGATGACCGGGACCTTCGCCCCGAGCGCGGCCGCAAGAAGATGGAAAAGGCGTTCAGCTTCATGGCGCGCGTGCGCATCCCGGGCGGGGTGATCACGCCGGCGCAATGGCTCGCCATGGACACGCTGGCCGGGGAGCGGGCGAACGGCACGCTGCGGCTGACCACGCGCCAGACCATCCAGTTCCACGGCATCATCAAATCCAATCTTCGCCCCGCCATCCAGGCGATCAACGATGCGCTGCTGGACACCATCGCCGCCTGCGGCGACGTGAACCGCAACGTGATGTGCGCGGTGAATCCCGAACAGGGCGCACTCCATCGGCAGGCGTACGATCTGGCCTGCACGCTCGGGCTGCACATGCTGCCGAAAACCGGCGCGTATCACGAAATCTGGCTGAACGGGGAGCGCGTGGCCGGCGGGGAGCCGGAGGCGGAACCGATCTATGGCGCGACCTATCTGCCGCGCAAGTTCAAGATCGGCGTCGCCATCCCGCCGCGCAACGATATCGATGTGTTCTCGCAGGACCTCGGTTTCATCGCCGTGGTCGAGAACGGCGCGATCGCGGGCTACGACGTGGTGGTGGGCGGCGGCATGGGCATGACCCATGGCGAGACCGAAACGTTCCCCCGCACCGCCGAGATGCTGGGCTTCTGCACGCCGGACCAGGTGGTGGCGGTGGCCGAGAAGGTGCTGATGGTGCAGCGCGATTTCGGCGATCGGGTGAACCGCAAGCACGCGCGGCTGAAATACACGATCGAGGACCGCGGGCTTGCGTGGTTCCGCGCCGAGGTGGAAGCGCGCCTCGGCTTCGCGCTCGCCGCATCGCGCCCCGTGGCCTTCGCGGGCACCGGCGACGCATACGGCTGGGCGGAAGGCGAGGACGGATCATGGCACCATACGGTGTTCATCGAGAACGGCCGCGTGCACGACACGCCGGCACGGCGGATCCGCACCGGGCTTGCCGCCATCGCGCGCATCCATGCCGGGCGCTTCCGCATCACGCCGAACCAGAACCTCGTCATCGCCGGCATCCGCCCCGCGCAGCGCGCCGCGATCGAGGCGCTGCTGCGCGATCATGGCCTGCTCGGCGCCTCCAGCGGGTTGCGGGCGAGCGCGATGGCCTGCGTCGCGCTGCCCACCTGCGGCCTCGCCCTAGCCGAGAGCGAACGCTATCTGCCCGATCTGATCACCGCGCTGGAATCGGTTCTCGACCGCACCGGCCTGCGCGATGACGAGATCACCATCCGCATGACCGGCTGCCCGAACGGCTGCGCCCGGCCGTACCTGGCGGAGATCGCGCTGGTCGGCCGCAACCCCGGTCTCTACAACCTCTACCTCGGCGGCGCGTTCGACGGCACGCGGCTGAACAAGCTGTACCGGAAGGACGTGGGCCACGAGGCGATCATCGCAGCCCTCGCGCCGCTGCTGGAGGATTATGCCGGCAACCGCCGGGCGGGCGAGCACTTCGGCGATTTCGTCATCCGCGCGGGGCATGTGCGGGAAACCACCGCCGGCAACACCTTCCACGCGGACGTGGCGGCATAGGGTTCACAGCGCGGCGGCGAACGCCCCAAGCGCTTGCCGCAGTTCGGTTGATGTGCTGTCCGCGCGCAGGAATGCCGGCGGCGCGCCAATGGATGCCGCCACGCGCACGCTCTGTCCGCCGGCGAAGTGCGTGCCGCTCCACACATGCACCCAATCCGCGCCCGCCGGCAGCCGCACCTCCCACCGCGCCGCATCCGGCTTGTGCACCGGTGCCAGCAGCAGATCGGGGCCGAGCATGACGTGGTCGTGCAATCCCCACAGCGCGCGGTCGGCCGGGAAATGCAGCATCGGCGGGCGCAGCAGCGGCAGGCCCGTGGCGGCGGCTTC
>DATKQI010000046.1:0-5036 GCA_035532755.1 Acetobacteraceae bacterium
CAGGTTACCCCAGAGCCGCAGCCCATCTCGAGAGGTAGCATCTCCCAGGGAATGCCGCTGCGCAGCACAAACAGAATGCCCGTCAGTGCGGCGCGCGCCGAGATCGGCGGCCGGCCACCCTTCGGCCGCGGGCGCGGCGGAGGGAGCAAAGGCTCGAGGATCGACCACAGGCTGTCGGAGAGTTGGGGCGCGGGCATACCCCTTCATGAATCGAAGCGAATCAAAGTACAAGGGCTTTTGAAAGGGACTCTTAGTCCTGGGCCGAACGACGATGTCCACGTCCTGGCCGAGCGCGGTGAGGCAGCGGAGCAGCCGGTCGCTGGAGAAACCGGTCAGCCTTCCGTTCATCAGCGCGGAGATTTTCGGCTGATCGAGCCCGACCAGCCGGGCGGCCTCGGCCTGGGTGAGGTGCCGACGTTTGATCGCGTCGCGGATGTGGACGGCAAGCTGGGCCTTCGCCAGTTCCTCCTCCGGTTCGGCGACTCCGAAATCAGCGAACACATTGCCGGAGCCTGGGGTCACCGTGAGGTCATCTTCGTGCTGGCCAGCCATTGCTCGTGATCCTCTCTCGCCCGCTTGCGCCGCTGCTCGATCAGCGCGATCTCGTGGTGTGGCGTGGCCCAGGGCGCCTTACCTCCGAGCTGCGCCTCCCACTGCGCGTCGCCGACGCGAAGGCGCGCGGGTTCCGGGAACGGCCGCATGTTATCGCGGCTCGACCTGATCCAGCGTACCGGCTTGGGGTGCGGCGCATCCTTGGCCACCACGTCACCTCGTCATGCCACAAATTGCATGAGGCCGATCCCGATGCCACGGGCGGCGACGCCGGGAGCCCCTTGCTCCTGGTCAGCCTTACGCACCTCAAGCAGCTGCCGGACCGGGACCACGCCGTCAAGGGTGCGCCGCTCGCGGCGCACCCTTGACGGCGTGGTCCCGGTCCGGCCGTTCGCGATGAGGCGCGTAAGGTTGACGCCGGCCGCGCCCGGGGCGAAATGCCACGGTGGCACTGCGGAAAAGCGAGGTCAGAAACCAATTACCGGTGATGTCGCCGTGCCGCGTCGCGGGCAGGCGGCACGGTGAGCGCGGTCAATAACCCAATGTGCAGACGCCGAAATCGCGGCCGGTCGCGACCAATGGTGTCGCAGGCCTTCATGCGGGGACTTTCTTGCGTCCAATCGCCGGAAAATCGAACGCCAGTAGGGTATCTTCGGACATGGCGGGTGTGGCTCGCGTGATTGCTGGAACGGGGTGATTTCGACCCCCAATCCCTAAACACAATCAATGGCTTATGCAACATCCGGCAGCGAATCCCTGCCATGCCGTGAATAGGATGGGTTGGACGTCGGACGTGGTGTTGCGCTGGGAGCGCATTTGTCGTAGATTATCTAAAGAACCAGACGGGCCCGCCCCTGCGCGGCGGGCGGGGTGCCGGGATGGACGAGACCGAACATCAGGGTATCGGCCGAGCCATGGAGCCAGTCCAGCCGCCGCTGACCGGGGAGGCGGCCCCACCCGAGCGGGAGGCCGGCACCACTCCGCGTGTGCCCGGGGCGGTGGGCCTCGCAGGCTGGATGCGCCCGGTGGGCGAACCTGATCCGCCGGGCTCGAACCACGCCACATTGCTGCGGCGAATGGCGCAGGAGCTCGACCGGTATCATCGCGATCCGATCCTGCTGCGCCGCCCTCGTCCCGCCGGACCCGCGCCGGCCGACCGACGGCCATTCGAAACCGCCGGCGATCTGCTGCAGCAGCGGCTGGACGAACTCGCGCAGCGCGTAGCCGCGCTAGAGCATCTGACTGCGCCGGGCCAGACGACCATCGCCGCGGACGCGTTGGCCCCGTTGCGCACGCTGCTGGAAGTCCTGACCAGAGAGGCGGCGCGACTGCGCGAGGCGGTCCCTCCGGCTGCGCCGGAGACCCCACTGGACGCGGCGCAGCCCGGGGCCCCCGAAGCCAAGGCGGAAACAGGTGCCGCCGCACAAGCAGCGCGGGCCGAGGAACAGGTCGTGCCGGCCCGCCACCCAGCCGAGCCCGACCTGCCCGAGTTTCCATCACTTGCGGAGCGCATGGCAAAACTGATGGCCGCGGTGGCCCCGCCCCCTCCGCCGGCCGCTCTGCCACCGCCCCTCAGCGAACGCGCCTTCCCTCCGCCACTCGAACCGTTGCCGGAGGCCACGCCTCCCCTCATCGCGACACCTGCCGAGGCGGTCGTCGCATCGCCCGCGCCAGTGGCCGCACCATCTGCCGCACGGTCTGAAAGCCTCGGCTCGCCACGCACCGCCGTCGCTGCACCGCCCACGACGGACGCAACGCCGGCCGGCAACGGCTCGTCCCCAGCCGAAGCAACGACCGAACCCCACCCGGTGAAGCGGCGAACTTGGCTGCGGGTGTCGCTTGCGCTGGTGGTGGTGCTCGCTCTGGCGTTTGGCTTGGTGTTCCTGAACCGCGTCCCCACGCTACGGTCGCCAGTTCCCGCGCCCCCGTCACCGGCTCCAGCGGAACACGCGGCGCAACCCACCTCGGTTGCGCCGCCCAAAGCGGCGACCGCGCCTGAGTCCACGGCCACACCCGAACCGGCCGCCATCTCAAAACCGGCGGCCACGCCGCCAGCCACGCCCGAGCCGGCGGCCGTAACCAAGCCGAAGGCCAAGACCGAACCGCCGCCTCCCGCGACCCCGCCTAGGCAGGAAGCTCCAGCCGAGCCGCCGCCCCCTACCGCGCCGACCAAACCCCCGAGCCCCGGCGCATCGACCCCCGGCGCATCGACAATGCCGGCCGCTCCGGCGACGCCAGCCGCCCCCGCCGCAGCTCGCTCCACGTCAGTCGCCGGAAACTCGAGCGGCCCCGTGTCCGTGATCGTGCCGCAGCCCTCCACCGAGCGCACGAACGGCCCGTCTCAGTTCGAGGGCATTTCGATTCCGATCCCCGCTGCGCAGAAACCCGCCGTGCCGGCACCAGCCGCGCCCATCGTGCCCGCGATACTTCCGCACGGCACCGCGACGCAAGCGGCGCCACCGCCGATCGCCGTCCGCACCACCGCCGATGCCTGGATCTCGGTCGTCGACGCGCAGGGCCAGACGGTCTTCTCCCGCCTGATGCACACAGGTGAAACCTGGACCCCGCCGCGCCCCGGCCTGCTGCTGACCACCGGCAACGCGGGCGGAACCGAGCTCGTGGTGAACGGCGTGGCCGGCAAGCCGCTCGGCGCCAAGGGCCAGGTCCTGCACGCCGTGCCTCTGACCCCGAAGCCCGGCCCGGCTCCCGCCAAGCCGCCACCGGCCGCCGCGGCGCCTTCCGCGCCCGCCGTCGTCACGCCCGGCACCACGACCCAACCGGCACCGCCGCCGATCGCGGTGCGAACCACTCAGGACGCCTGGATCTCGGTCATGGACGCGCAGGGCCAGCCGGTGATGTCCCGGCTGATGCATGCGGGCGAGAACTGGATCCCGCCGCGACCCGGCTTGCTGCTGACCACCGGTAACGCCGGCGGAACCGAACTCGTGGTGAACGGTGTGGCCGGCCCGCCGCTCGGCGCAAGAAGCGCGATCCTGCACGCCATTCCGCTGGCCCCGAAACCCGCACAGGGTCCCGAATCCAATTTCACCCGACCGTCTCGTTGAGGATCTGGTCGGGGTAATCGGATATTCAGCCGGCGACTTTGCGGTGGAGCTTGACGGATTTCGTGTCCTTGGCGGCGCGGACAAGGTTGAGGGCGAAGTGGCGGACGACGGCCACGTTCTTGGCGCCGAAGCCCTTTCGCAGTCGGGACTGGTCGTCGTTGAAGGTGACATCGAGCACCTAGTGCAGGCGGTTCTCGATGCCCCAGTGCGTGGAATCACGTTGAAATTTGACCCAATCCAAAAGACGCCGATCATGTTGATATGTCTCGAAAATGTCGGCAAACAGCGGGGTCACTTGTCGCGCGAAATATGACCCATCGAGCAATGGGATTTGTCTGCATAATCAAGGAGATGAACCCAAACCACCAGCGGATCAATGTTGGGAGCGATTTCGCAACTAGGAGAACGTCGCCGCGCTGTTCAAGCGCCTGCGCTTCGCCGGCATCCGGCTGGTGACCCTGGCCGAGGGCCAGAGCAGCGAATTGCATATCGGTCTGAAGGGGGCGATGAACGCCCTCTTCCTCAAGGATCTAGCCGACAAGACCCGCCGTGGGCTGCGTGGCTGGATCGAGGCCGGCCGCAGTGGTGGCGGAAGCGCCTATTGAACCGCCCCGGGTTTGTTGGAGGCTCCAACTCCTGAGAAGGTGGAGCGATGACAAGCAGGAGGACGAACAGGTTTTCGCCTGAAGTGCGCGCGCGTGCCCCTCCGTGCCAACGATGATGAGACATCGTCCCCCGGGAAGTTTAGCCATGAGGGTGCTGAAGGATCATCTCGTCCATGCCCATGGTTCAAACGCCCATCGACACCGCGGCCGGTGCCGGCAGCAGCGGAGGCCGTAGGCCGAGGTTGGTGGCGGCACCGGCCGCGGCGTCACCTGAATTGGCCGATCGCCCGCGCCGACGGACCTTCACTGCCCAGGACAAGCTACGGATCCTCGCGGAGACCGATCGCGCCGCTGCGACCGGTGGGATTGGCGCCATCCTGCGCCGCGAGGGTATCTATTCCTCGGCTCTGACCGATTGGCGCCGTCAGCGCGACGCCGGAGCATTCGGCGCGCTGGCGCCAGCCAAGCGTGGTCCGAAAACCACCGAGGCCAACCCGCTCACCGCCGAAGTGGCACTGTTGCAGCGGGACAATGCCCGCCTGACGCTGTGCCTGGCACGTGCCGAGGCAGTCATCGAGATCCAAAAAAAAGTTGCGGAGTTGCTGGGCATCCCGCTGGCTCCCAGCGACGGCGAGCCTTGACCGAGGCGGTCGTGGCCCTGGTGCCGGCCAACGGAATGACCGCCGCGGCCTGTGCCGCGCTGGGGGTGTCGCGCGCAACCGTGCAACGCCGGCGTGCCCGGCTGGTCGCGCCACCGGCGATCGTTCGTCCACGGCGCAGGCCCGTGCGGGCGTTGACCGCTCCGCAACAGCAA
>DATKQI010000047.1:0-2438 GCA_035532755.1 Acetobacteraceae bacterium
CGCGCGGTTCAGCGCGGTCGATCTGGTACGGGCCGGCAGTGCGGCGGTGGGTGGCAAGGGCGGTGGCGGGCGGCCCGATCTGGCCCAGGCCGGCGGGCCCGACGCCGCGGCAGCGGATGCCGCATTGGCCGCAATCCGCCAGCAGATCGCGTCGTAAACACCCAGGGAACGGAACGATGACCGAAACGACGGCAAAACCCGTGCTGCTCACTGGCGCCTCCGGCGGGCTCGGCCGCGTGCTGGCCAAGGCCCTGGCCGATCAGGGCTTCACGCTGAAGCTGACGGACATCGTGCCGTTCCCGGATGCGCTGCCGCCGCGCGCGCAGTTCACCCGCGTCGATCTGAACGACGGCGTGGCGTTGCTTCGCCTTGCCGAAGACTGTGGCAGCATCCTGCATTTCGGCGGCATATCGATCGACCGCCCGTTCGAGGAGGTCCTGGGCGCGAACCTGCGCGGCCTGTACCACATCTTCGAGGCGGCGCGGCGGGAACGGGCCCGCGTGGTCTTCGCCTCCTCCAACCACTCCATCGGCTTCCATGAGCGCAGCGAGAAGCTCGACGCCGATTGCAGCCACGAACCCGACAGCTACTACGGCCTGTCCAAGGCCTATGGCGAGCTGATGGGGCGGATGTACTGGAACAAGCACGGGGTGGAGAGCCTGTCGGTGCGCATCGGCTCCTGCTTTCCCGAGCCGGTGGACGCGCGGATGCTGGCGACATGGCTGTCCTACGGGGACCTTTCGCGCATGATGGCCTGCGCCATCCGCGCGCCGAAGGTGGAGTGCTCGGTGATCTGGGGTGCGTCGGCCAACAGCCGCAGCTTCTGGGGCAAGGATGCGCGCGAGATGATCGGCTGGCAGCCGCAGGACAGCGCGGACATCTTCGCCGGGCAGCTGAAGGACAAGACCAGCGGCAATCCGGTCACGGAGCGCTATCAGGGCGGCGGCTACTGCGCGGCGGAATATTCGCGCCAGGCCGGGTAGCTACCCCGCCCCGTTGGCGCGCCCGGCCCATTCCTCCACGCTGATGCGCGGCATGTCGAACAGGTCGGTGGTGCGGGCGTACCAGCCGCGGCCATGCATGCGCCCCACCAGGCCGAGCTTCGGTGTGTCGATGTAGCATTTCGCCGGGTCGAGCACAGCCTCGTCGTGCACGTGCATCGCCAGCACCTTGCCCAGCACCAGCGCGCGGTCGTTGCCCAATTCGATCGTGGCCAGCCGCTCGCATTCCATCGCCACCGGGCTCTGCGCGATCCGCGGCGGCTTCACCTTGGTGGAGGGCAGGGCGGTCAGCCCCGCTTCCGCAAGCTCGTCGATCCCGGCCTCGAACTCGATCGCGGTGACGTTCATCTGCTGCACGGTGCTGGCGCTGACGAGGTTTACCACGAACTCCCCGGTGCTGCGGATGTTGCTTGCCGTATCCTTCGCCTCGCCGGGCTGGCGGCCGCCGATGCCGATGCACACCACCGGCGGGTCGTTGGCGAAGACGTTGAAGAACGAGAACGGCGCGGCGTTCAGCCGGCCGCGCAGATCCTGGCTCACCACCCAGGCGATCGGCCGCGGCACCACGGTGGAGGTCAGCAGCTTGTAGCGGTCGGGCGCGGAGAGCGTGGTGAAATCGAACAGCATGGAGGCTTCCTGGCAAAACGGTCCGCTGAAGCTGGGCGTGCCGGCCGGGTCTGTCCAGATGCGCCGGCCCCGTGCATGCTGGCCGCACCGATGCAGACCCTCGCCATGCTCCTGCTGATCCTTGGCGTGCCGGCGCGGGCGGCGGGGGTGTCGGCGCTGGCCTGGCCGCTGCGGGCCGCGCTGGTGGCGTATCTTGCCGCCAGCGCGCGGTTCTGGCCGCGCACCGGGTGGGTGATGGCGGGGGTGTTCGCGACACTCGCCGCCGTCGGCCTGTGGCTCGATGCCGCGCCGGTGGCGGCGACGCTTGGCGGGCTCGATCGCTCGGCGGTGTTCGCGGCCTTCTTCGGCGCGCTGTCGTTCCTGCGCGCGGCTGCCAACGGCTCGGCGCGCATGCGCAGGTGCGGGGCGCATCTCGTCCGCCAGCCGCCGGGCCGGCGCTATGCGGCGCTGGCGCTGGGAGGGTTCGTCTATGGCATCATCCTCAATATCGGCGTGGTCGATCTGCTCGGCGGGATGGTGCAGGCGGCCAACGCGGACCAGCCGGCAGACCCGGCGGTGGCCGCCTTCCGGCTGCGGCGGATGCTGGTGGCTGTGCAGCGCGGCTTCTCCGCCACCAGCGGCTGGCAGCCGCTGTCGATCATGATGACCTTCGTGCTGACCGCGCTGCCGATGCTGCGCTGGCAGCGGGTGGTGCCGATGGGCCTCGGCTTCTCCACGCTGCTGCTGATCCTCGGCTGGTCGCTCGACCGCGCTTCCGGCCTGCGCGCGGCGAGCCGGCCGGCGGAGCTTCCGCCCCCGCCCGCCGGGGAA
>DATKQI010000048.1:0-14206 GCA_035532755.1 Acetobacteraceae bacterium
CGGATGCGGAGCTGCAGCCGCTCGCGGTCGCCAAGCTGCTCAAGGCCATCGCGCTGCGCGAGCAGCCGCGGCTGGTCATCCTGGGCAAGCAGGCGATCGACGACGACATGAACGCGACCGGGCAGATGCTGGCCGCCCTGCTGGGCTGGCCGCAGGGCACCTTCGCGAGCAAGCTCGTGATCGAGGGGGATATCGTCACCGTCACCCGCGAGGTCGATGGCGGGCTGGAGACGCTCTCGCTCGACCTGCCGGCGATCATCACCACCGATCTGCGGCTGAACGAGCCGCGCTATGCCTCCCTGCCCAACATCATGAAGGCGCGGAAGAAGCCGATCGAGACGATCAGGCCGGCCGATCTCGGCGTCGATCCCGCCCCGCGGCTGACGATGGTGAGCGTGGCGGAGCCTGCGAAGCGGCAGGCGGGCGTGAAGGTCGCCTCGGTGGCCGAACTGGTGGCGAAGCTGCGCACCGAAGCGAAGGTGATCTGACGATGGCGGTTCTGGTTCTGCTGGATCACGACGGGGCGTCCATCAAGCAGCCGGCGCGCAGCGCGATCGCGGCGGCGGCGAAACTGGGCGAGGTGCATGGGCTGGTCGCCGGCGAGAACGTGCGCGCCGCCGCCGAGGCCGCATCACGCATTCCGGGCGTGGCGAAGGTGCTGCTGGCGGATGCGCCGGCCTTCGGGCACGCGCTGGCCGAACCGCTGGCAGCCCTGCTGGTGTCGCTCGCGCCGGGCTATTCGCACCTGCTGTCCGCCGCCACCGCGACCGGCAAGAACGTGATCCCCCGCGTGGCCGCGTTGCTGGACGTGCAGCCGATCAGCGACATCGCGGGCGTGGTGGATGCCGACACCTTCATCCGGCCGATCTACGCGGGCAACGCGCTCGCCACGGTGAAATCGGCCGATGCGAAGAAGGTGATCACGGTGCGCGCGGCGAGTTTCGACCCCGCGCCGGCCGAGGGTGGCAGCGCCCCGATCGAGGCGGCACCCGGGATCGAACCCACCGCCGGCTCCCGCTTCGTCTCCACCGAGCTGACGAAAAGCGAGCGGCCGGAGCTGACCGCGGCCCGGGTGGTGATCTCCGGCGGGCGGGGGATGCAGAGCGGCGACAACTTCAAGCTGCTGGAACCCATCGCCGACAAGCTCGGGGCCGCCGTCGGCGCCTCCCGCGCGGCGGTGGATGCCGGGTTCGTGCCCAACGACTACCAGGTGGGCCAGACCGGCAAGATCGTCGCGCCGGACCTTTATCTGGCCGTCGGCATCTCCGGTGCGATCCAGCACCTCGCCGGCATGAAGGACAGCAAGGTGATCGTCGCGATCAACAAGGACGAGGACGCGCCGATCTTCCAGGTCGCCGATTATGGCCTGGTGGCTGATCTGTTCACCGCGCTGCCCGAGCTGGCGGCGGAACTGGAGCGCCCCGCATGAACGTCGAAGTCACGGCTTCTCCCGCCACCGCCGATCTCGACGAAGCCAGCCCCGACATCGCCCATGTGGGCGTGATCGGCGCCGGGCAGATGGGCAACGGGATCGCCCATGTCTGCGCGCTCGCCGGCCTCTCGGTGAGCATGCTGGACGTGCGGGCCGACGCGCTGGACAAGGCGCTGGCCGTGATGGGCAAGAACATGGACCGCCAGGTGGCGCGCAACGTGATCGCCGCCGCCGACAAGGACGCGGCGCTGGCTCGGATCGCCACCACCACCGATTATGCGGCCTTCGCCGATTGCGACCTCGTGATCGAGGCCGCGACCGAGAAGGAAGACATCAAGAAGACGATCTTCCGCACCCTCACCCCGCATCTGAAGCCCGCGGCGCTGCTCGCCTCCAACACATCTTCGATCTCCATCACCCGGCTTGCCGCCAGCACCGACCGGCCGACGAAGTTCATCGGCATGCACTTCATGAACCCGGTGCCGGTGATGAAGCTGGTGGAGGTCATCCGCGGGATCGCCACCGACGAGCCGACGTTCCAGGCGATCCAGGCGCTCGCGCACAAGCTGGGCAAGACCACCGCGGTCGCCGAGGATTTCCCCGCCTTCATCGTCAACCGCATCCTGGTGCCGATGATCAACGAGGCGGTGTACGCGATCTATGAGGGCGTGGGCTCCGTCGGCGCGATCGACACCGCGATGAAGCTCGGCGCGAACCATCCGATGGGCCCGCTGGAGCTTGCCGATCTCGTCGGGCTCGATACCTGCCTGTCGGTGATGCAGGTGCTGTACGAGGGGCTGTCGGACAGCAAGTACCGCCCCTGTCCGCTGCTGGTGAAATATGTCGAAGCCGGCTGGCTCGGCCGCAAGAGCGGGCGCGGCTTCTACGACTACACCCAGACCCCGCCGCGCCCGACGCGCTAGGCGGTGACGCGGCAGGTTGGGGGCGGCATTGTCCGCCACCAAATCCGCACTGCGCTTCCTGCTGGGCCGTCGGCTGTCCAATGCCGAGGGCGAAGGCCAGAAGATCGGCGTGTTCGAGGGCATCCCGGCGATGGGGCTCGACAGCCTGTCGTCGGCCGCGTACGGGCCGGAAGCGGCGCTGACCATCCTGATCCCGGCCGGCGCGGCCGGGCTTGCATACATCACGCCGCTGATGTTCGCGATCCTCGCGCTGCTGGGCCTGCTGTACCTGTCCTATTGCCAGACCATCGCCGCCTACCCGACCGGCGGCGGATCCTACACGGTCGCCCGCGAAAACATCGGCGCCGATGCCGGGCTGCTTGCCGCCACGGCGCTGATGCTGGATTACGTGCTGAACGTCGCCGTCGGCATCTCCGCCGGGGTGGCGGCGATCACCTCGGCGGTTCCGGCGCTGCAGCCTCTCACGCTGCCGCTGTGCCTCGCCATCCTGCTCGCGATCACGCTGGTCAATCTGCGCGGCACGTCGGAATCGGGGCTCGTGCTGGCCGCGCCGACCTATCTGTTCATCGCCAGCTGGGTATTCATCCTGGCATTGGGCATCGCCCGGGTCGCGCTTGCCGGCGGCCACCCGCTGATGGTGGTGCATCCGCCGCCGCTGAAGAAGGCGAGCGAGGCGGTCGGCCTGTGGCTGCTCCTGCGCGCCTTCGCCGCCGGCTGCACGGCGATGACCGGGGTGGAGGCTGTCAGCAACGGCGTGCAGGCGTTCCGGGAACCGGCGGAAAAGCACGCGATCCGCACGCTCACCGTCGTCATCGCCGTGCTGGCGGTGCTGCTCGCCGCCATCGCCTGGCTCGCCCATGCCTACGGCATCGGCGCGATGGACCAGACGCAGCCGGGCTATCAGAGCGTGCTGTCCCAGCTTGCCGGGGCGGTGATCGGGCGGGGCGTGGGCTACTACGTGTCGATCGCCGCCCTGCTCGCGGTGCTGTGCCTGTCGGCGAACACCAGCTTCGTGGGCTTCCCCCGGCTGTGCCGGCTGCTGGCGAACGACGAGTACCTGCCGGAATCCTTCGGCCTGCCGGGGCGGCGGCTGGTCTATACGGCCGGCATCCTGGCCCTCGCGCTTGCCGCGGGGCTGCTGCTCGCCGCCTTCGGCGGCATCACCGACCGGCTGATCCCGCTGTTCGCGATCGGCGCTTTCCTGGCCTTCACCCTCTCCCAGGCCGGGATGACGGCGCACTGGCTGCATCGGGGCAGGCGGCATGCCGTGAAACTTGTCCTGAACGGCGCCGGGGCAACCGCGACCGCCATCGCGCTGTGCATCATCATTGTCGCGAAATTCGCCGAAGGCGCGTGGATCACGCTGGTCGCCATTCCCTGCCTGTTCGTGGTGCTGCGCCGCATCCATGCGCATTACCGGGGGGTGGAACGCCAACTGGCCTGCGGGCCGCTGGTGCTGGACGCGCAGGCACCGCCGGTGGTGCTGGTCCCGATCCATCAATGGAACGCGCTCGCCCGCAAGGCGCTGGCCTTCGCCATGCGTCTGTCGCCGGACGTGGCGGCGATCCATCTGACGCACCTGGAAGGCCCGGACGCGAAGGAGCGCGAGGAGACGCTGCGGGCCGAATGGCACAGGAACGTCGAAATCCCCGCCGAAGCGGCCGGGCTGCCCGCGCCCCGGCTGATCCTGTTCCATTCCCGCTATCGTCTGTTCCTCGCGCCGCTGGTGCGGCTGATCCGCCATGTCGCACACGAATACCCGGACCGGACCATCGCGGTGCTGATCCCCGATCTCGTGAAGCGCCGCTGGTCGGACTACGTGCTGCACGCCTATCGCGGCCAGCGGCTGCGCGCGGCGCTGCTGCGGGAGGGCGGGCAACAGGTGGTGGTGGTGAACGTGCCCTGGCACCTGGAGGATGTGGTTTCGTGACCAGCCGGCTGGCCTCCGCCGCCGCCATGCGATAGGTCGGTCACCATGCACTATGTTTCCACCCGCGGGCAGGCGCCCGCGCGCGATTTCGCCGGCGTGCTGCTGGCCGGGCTGGCCGAGGACGGCGGGCTGTACATGCCCGATTCCTGGCCCGAATTCTCGGCCGCGGACTGGCGCGCGATGCGCGGCCTGCCCTACCCGGCGCTGGCCGCACGCATCCTGCAGCCCTTCGTGGGCGATGCGCTGCCGTTTGCCACGGTGCAGGCGCTGTGCGTGCAGGCCTATCGCGGCTTCGCGCATCCGGCCGTCGCGCCGCTGGTCCAGCTCGAAACCGGGCTGTTCGTGCAGGAGCTGTTCCACGGCCCCACGCTCGCCTTCAAGGACATGGCGATGCAGCTTCTCGGGCTGCTGTTCGACCATGTGCTGGCCGCACGGGACCGGCGCATCACCATCGTCGGCGCCACCTCCGGCGACACCGGATCGGCCGCGATCGAGGCCTGCCGGGATCGCGCGCGGATCGATATCGTCATCCTTCACCCCGAAGGCCGCACCAGCGAGGTGCAGCGCCGGCAGATGACGACCGTGCCGGCGCCGAACGTGCGCAACATCGCCGTCGCCGGCACGTTCGACGATTGCCAGGACCTGGTGAAGGGCCTGTTCGCCGATGCGCCCTTCCGCGCCGAGATGCACCTGTCCGCGGTGAACTCGATCAACTGGGCGCGGGTTGCCGCGCAGATCCCCTACTACGTGGCGGCCGCGCTCGCCCTGGGCGCACCGGACCGGGAGGTGGCGTTCAGCGTGCCGACCGGCAATTTCGGCAACGTCCTCGCCGCCTGGGCGGCGCGGCGAATGGGGCTGCCGGTGGCGCGGCTGGTCGTCGGGTCCAACCGCAACGACATCCTGGCCCGCTTCCTTCTGGCCAACGACATGTCGATCGCCCGCGTGCAGCCCAGCCTCTCGCCCAGCATGGACATCCAGGTGAGCTCCAATTTCGAGCGGCTGCTGTTCGAGCTGCTGGATCGCGATCCGGCCGCCACCGCCGCGGCAATGGGCGGGTTCCGCGCCACCGGGCGGATGGATGTGCCGGCATCGGCCTGGCAGCGGGCGCAGGCGGTGTTCCACGGCTTCCGCCTGGACGATCCCGGCACCACCGCGGAGATCGCGCGGCTGCATGCGGCCTGCGGGTATCTTGCCGATCCGCACACCGCCATCGGCATCGCCGCCGCCCGGGCGCTGCCGGCCGCGCACGGCGTGCCGGTGGTGGCGATGGCCACCGCCCACCCGGCGAAGTTCCCCGATGCGGTGGAACAGGCCACCGGCATCCGCCCCCCTCTGCCCGCGCCCCTCGCCGACCTATATGAGCGGGAGGAACGCTTCACCCGCGCGCCGGCCGAGCTTGCCGCCATCAAACAGGCCGTGCGCGCCTTCGCCCACAGGAACGCTTCATGACCGATGCCATACGGCTGACCCGCCTGCCCTCCGGCCTGACCGTGATCAGCGAACGGATGGACCGGGTCGAGACGGTCTCGCTCGGTGCCTATGTCGCCACCGGCACCCGCAACGAAGCGGCGGCCGAGAACGGCGTGTCCCATTTCCTGGAGCACATGGCCTTCAAGGGGACCGAGACCCGCAGCGCGGCCGCCATCGCCGAGGAGATCGAGGCCGTGGGCGGCCACATCAACGCCTACACCGCGCGCGAACAGACCGCCTATTACGTGAAGCTGCTGAAGGAGGACCTCGCGCTGGGGGCCGACATCATCGGCGACATCCTCACGCACAGCAGCTTTGCGCCTGACGAGCTGGAGCGCGAGCGGGGCGTGATCCTGCAGGAGATCGGCCAGGCGAACGACACGCCGGATGACATCATCTTCGACCATTTCCAGGAAACCGCCTTCCCGGACCAGCCGATGGGCCGCCCGGTGCTGGGGACCGAGGCCGTGATCCGGGAGATGCCGCGAGAGGCGCTGGTGTCCTACATGCGCCGGCACTACAGCGCCGGGAACGTGGTGGTGGCGGCGGCTGGCAACCTTCATCACGATCAGGTGCTCGACCTCGTGCAGCGCCACTTCGCCGACCTGCCGGCCGATCCGCCGCCCCCCGGCTCGCCCGGCCGGTACGCCGGCGGGGAGTTCCGGCAGGCGCGCGAGCTGGATCAGGTGCATATCGTCCTCGGCTTCCCCTCCGTGGCCTATGACGACCCCGACTATTATCCGGTGATGCTGCTCTCCACCCTGCTCGGCGGCGGAATGTCCTCCCGGCTGTTCCAGGAGGTGCGGGAGAAGCGCGGGCTCGTGTATTCCATCTATTCCTTCACCGCGCCCTACCGCGATTCCGGCCTGTTCGGCATCTATGCCGGCACCGGCGAGGCCGAGGCGGCGGAGCTTGTGCCGGTGACGCTCGCGGAGCTTCACAAGGTCCAGCACTCGGTCGGCGAGGCGGAGCTGGCGCGCGCCCGGGCGCAGGTGAAGGCAAGCCTGCTGATGTCGCTGGAAAGCACCGGCAGCCGCTGCGAGCAGCTTGCCCGCCAGATCCAGGTGTTCGGCCGCGTCATTCCCGTGGCCGAGACCGTGGCGAAGATCGAGGCGGTGACGGCGGCGGACATCTGCCGCGCCGCCGCCCGCACCTTCCGCGCCCGGCCCACCCTCGCCGCGCTGGGTCCGGCCGGCGAGGTGCCGGGGCTTTCCGCCATCGCCGGGAAACTCGCGGCATGAGCCTCGACGCACTGGCCGAGTTGCTGGACAGGGCGCGCGCGGCCGGGGCGGAAAGTGCGGATGCCGTGCTGATCGCCGGCACCTCCGTCTCCGCGCAGGTGCGGCTGGGGCGAACCGAGCATCTGGAACGGTCGGAAGGGCGGGATCTGGGCCTGCGCGTGTTCGTGGACGGGCGGGCGGCCATCGCCTCTTCCACCGCCGTTGACAGGGCGGGGTTCGCGGCCCTGGCCGAGCGGGCCGTGGCGATGGCCCGCGCGGTGCCGCCCGATCCGTTCGGCGGCCTGCCCGACCCGGTCGCGCCGGCCGATGCAGCCATGCTCGACCTGGACGACCCTTCCGAGCCCGATCCGGCGGCGTTGATCGCGCGCGCCACCTCGGCCGAGGCCGCCGCGCTGGCCGTGCCGGGGGTGAACAACTCGGAAGGGGCGGAAGCCGGCTACGGCCGCACGGCCATCCACCTCGCCAGCAGTCGCGGCTTTGCCGGAAGCTACGCGCGCACCAGCCATTCCATTTCGGCCACCGCACTCGCCGGCAGCGGCACCGCGATGCAGCGCGACTACGACCATGCCACCACCGTGCATCTGGCCGACCTGGACGATCCGGCGGCGATCGGCCGCAGCGCCGGGGAGCGCGCGGTGGCGCGGCTCGATCCGCGGCGGGCCAAGACCGCGCGGCTGCCGGTGGTGTACGACCCGCGCGTGGCCGGCAGCCTGCTCGGCCATCTGGCCGGCGCGATCAGCGGCGCGGCGGTCGCGCGCGGCACCAGCTTCCTCAAGAGCAGGCTCGGGGAGCGCATCTTCCCCGCGGGCGTTTCGATCCACGACGACCCGCACCGCAGCCGCGGCCTGCGCTCCCGCCCGTTCGACGGCGAGGGGATGCCCACCGCGCCGCGCGCGCTGGTGGAAGGCGGGGTGCTGACCACCTGGCTGATGGACAGCCGCAGCGCCCGCCAGCTCGGCCTCGCCTCCACCGGCCACGCCGCGCGCGGCACCGGCGGTCCGCCGAGCCCCGCGCCCACCAACCTCTATCTCGCTCCCGGCACACTCTCGCCCGCCGCGCTGATGGCAGATATCGGCGAGGGGCTGTACGTGACCGAGCTGATCGGCATGGGCGTGAACGGCGTGACCGGGGATTACAGCCGCGGCGCCGCCGGCTTCATGATCCGCAACGGCGCGTTGGCCGAGCCGGTGGCCGAGATCACCATCGCGGGCAATCTGCACGAGATGTTCGCCCATCTCACACCGGCCAGCGATCTGCGCTTCCGCCGCGGCACGGATGCGCCGACGCTGCGCGTGGAGGGGCTGACATTGGCCGGCGCCTGATCTTCGCCACACCGGCCCGGCAGGATGGCGTTAGAGCATTATCGGCTCGAATGGGATCGCGCAGCGATTCCAAGCCGATGAAAATGCTCGTGAAATATGAGATGGAGAGCTTTCACCATGAGTGAAAGCTCTCCAGATTGATGGGAGTGCCGGCCATGCGCCGAATGCTCATGCTGTTCGCCCTGCTCGCGGCTTTCGCGGTCGCTGTTGCCCCCGGCATTGCCCCTGGGGTCGCCGAGGCGCGGGCCGGGCTGAGTTCATCCTTCGGCAGCCGGGGCAGCCGTACGTTTTCCGCCCCCTCGATCACCCGCACAACGCCTTACGGCGCCCAGCCGATGCAGCGCAGCACCACGCCCTATCCGGCCTCGCCCGGCTTAGGTGGCTATGGCAATGGCCGTTCCTCCTTCGCGTCGGGCCTGTTGGGTGGCCTGATCGGCGCCGGCATCGGCGGGCTGCTGTTCGGGCGCGGCTTCTTCACCGGCGGGATGGGGCTGGGCGGCTTCTTCGGCTTCCTGCTGCAGATCTTCCTCATCGTGATGCTGGTGCGTTTCCTGCTGCGCCTGCTGCGCGCGCCACGCACCGCCCCGGGCATGGCCGGGCAGCCGATGATGGGCCAGCCGATGATGATGGGGGGCGGGATGCCCGCCGGCGGCGCATTCGTCGCGCCGGCGCCGCTTTCCATCGGTCCGGCCGACTATCAGGCTTTCGAGATGATCCTGCAGCAGGTGCAGGATGCCTGGAGCCGGCAGGATCTGAACGCCCTGCGCGCGCTGGCCACGCCCGAGATGCTGGGCTATTTCGCCGACCAGCTCGCCGGGCTGTCCAGCCGCGGGCTGACCAACACGGTGAGCGACGTGCGGCTGGAGAAGGGCGATCTGGCCGAGGCCTGGGAAGAGAACGGTCAGGATTACGCGACCGTGGCCATGCAGTTCTCGATGCTGGACGCAACGCGGGACGGTGCCGGCCGGGTGGTGGAGGGCAGCCTGACCACGCGCGGCCTGATCACCGAGATATGGACGTTCTTCCGCGTCCCCGGCGGCCGGTGGCTGCTCTCGGCGATCCAGCAGCCCCGCTGAGCGCCGCCCGTTTGCCCTTGCCGGGCACCGCCGCTATGGTCCGCCGCCGCACCGCTGAATGAGGGAGAACGTGGCCGACATCTTCGACGAGGTCGCGGAAGATCTCCGCGCCGAACGCGCCCGGAACCTGATGATGCGCTATGGCGGGCTGCTGGTCGTGGCAGCCCTGCTGGTGCTCGCGGGCGTTGGCGGCTGGCAGGGCTGGCGCTGGTACCAGGGCCGGCAGAACGCCCGCGCCGCCGGCGTGTACCTGGCCGCCCAGCATCTGGCGGACGCCACCGGCGCATCCGCGGACCGGCTGAAGACCGCCGCGACGTTCGAGAAGCTCGCCAAAACCGCACCCGGCGGCTACCGCACCCTGGCCCGGCTCCGCGCCGCCGCCCTGCTGGCCGATGCCGGCAAGCTGCCGCAGGCCGTGGCGCTGTGGGACCAGGTGGCGCATGACAGCGGCACCGATCCGCTGCTGCGCGGCCTTGCCGACCTGATGGCGGCCTCGCACCAGATCGACAGCGGAAACCCCGCCCTTGTCGCCGCCCGGCTGAAGGCGCTGGCGGTTCCCGCCAATCCATGGCACGCCCTGGCCGAGGAGGATCTGGCCCTGCTCGACATCAAGCGCGGCGACACTGCCGCCGCGAAGAAAACCCTCACCACCCTGGCCAACGACCCCACCGCGCCCTCCGGCGCACGCGGCCGGGCGAGCGGGCTGCTGCAGCGGCTGGGCGGATGAGCGAGCGCGAGAAGGGCAACCCGCCCCGCTTCAGCCGCCGCGCCGCGCTCACGCTCGCGGCCCCCTTGGCCCTGACCGGTTGCGGGCTGTTCAACGGCACCTTCCTTGGCCCGACCAACAAGCCCCTGCCCGGCAAACGGCAGGATGTGATGGCGCCGCGCCATGCCTTGCGCGTGGACACCTCGCTCACCACGCCCGTCACCCTGCCGCCCGCGAAGCCGAATCCGGACTGGCCGCAACCCGGCGAGAACGCGGCGCACGATCCCGGCCATCCCGCCTTCGGCGGCCGGCTCGCGCAGACATGGCGCACCGACATCGGCGCCGGCAGCACGTACCGCAACCGGATCACCGCAACGCCGGTGGTGGCGGGCGGCCGGGTGCACACGATGGATTCCGCCGGCCATGTCGATGCCTTCGACATCCGCACCGGCCGCCGCATCTGGCGTTTCAACACCCGCCCGAAGGGCGCGAAAAGCACCAACGTGGGCGGCGGCGTTTCAACCGACGGCGGGCGCGTCTATGCCGCCACCGGGCTTGCCGAGGTGCTGGCGATGGACGCAGCCACCGGCAGGCTGATCTGGCGCAAATCCATCCCCGGCCCGGCCCGCAGCGCGCCGACCGTGGCGGACGGACGGCTGTTCGTGGCATTGATCGGCGACCAGATCGTCGCGCTCTCCACCAAGGACGGCGCCCGGCTCTGGACCCATCAGGCGCAGAGCGCGGCAACCTCCATCCTGGGCCTGCCCGCCCCGGCTGTGGCCGACGGGCTGGTGGTGGCCGGCTTCGGCTCCGGCGCGCTGCTGACGCTGCGGGCGGATTCCGGCAGCCTCGTCTGGTCCGACAGCCTCGCCTCCGCCGGCAGCTCCCTGCTCAACCTCTCCGCCATCACCGCCCCGCCGGTGATCGACCGCAACCGGGTGTTCGCCATCGGCCTGGGCGGGGTGATGCTCTCGCTCGACCTGCGCGCCGGGCGGCGGCTGTGGGAACGGGACGTGGCCGGCGGCCAGATGCCCTGGGTGGCCGGGGACTGGGTGTTCATCCTCTCCTCCGACCAGAAGCTCGCCTGCCTCTCGCGCACCGACGGCACCGTGCGGTGGGTGAGCAGCCTGCCGGCCTTCCGCAACATGAAGCACAGCCGCGGCCCGATCTTCTGGTGGGGCCCCATCCTCGCCGGCGGCCGGCTGCTGGTCGCCAGCACCCACAACCAGCTCGCCACCATCAACCCGCAAACCGGCGCCATCCTCACCACCACCCGTCTCCCCGGCCCCGCCGCCCTGGCCCCCATCATCGCCGGCGGCACCACCTACCTCATCACCAGCGACGCCACCCTGCTGGCACTGGGCTGAGGCCGTGGAGGGAAGGGAAGAAAGGCCAGGGGCTTTGCCCCTGGACCCCACCAGAGGCCGTCGCCTCTGGACTCCATTTGTGGGTTTCTTGAAGAAGGGGGGCATGGGCGAGACCTGTCCGCGTGACGGCTGGCGCGGCCCCCCTTCTTCAAGAAACCATAAGCGGTTTCCAAAGGCCTCGGGCCTTTGGCGGGTCCAGGGCAGAGCCCTGGCCTTTCTTCCCCTCCCCCCAGGCTCGTCCCCGGTGCCCGCATGATGCCGGTGGTTGTCATTGTGGGGCGGCCGAATGTGGGGAAGAGCACGTTGTTCAACCGGCTGGTGGGGCGGCGGGCGGCGTTGATCGCGGATACGCCGGGGGTGACGCGGGACCGGCAGGATGCCGAGGCGGAGCTGGCGGGCCGGGTTGTGCGGCTGATGGACACGGCGGGGCTGGAGGAGGCGCCGCCGGAGAGTCTGGCCGGGCGGATGCGGGCGGGGGCGGGGGCCGCGCTGGCCGGGGCGGATCTCGTGCTGTTCGTGGTGGATGCGCGGGCGGGCGTGCTGCCGGCGGATTCGCATTTCGCGGCGTGGCTGCGGCGGCAGAACCGGCCGGTGCTGCTGGTGGCGAACAAGGCCGAGGGGCGGGGCGGTGCGGCCGCGGTGCTGGATTCGTTCAGCCTCGGCCTCGGCGAGCCGGTGGCGGTGTCGGCCGAGCATGGCGAGGGCATCGGCGATCTGGCCGAGGAAATCGCCGCGCGCCTGCCGCCGGCCGATGACGGGGCGGAGGAGGCGGAGGCGGATCGGCCGCTGAAGCTTGCCATCGTCGGGCGGCCGAATGCCGGGAAATCCACGCTGCTCAACCGGCTGCTGGGCGAGGAGCGGATGCTGACCGGGCCCGAGCCGGGGCTGACGCGCGATGCGATCACGGTGCGGCTGCGCGACGCGGAGGGCGAGATCGACCTTGTCGATACCGCAGGGCTGCGCAAGCGGGCGCGGGTGGAGCAGGCGCTGGAGAAGATGTCCACCGGTGCCGCGATCTCCGCGTTGCGCATGGCGGAGCTTGTGGTGCTGGCGGTGGATGCGGTGGAGGGGCTGCACGAGCAGGATTTGCAGATCGCCCGGCTGGTGGAGCGGGAGGGCCGGGCCTGCGTGATCGCACTGACCAAATGGGATGCGGTGCCCGACCGGGCTGCCGCGCGCCAGCGGGTGAGCGACCGGCTGGAGACGAGCCTCGCGCAGATGAAGGGCATCACCGTGGTGCCGCTGTCGGCGGTCACCGGCGCGGGGCTGGACAAGCTGCTGCCGGCGGTGCGGGCGACGGCGGCGGTTTGGAACAAGCGGGTTTCCACCTCCGCGCTCAACCGGTGGTTCGAGCATGCGATCGAGCGGCATCCGCCGCCCATGGTCTCCGGCCGGCGGCTGAAGCTGCGCTATGCCACGCAGGCGAAGGCGCGGCCGCCGACCTTCGTGGTGTTCGGCACCCGCGCGGAGGCAACGCCGGAGGCCTATCGCCGCTATCTGGTGAACAGCCTGCGGGAAGCGTTCACGCTGCCGGGCGTGCCCGTGCGGATGGAGTTCCGCGGCACGACGAACCCGTTCGCGGACGAATAGGGGAAGGTTGGCGGGGGGCTTGCCAAACGGCCGGTTCCGCCCGAATCTGCCTGACAAGATGGCTCCTCACGAGCCGCCACGGAGAGGAAACAACCAGGATGACCGAACTCGAAACCCGGACCATGGGGAAGGTGGCGCGCCGGATCGTGCCGTTCCTGATCCTGTGCTATTTCGTCGCCTATCTGGACCGGGTGAACCTCGCCTTCGCGGCCTTGACCATGAACAAGGACCTGCATCTGTCGGCCAGCGTGTTCGGCTTCGGCGCCGGCATTTTCTTTCTGGCCTATTTCGTCTTCGAGGTACCGTCGAACCTGATGCTGGAGAAGGTGGGCGCGCGGAAATGGATCGCGCGGATCATGTTCACCTGGGGCATCGTCTCGGGCGCGATGGCCTTCGTCAGCGGGCCGACCAGCTTCTACGTGGTGCGCACGTTGCTGGGCGCGGCGGAAGCAGGTTTCTTTCCCGGCATCATCTTCTACCTGACGCTGTGGTTCCCTGGCATCTATCGCGGGCGCGTGGTGGGCTACTTCATGGCGGCGATTCCGATGTCCTCGGTGATCGGGGCGCCGGTATCCGGGCTGCTGCTGCAGTTGAACGGGGTGTTCGGCATCGCCGGCTGGCAGTGGCTGTACATCGCCGAGGCGGTGCCGGCGCTGATCCTGGCCGTGGTCGTGTGGAACTACCTGACCGACCGGCCGCGCGACGCGACATGGCTGGAGGCCGACGAGCGCGCCTGGCTGGTGCAGCGGCTGGAGGCCGAGCGGGCGCAGCGCGAGACGGCGCACCGGATCAGCGCATGGCAGGCTCTGGCCAACCCGAAGGTGCTCGCCCTCGCGCTGGTGTATTTCGGCGCGGTGGCGGTGAATTACGGGGTGGGCTTCTTCCTGCCCACCATCATCAAGGGGTTTGGCCTGACCACAGGGATGACCACGCTGGTGACGGCGATCCCGTATGCGATCGGCGCGGCGGGGATGATCTGGTGGGGCTTGCGGTCCGACCGGAAGATGGAGCGCAAGGGCCATGCCGCCATCGCGCTCGCGCTTGCCGCGGCGGGTGTGGCCGCCTCCACGATGTTCGGCAGCCCGGCGCTGCGGATGGCGGCGTTCTGCGTCGGCGCGTTCGGCACCTTCGCGGTGCTGCCGGTGTTCT
>DATKQI010000049.1:0-8348 GCA_035532755.1 Acetobacteraceae bacterium
CCTGGGATTGCAGGCCGGCGTAGGCTTCGCTCAGAATCCAGGACCGCGGAGGCGCCATCGCCGCAGCTTGTCCGCCGCCCCCGCCAGCGCGTCAATCCGCCGGCTTCAGCCCTGCGAGCCCTGCCATCAGCGTCGTCGCCATCACCCGCCAGCCGGCACGCGGGTCGGCCGGCGCGGGGGGCAGCGGCGGCGGCGCCTCGGCCAGCCGCGCCATCCCCGCCGCCAGCGCAGCAGCATTCGGTTCGACCATCAACGCCAACGGCTCGTTCCGCAACTGTTCGGCAAGACCGCCGACGTTCGTGGAGACCACCCAGCGCCTTGCCGCCAGCGCCGCCGCCGCCACGCCGCTCTGGCTCGCCTCGCGATGGGACAAGACCAGCGCGTCCGCCCAGGCCAGCAGGGCGGGCAATTCCGCCTCCGGCACCCAGCGGTTCTCCACCCGCACGCCGGGCATCGCCCGCAGCCGGGCGAGCGCGGCCGATTCCGGCCCGCTGCCCACCACCCGCATCTCGATATCCGGCCGCGCGCCTAGCACCGCCAGCGCGTCCGCCAGCAGATCGAGCCCCTTGTAGGGCAGCAGCCGGCCGAACGAGAGCAGCCGCAGCGGGCCGCCCTGCGATCCGGGCGGCGGCGGGGCGGGGCCGAATACGAAGGGCGGATGCGCCACGCGGATCAACCGTCGCCCGCCCACCAGCCCCTGCCGCTCCAGCCGGTCCGCCACATGACCGCTGAGCGAGACCAGGGCCGCCGCCTCGCGCAGCAGCCGTGCCTGGCGGGTGACATGGAAGGGCAGCTCGTCACCGGGATGCGCCGCGGCATCGTGCACGATCACGGCATAGGGCACCCCCGCCCGCCGCAGCGCCGCCACCATCAGCCCATCCAGCGGCGCCGGCATCGCACATACCGCCACGTCCGGTGCGAGAGCCCGCAGCGTGCGGCCGATCCCCGGTGCCGCCAGCGGCGCGAACGCCAGCCGGGCGAGGAAGCCCGGCAGCCCGCGATAGGTCGGCATCGGCCAGGTGCAGGGCGGCGCATCCGGCGTGGCCAGAATCTCCGCCCGCGCCGACAGCGACAGATCGGCCTGCACGCCCGGCAGGCCGCGCAGCCCGGCCGCCAACTCGGCGGCAAACCGTGGCCCCGCGCCGCGCCGGCCCCAGTGCCACACCAGCACCTTCATGGTCACGCCTTCATGTCCATGCCGCCTCGGACAGCCCGATCCCGGCGAGGGCCGCGCGCAGCGGCGCCGCACCCAGCCGTGCCGTCGCCATCCGCCGCCCGGCCGCCCCCAGCGCGGCCCGCAATTCCGCATCGTCGGCCAGGCGCCGCAGCCACGCCGCCGCTTGCCCGATGTCCGGCTCGGCCCACCGCGCGCCCGGCGCCTCGAACACTCCGCGCGGATCGCGCGCCGGCACCAGCTTGAAGCCCACCAGGGCGGCGCTGTCCGCATCCATGAAATCCATGTTGCCGGACCAGCCCGTGGCCACCACCGGGCGGCCCAGCAGCATCGCCTCCGCCGGCACCAGCCCGAACCCTTCCGACCGGTGCAGCGACAGCACGATGTCGGCCGCCGCCGTCAGCGCATGCGCGGCATCCGCGGGAAACATGCGCGTTTCGATGCGGATGTTCGCAGCCCCCGCGACGGCGGTGCGGATCGTCGCGAAATCCGCCGGGAAATCATCGGGGTTGACCAGCTTCAGCACCAGCAGCCGGTCCGCCCGATCCCCGAAGGCTTCCCGGAAGGCGGCGATCGCGCCAAGCGGGTTCTTCCGCGCGAAGCTGGAAGCGAGATTGAACGACACCAGCACCACCACCACGCCCTCGGCCAGGCCGAATGCCGCGCGATCCATTGCCGCCGGGCGCGGGGGAGCCTCCGCCAGCGGATGCGGCACCACCCGCACCCGGCCCGGCAGCAGCCCTTCCACCGCGGCGGCGGTGAAGGCCGAAGGCACCCAGACCTCATGGACGAACCTCGCCCCATGCCGCCAGCCGGCCGGTGCCACCGGCAGCTCCCACGCCCAGTAGCCGATCACCGCCCGCCCGCGCAGCGCCCCGCGCGGCAGCCGCAGCAGCGCGATCGGCATCTGCGGCGCGTTCACGTGCAGTACCAGCGGCGCGCCTGTCGGCAGCGTCGGCGGCACGGCCCGCCGGGTGCCCGGCAGCGGCACC
This sequence comes from Acetobacteraceae bacterium, assembly GCA_035532755.1. Taxonomy (GTDB): domain Bacteria; phylum Pseudomonadota; class Alphaproteobacteria; order Acetobacterales; family Acetobacteraceae; genus DATKQI01. Next base: position 2,167 of record DATKQI010000049.1, read on the forward strand.
CCGAGATCGAGCCCGGCAGCCCCAATACCACCCGCCGCCAGCGCCGCCAGCATCAGCCGCGCCCCTTCGCCCAGGCCGGAGGCCGCGGCCAGCTCGCCGCCCACGATCACCGGCAGGCGGGCGGGCGGCGGATGCGGATCGGGATGCGGGGCCAGCAGCGCCGCCCCGCGCGCCAGCCACCGCCGCCGCCCGCGCGCCGGCAGCATCCGCCAGACGCGATGCAGCGGATGAAGCGCCGTGGCCGGGTGCGCGGAGTCCATCGGCGGACCCTGCCGGGCCGGCGCGCGCTCGGCAAGCCCGCCCGGGACCATGCCACCGGCATACACGGTACAATGATGCGCAATCACAGCGATATCGCATCAACGCCTGGAATATGCAGCGGCGGTTGCCGGCCCGGCCAGCGCGTATAGACTGCCGTCATGGCCATCTCGCAATCAGTATCCACCCGCCCATCTCCCGCCCGTCTTTCCACGGCCGAGATGCTCGCCCGGCTGGTGGCGTTCGACACCACGAGCCGCAACAGCAACCTCGCCCTCATCGGCCTCGTCGAGGCCTGGCTGCGGGGCCATGGCGTGCCCTATCGGCTCAGCCACGATCCGTCGGGGCGGAAGGCCAACATCCACGCCGTCATCGGCCCGCAAGCCCCGGGCGGGATCGCGCTGTCCGGCCATGTCGATACCGTTCCCGTCGACGGGCAGGACTGGCGGAGCGACCCGTTCACCCTGCGCGCCGAAGCAGGCCGCCTGTACGGCCGCGGCAGCGCCGACATGAAAGGCTTCGTCGCCGCGGCCCTTGCCGCCGTGCCGGACCTGCTGGCCGCGAATCTCGCCCGCCCGATCCACCTGTTCATCAGCTACGACGAGGAAACAAGCTGCGACGGCGCGCGCCGGCTGATCGCCGACATCGCCGAGAGCGGCTGGCAGCCTGCCCTGTGCGTGGTGGGTGAGCCGAGCCTGATGCAGCCCATCCTCGCCCACAAGGGCCGCCTTGCCGCCCGCGTCAGCGTGCGCGGGAAGGCCGGCCATTCCTCCGTGCCCGCCGCCGGGGTGAACGCGATCCACGCCGCCGCGGAGGCCATCGCCTGGATCGCGGCCGAGGCCCGCCGCTTCGCCGCGAACGGCCCGTTCGAGGACGGGTTCGATCCGCCGCACACCACCATCCACACCGGCACGATCGAGGGCGGCACCATCCTCAACATCATCCCCGCGCACGCCGCGTTCGTGATGGAATGGCGCACCATCCCGGCCGATGATTTCTTCGCCGAGCAGGAACGGCTGCGCGCCCACATCGCCGCCCATATCGAGCCGGCGATGCACGCGGTCGATCCCGCCACCGGCTTCACCATCGAGACGCTGAACTGGATTCCCGGCCTCTCGCTGCCGCCCGATCATGCGCTCGCCACGCTGGTGAAGCGCGTCGCCGGATCGAACAGCACCGGCAAGGTCAGCTACGGGACCGAGGCCGGGCTGTACCAGCAGGCCGGCATCCCCACCATCGTCTGCGGCCCCGGCGACATCACCCAGGCGCACAAGGCGGACGAATGGATCGCGCAGAGCCAGCTCGACGCCGCGGACGCCTTCATCCGCCGCCTCGCCGCCACGCTGTCGGGCTGAGCGCCATGGAAGCGACAGGCACGACCGCCCTGCCCCGCCTGCCGCATTTCGACGTCGCGATCGCCGCACCCGATCTCGCCCCCTGGCGTGCGGGCAACACCGGCATCCCGGGCTTCACCACGCGCGACAGCCACCAGCCCGGCCCCCATGTCGCGCTGATCGCGCTGACCCACGGCAACGAGATCGCCGGCGCCATCGTGCTCGACCGGCTGCTGCGCGCGGGGCTGACCCTGCGTCACGGCCGCCTCACGTTCGGCTTCGCCAACCTCGCCGCGTTCGATCGTTTCGATCCCGCCCAGCCCATCACCTCCCGCTTCGTCGATGAGGACCTCAACCGCGTGTGGGACGCCGACACGCTGGACGGTCCCCGCCGCTCCTGCGAGGTCGATCGCGCGCGCCAGATGCGCCCGCTGATCGACACGGTCGATACGCTGCTCGACCTGCATTCGATGCTCTGGCCGTCCGACCCGCTGATCCTGTCCGGCCCCACCACGAAGGGCCGCGCGCTCGCCGGGCGCATCGGCATCCCGCCGCTGATCGTCACCGACCCCGGCCACGCCACCGGCCCGCGCCTGATCGACGAGGCCCGCTTCACGAGCCCGGACACCACCGCCGCCGCCATCCTCGTCGAAGCCGGCCAGCATTGGGAGGAAATAACGGTGCAGACCACGCTGGCCTGCGTCGCCGCCCTGCTGGACGACCTCGGCATGGTCGACCCGGACCCCGTCCTGCCGCTCCCGCCAATCTGCCCCCCCGCGCCGCGCTTCGCCGAGGTGACGCAGGTGGTGACGGCGACCACCGCGAGCTTCGCCTTCACCCAGCCCTTCCGCGGCGGGGAGATCATCCGCCGCCGCAACACCCTCATCGCGATGGACGGCAGCACCGAAATCCGCACCCCGCACGACAACTGCCTGCTGGTGATGCCAAGCCTGCGCCCCAGCCGCGGCCATACCGCCATCCGGCTCGCGCGGCTGACGGGGTGATGCCCAGGACGGTGGCCAAGGACGGGGGCTGGATTCACCCAGGCGGGGCGGTTCTCAAGCCGGCTTCGCGCCGGCGTCGTCACTCCGCGCGCATGCCTCCTCGCGCAGGATCCGGAGCGCAACCTCCGCGGCGCGCGCGACGTGGTCCCGGCAGGCCTCCGCCGCTCCACCGGGATCACGCCGCTCGACCGCCTCGACCACACGGCGCAGCTCGGCCACCGTGTGCCGGAGCCGCCCCGGGGCCGACAGTGACGTGCCGCGGAGCTGAGAGATGCGGCTCAGCAGAGGTTCGAGCATCCGTGCCGCGTAGGCATTGCGGCAGCCACGCAGCAAGACGTCGTAGAAGCGCCGCTTGAGCGCGAGCAGTTCCTCACGGTGGGGGCCGGGCCGGACGGCGGCAAGCTCCTCGTAGATCCGGCGCAGCACGGCCCGCTCCTCGTCCGACGCCCGGACCGCGAACCCCTCGCCGGCCAGTGCCTCGAGAGCGGCACGCACCTCGTAGATCTGCGCCGCCTCGGCGGGGGAGAGGAAGGCAACGAAGGAGCCCCGGTTCGGGAGGACCGTCACGAGCCCCTCGGCCTCGAGCAGCCGCACCGCCTCGCGCACGACGGCGCGGCTCGCTCCGAACAGCCCGCACAGCATCCGGTCCGGCAGGTGCTCGCCAGGCGCGAAGCGCCCCCGCGCGATCGCGTCGCGGAGCCCGTTCTCCACCTGCCGGCGGACGGGTTGCGCAACGACGCGCAGCCCCCCGTCGTCATCAGTCAAGTTCATCATTAGGCCCATCGAAGTCACGCATCTCCTTGCAGCGCCGCGCCGGTATCCGAAGGGCATCAGGGCCGGCAGTCAGAATGGTCAGACAATCATACAGCAATCAACGGGATTCCAGGAATGATAGTTGATTTCATAACAATTTTTCTCATGGATTGACAGACAATATGGCAATTCATAGGGTGCGCTCAACGCCAGGAGACTCAACACCAGGAGAGGGGCCGGTGCCGATGTCCGAAGACCGCGCATTGTTCGAGAAGGGGCTGCCGATCCGGCGGGAGGTTCTGGGGGCCGAATACGTCGACGGCTCCATGGCCAGGGCCGACGCGTTCATGATGGCCTTCCAGCGCGCGACGACGGCGTGGGCCTGGGGCTGGGCGTGGGGCGACCCGACGCTGGACCGCAAGACGCGCTCGATGCTGAACCTCGCCATGCTGACCGCGCTCGGCAAGGCGCCGGAGATCAAGCTGCATGTGAAGGGCGCGCTGAACAACGGGCTCTCCGTGGACCAGATCAAGGCCGTGCTGCTGCACGCAACGGCCTATTGCGGCATTCCCGCCGGCCTCGATGCCTTCAAGGCGGCGCATGAGGTGCTGGTCGCCGAAGGCGCGCTGCCAGGGAAGGAATGACAGGGAAGAAATGAGATGAACGCCACGATCAGGCGCATCGGTTTCATCGGCATCGGCAACATGGGCTGGCCCATGGCGGCCAATCTGCTGAAGGCCGGCTTCGATGTCGCCGTCTGCGATGCCGCGCCCGGCCGCGCCGCGAAATTCGCGAAGGAGGTCGGCGGCCGCGCTGCCGGCTCTGCCGTGGACGCAGCGCAGGGCGCCGAGGCGGTCTGCATCATCCTGCCCACGAGCAGGCAGGTGGCAGAGGTCACGGCCGGGATGGCTGGCGTGCTCGCACCCGGCACGCTGGTCATCGACATGACCTCCGGCCAGCCGGGCAGGACGCGCGAGATCGCGGCCATGCTCGCCGGCAAGGGCGCGGCGATGGTGGACTGCCCGGTCTCCGGCGGCGTGCCGCGCGCGAAAAGCGGCGAGCTCGCGATCATGGCAGGCGGCGCGGCCGCGGACCTCGATCGCGCCGAGCCGGTGCTGAAGGCAATGGGCACGTCGATCCACCGTTGCGGCGGCATCGGCGCCGGCCAGGCCATGAAGGCGCTCAACAACCTGGTCAGCGCCGGCGGCTTCCTCATCGGCATCGAGGCGCTGCTGATCGGCCAGCGCTTCGGCCTCGACCCGGCGCTGATGGTAGATGTGCTCAATGCCTCGACGGGCATGAACAACTCGACGCAGAAGAAGTTCAAGCAGTTCGTGCTGTCGCGGCGCTTCGATGCGGGCTTCGGCCTCGACCTCATGGTCAAGGACCTCGGCATCGCGCTCGAGGTCGGGCGCGACACGAACACGCCTTCGCCCTTCTCGACGCTGTGCCGCGAACTCTGGGCGGGCGCGTCGGCGATGCTCGGGCCGGGCCAGGACCATACGGCGGCCGCGCAGCTCAGCGAGCGCCTGGCAGGCGAAGCGCTGGGCGGCGGCAACCAGGCCGGAGGCGGCGGGGGCACGGCGATGGCGTAGCGCGGCACGTCATCTTCGAAGATCGGATGCAAACGGCGGAAGAGGCGCTCTTCGCCGGTGAGGGAAAGCAGGAGGAAGGACCATGCCGAGAAGGATCAGGCACCGTGGCGGGCGGTGCCTCCCATGACCGGAGCCGACGGGCGCCGCGATGGCCAGGACGGCCAGATGGACGCGGCCCCCGAGCCGTCGGCCGCGTGGCCGGATCAGATCTACGCGCTGCTCAAGGCCCATGACATCCGGCAGGTGGCGCTGGTGCCCGACGCCGGGCATTCGCGCCTGATCCGCCGCTGCGAGGCCGATCCCGCGATGCGCGTCGTCTCGCTGACCACCGAGGAGGAGGGGATCGCCCAGCTCTTCGGCGCCTGGCTGGGCGGGCAGAAGGGCGTGCTGCTGATGCAGTCGAGCGGTGTCGGCAACTGCATCAACATGCTGTCGCTGGCGATCCTGCACCGTTCGCCGATGCCGATGCTGGTGACGATGCGCGGGGATTTCGGCGAATTCAATCCCGCGCAGGTGCCGATGGGCAACGCAACGCAGGCGGTGCTGGAGGCGATGGGCACGCTGGTGAAGCGCGCCGACCTGCCGGAGGACGTGGCGCCCACGGTGGATGCCACGATACGCCTCGCCTTCAACACCTTCCGTCCGACCGCGACGCTCATCGGCCAGCGCGTGCTCGGCGCCAAGACTTTCGGGAAGTGAGCCATGAGCGGATCAGAAGCGATCGAGGTTGCCCCCTCCGGCCGGCTGCGCCGGCGAGGCGTGGTGAAGGCGCTCTTGCGCGACCGCGGCGGCCTGCTGGTGGTGGCCGGGCTCGGCGCGCCGGCCTGGGACATCACCGCGGCCGGCGACTGCCCGCAGAACCTGCCGCTCTGGGGCGGAATGGGGTCGGCGGCGATGATCGGCCTCGGGCTGGCCATCGCGCAGCCGGAACGGCGGGTGCTGGTGATCACCGGGGACGGCGAGATGCTGATGGCGGTGGGCGCGCTTGCCACCATCGCGGTGCAGCGCCCGCCCAACCTCTCGGTCGTCGTGCTGGACAACGAGCATTACGGCGAGACGGGGATGCAGCCAACCCACACCGGGCGCGGGGTGGATCTGGCCGGAATGGCGGCGGCGGCAGGCTTCCCGCGCACCGTGAAGGCGAATGCCGCGCAGGAGGTGGAGGCGCTGCGGGACGAGATTCACGCCGGGCAGGGCCCGCTTTTCGCCGTGGTGAAAATCGACGCGGAAACCCTGCC
>DATKQI010000050.1:0-9625 GCA_035532755.1 Acetobacteraceae bacterium
CTGCAGGTGGAGGATGGCGGCCAGATCACCGGCCGCATCGAGATGATCACCGAACCCGCCCGCCCCGGCGCTACGCCCGCTCCGGCGTCCGACTCGGCAGAGTGACGCCGCTCGCCCGATAGGCGCGGCGCGCATGACACCACGGCGCCGCGCCGCCTGCCCGCCGGTGCGGCTCGTGCTTGCCGGCGCGCTGCTGCCTCTGCTTGGTGCTTGCGCCGCGTCCGGCCCGGGGGTGGCCGGGCCGCGCGCGGCCGTCGCACCCCCGGATCGCCGCGCCGATCTGGTGGGGCTGACCGCCACCGCCCTGCAAGCCGCCCTTGGCCCGCCCGCCCTGCGGCGCACGGATGGCCCGGCCGAGGTGTGGCTCTACCGCGCCCCGTCCTGCAGCCTGAATGTCGTCCTCTACCGCCAGCCGGCCGGCGCGGCCCGCGTGGCCGAGGCGGATGCCGTGGCGCTCACCCAAGCGCCCACGCGCGCGTCCACCTGCCTGCATGCCATCGCCGGGCAGGCCGTGCCCCTTCACGCCATGCCCAGCCGGGCCGCGATCGCCTCGCCGGCCCCGGCATCGTAGAGCATCGGCTCAAAGGGAATCGCGCGGCGCCCGCACCTACCCCGCCCGCGCGTGATGCGCGGCAAGACAGGCCAGATCGACGATCTGGCTGACCGAGGCATCCATCGGCAGCACCTGCACCGGGCGGGAAAGCCCGAACAGCAGCGGTCCGATCGTGGTGCCCGCCCCCTGCCCGCCGTTCAGCTTCGGGGCGAGGCGGGAGACGATGTGGGAGGAGTGCAGCCCGGGCATCACCAGCACGTTCGCCGGCCCGCTCAGCCGGCAGAACGGGTACAGCGCGCGCAAGGCGGGCTCCAGCGCCACGTCCGGGCTCATCTCCCCGTCGTATTCGAAATCGACCTTGCTGCGGTCGAGCACGGCGACCGCCTCGCGGATCGAGCTGCCCACGCGATGGGTGGAATTGCCGAAGGTGGAATAGGACAGCAGCGCCACGCGCGGCTCGTGCCCCAGCCGGCGCGCGGCGGCGGCGGCGCCGATCGCGATCGCGGCCAGCTCCTCGGGGGTGGGGCGCGGGTGGATCAGCGTATCGGCGATGAACAGCGTGGTGTTCGGCCCCACCATCAGCGTCAGTCCGAACGGCACGCCGCCCTCGGTGGGTTCGATCACCCGGCGCACCTCCTCCACGCACACGGCGGCCGAACGCGTCAGCCCGGTGATCATCGCATCCGCGTCGCCGGTGGCCACCATGCAGGCGGCGAAGACGTTGCGGTCCTGGTTGACCATGCGCTGGCAATCCCGCGCGAGGTATCCCCGGCGCTGCTGCCGCGCATACAGATATTCGGCATAGCGGCGGTTGGAGCCTGACAGCCGCGCGTTGTGGATCTCGATGCCGCCGCATTCGCCCAGGCCCAGGCTCTCCATCGTCGCGCGCACCCGGTCCTCCCGCCCGATCAGGATCGGCATGCCGTAGCCCGCGTTGCGGAAGGCCACGGCGGCGCGCACCATCTTCTCCTCCTCGCCCTCGGCGAACACCACGCGCTTGGGATCGGCGCGCACGCCCTCCATGATCGCGTCCAGCGCGTTCGCGGTGGGATCGAGCCGGCCGGACAGTTCGCGCGCATAGCGCCGCAGGTCGGCGATCGGCTTGCGCGCCACGCCGGAGTCGATCGCCGCCTTCGCCACGGCGGGCGCGATGCGGGAGATCAGGCGCGGATCGAACGCGTTTGGGATGATATATTCGGGGCCGAATTTCAGGCGGCTGCCGGCTGCCGCGGTGTTTACCTCGTCCGGCACGTCCTCCCGCGCCAGTTGCGCGAGCGCCTCGGCGGCGGCGATCTTCATCGCCTCGTTGATGGTCCGCGCCCGCACGTCCAGCGCGCCGCGGAAGATGTAGGGGAAGCCGAGCACGTTGTTGACCTGGTTCGGATAGTCGCTGCGGCCGGTGGCGATGATCGCGTCGGGGCGGATCGCCCGCGCCTCCTCGGGCGTGATCTCGGGGTCGGGGTTGGCCATGGCGAAGATGATCGGGTTCGCCGCCATGCTGGCCAGCATCGGGGGCGTCAGCGCGCCCTTCACGGAAAGGCCGAAGAACACATCGGCCCCCGTGCAGGCCTCGGCGAGCGTGCGCGCCTCGGTCTCCGCCGCGTGGGCGGATTTCCACTGGTTCATCCCCTCGGTGCGGCCGCGGTAGATCACGCCCTTGGTGTCGCACAGGATGATGTTCTCGGGCTGCATGCCCATCGCCTTCAGCAGCTCGACGACGGCGATGCCGGCGGAGCCCGCGCCGTTCACCACGAGCCGCGTCTGCTTCAGCTCCCGCCCGGTCAGGTGGCAGGCGTTGAGCAGGCCGGCGACGGCGACGATGGCGGTGCCGTGCTGGTCATCGTGGAACACCGGAATGTCCATCAGCTCGCGCAGCCGGCTTTCGATCACGAAGCATTCGGGCGCCTTGATGTCCTCAAGGTTGATGCCGCCGAAGCTCGCGCCCAGGAAGCGCACGCAGTTCACGAACTCGTCCACATCCTCGGTGGACAGCTCGAGGTCGATCCCGTCCAGGTCGGCGAATCGCTTGAACAGCGCGACCTTGCCCTCCATCACCGGCTTGCTGGCCAGTGCGCCCAGGTTGCCCAGCCCGAGCACGGCGGTGCCGTTGGTGATCACCGCGATCATGTTGCCGCGGGTGGTGTAGTCGTAGGCGCAATCGGGGTTGCGCTGGATATGCAGGCAGGGTTCCGCAACGCCGGGCGAGTAGGCGAGGGAGAGGTCGCGCGCCGTGGTCAGCGGCTTGCTGATCCGCGTCTCGAGCTTGCCGGGCCGGCCGGAGGCATGCAGCGCCAGGGCTTCCTCGGCCGAAATGCGCGCAGTGCGGTTGTCGATGGTGCCATCGGCCATGTCGTTTCCTCCGGGCGCTTATCGTTGGGCTTTCATCCATTATGGCTGCTCATGGCAGATGGGGGAAGCACGCCGCTTCGCAGCCGCGATGCGGAAGGCTAAAGGAGGCCGATGAGCATCCCGTCGGCCGAGGGCGCAACGCCCGCCATGGCGCAATGGTTCACGGTGAAGGCGGCGCACCCGGATGCGCTCGCCTTCTTCCGCATGGGCGATTTCTACGAGCTGTTCTTCGACGACGCGCAGGCCGCGGCGGCCGCGCTCGACATCGCGCTGACCACGCGCGGCACCCACGCCGGCGCGCCGGTGCCGCTGTGCGGCGTGCCGGCGGCAAGCGCGGAGCTGTATCTCTCCCGCCTGATCCGCCGCGGCTTCCGCGTCGCCGTGGTGGAGCAGACGGAAGCGGCGAAGGACCGGGCGGGCAAGGCGCCGATCCGGCGGGAGGTGGTGCGCCTCGTCACCCCCGGCACGCTGACCGAGGAGGCGCTGCTGGAACCGGCGCGCCCGAACCTGCTGCTGGCGCTTGTGATGCAGGATGCCACGCTGGGCGCGGCGTGGCTCGATGTCTCCACCGGGATGTTCGAGACGGCGGCCCTGTCGCCGGCAGCTCTGCCCGCGCTGCTCGGCCGGCTCGATCCGGCGGAGATACTCGCCCCGGCCGCGCTCGATCTCGGCGAATGCGCCCCCCGCCGCGCGCCGGAATGCGCGCCCCCGCCGCCGCTGGTCGCGCGGCGGCGGCTGGGCGAGGCATTCGGGGCGGCGAGCCTCGATGCGTTCGGCAGCTTCACCGATGCCGAGGCGATGGCGGCCGCGCTCGCGCTCGACTACGTGCGGACGACGCAGGCGGGAAAGCTGCCGCGCCTGCACCGCCCGGTGCCGGAAGGCGATGCCGGCCTGCTGGCGATGGACGCGGCGACACGCGCCAGCCTGGAGATCACCCGCGCGCGGGACGGCGGGGAGGCATACACGCTGCTGGCCGCGGTGCGGCGGACCCTCACCGCGCCGGGCGCGCGACTGCTCGCCGGCTGGCTGACCGCGCCGCTGACCGATGTGGCCGCGATCGCCGCGCGGCAGGCCGCCTGGGGCTGGCTGCTCGCCGAACCCGATGCCGCCGCCGTGCGCGCCGCGCTGCGCGGGGCGCCGGACATGGCGCGCGCCCTCGGCCGGCTGTCGCTGGGCCGGGGCGGCCCGCGCGATCTGGCGGCCCTGCGGGACGGGCTGGCCGCTGCCGTGGCGGCGGCCACGGCCCTGAACGGGCAGGTGCCGGAACTGCTCGCTTCCGCCCGGGCCGCATCGCTGGCCTGCCCCGACCTCCGCACGCTGCTGGCCGCGGCCCTCGCCGACCCCGCGCCGCCGCGGCTGGGCGAAGGCGCGGCGATCGCCCCCGGGTTCGATGCCGAACTGGATGCGGAGCGCGGCCTGCGCGACGATTCGCGGCGGCTGCTTGCCGGGCTGCAACTGGACTATGCGCAGCGCTACGGCGTCGCCAGCCTGAAGATCCGCCACCACGCCCAGATCGGCTACATGATCGAGGTGCCGGCCGCCGCGGTCGAAACCCTGCGCGCGCACCCGGACCTCACGCTCCGGCAGGGCATGGCGAACGGCGCGCGGTTCACCAACGTCGAGCTGTCGGACCTCGATCGGCGCATCGCCGAGGCGGGGGAGCGGGCGGCGGGGCGGGAGCGGGCGGTGTTTGCCCACCTCGTCCGCCAGGCGCTGGATCAGGCCGATACGCTCGCCCAGGCGGCGGATGCGCTGGCGCTGCTCGACGTATTACAGTCCTGCGCCAGCCTCGGAAATTCTGTAACATATTGCCGCCCGGCGGTGAGCGACGATGCGGTGTTCCGCATCACCGCCGGCCGCCACCCGGTGGTGGAGGCCGCGCTGGCCGGATCGGCCCCGTTCGTGCCGAACGGGTGCGACCTTTCGCCCGGGCGGCGGCTGATGCTGCTGACCGGGCCGAACATGGCCGGCAAATCGACCTTCCTGCGGCAGAACGCCTTGATCGTGATCCTCGCCCAGGCGGGGCTGCCAGTGCCGGCGGCGGCGGCGGAGATCGGGGTGGTGGACCGGCTGTTCTCCCGCGTCGGCGCCTCCGACGACCTCGCGCGCGGGCGCAGCACCTTCATGGTGGAGATGACCGAGACCGCCGCCATCCTGCACCAGGCCGGGCCGCGCAGCCTTGTGGTGGTGGACGAGATCGGCCGCGGGACCGCGACGCTGGACGGGCTCGCCATGGCCTGGGCGGTGCTGGAGGCGCTGCACGGGCAGGTGCGTTGCCGCACGATCTTCGCCACCCATTTCCATGAACTGGGGCGTCTGGCGACGACGCTGCCGCAGCTGCGGCCGCACACGATGCGGGTGAAGGAGTGGAAGAACACGGTGGTATTCCTGCATGAAGTGGCCGAAGGGGCGGCCGGGCGAAGCTGGGGCGTGCATGTCGCCCGCCTCGCCGGCGTGCCGGAGCCGGTGGTGAAGCGCGCGGCCGGGCTGCTCGCGGCGCTGGAGACGCAGGGGCCGCTTTCCGCCGCCGCCGAACTGCCGCTGTTCGCCGCCGCCGAGGCCGCGCCCTCTCCGCCAACGGATGGCCTGCGCGCGGCGCTGGAGGCGATCGACCCCGATGCGCTCAGCCCGCGCGCGGCGCTGGCGGCCCTGTATCAACTGCGCGCGCTGGCTTCTGGCATGCGCGACGATGAGCGGATAGCATTCGATTGATGCTGAACCATTCCCAACTGCCGCCGACCCCGGAAGAGGCGATCACGGTGCTGACCGATGCGCTGGCCGAGTTGTCCGCCGGCCGCGACGGCGTGCCGCGGGATGCGGCACTCGGCGCCTTCCGCCGCCACCTCGCCCGCATCCAGCACCATGTGCAGCACGCTTTCGAGCACGAGCAGATCGCCGGGCTGCAGGCGGCGCGGATGCTGGCCGCGCTGACCGACGGGCTGGTGCGCGCACTGGTGGCCTATGCCACCACCGATGCGGTGCGCGGCGCGACCGACCGGATGGCGGTGGCCGCCACCGGCGGTTACGGCCGCGGCGTGCTCGCCCCGTTCTCCGATGTGGACCTGCTGTTCCTGACCGAGGCCGAACCCTCCCCCCGCACGCTGCAGGCGGTGGAGTTCATGCTGTATTTCCTGTGGGACCTGGGGCTGAAAGTGGGGCACGCCACGCGGTCCGTCGCCGACTGCCTGACGGAATCCCGCGGCGACGTGACCATCCGCACCGCGCTGCTGGATGCACGCTGCCTGTCGGGCGACGAGGCGCTGTTCACCCAGTTCCAGACCGCGTTCCGCGCCGCGTGCAAGGTGGACGGCGCGGGGGACTACATCGCCGAGAAGCAGGCGGAGCGGGCCGCGCGCCACCGCCGCTTCGGCGACAGCCCGTTCATGGTGGAGCCGCATGTGAAGGAGGGGCGCGGGGGGTTGCGCGACCTCCAGACGCTGTACTGGATCGCCCGCTATATCCTGGGCACCGCCACCATCGAGGAACTGGCCGACCCGCAGGGCGCCGGCAGCGGCATCCTGACCGAGACCGAGGCCAAGCATTTCCGCCGGGCATGGGATTTCCTGTGGACCGTGCGCTTCCATCTGCACTATGTCGCCGGCCGCGCCGAGGAACGGTTGACCTTCGATGTGCAGCCGGTGGTGGGCGCGCGCATGGGCTACACCCGCCACGGCCGGCAGGACGGGGTGGAGCGGTTCATGCGCCACTATTTCCTGACGGTGCGGGAGGTGACGCGGCTTTCCCACATCCTGGAGCCGGCGCTGGTGCGCGTGGCACTCGGCCCGCCCGCGCTCGCCGCCGAGGCCGATGCGGCGCTGATCGGCGCGGGCTTCGTGCTGGCGGACGGGCAGATGCTGTGCGCGCCGGGGCGGGACGTGCGCGACGAGCCCATCATGATGCTGCGGATGCTGCAGATCGCGCGGGACCGCAACCTCGACCTGCACCCGCTCGCGATGCGCGCGCTGATCCGCAACGAGCGCCGCGCCCTTTCGCTGCGCGGCAACCCCGAGGCGGGGGCGCTGTTCCTCGACCTGCTGTGCGGGCGCGATGCCGAGCACAACCGCGCCGACGGCGCGCGCTGGATGGGCATCCTGAACGAGATCGGCTTCCTCGGCCGCTTCATCCCGGACTGGGCGCGCATCGTCGGGCAGATGCAGTTCGACACCTACCACGTGTTCACCGTCGATGAGCACACGATCGAGGCGGTGCGCATACTGAACCTGCTGGAGCGCGGGGAGCTTGCCGATATCGCGCCTGTCGCCTCGGGCCTCGTGGACCATCTGCAATCCCGCCGGGCGCTGTACATGGCGATGATGCTGCACGACATCGCCAAGGGCCGGGGCGGGGACCATTCCGGACTCGGCGCCGACATCGCCCTTGCCGTCTGCCCCATGCTCGGGATGTCTCCCGAGGAGACGGAAATGGTCTCCTGGCTCGTGCTGCACCACCTGCTGCTGAGCCAGACCGCCTTCAAGCGCGACATCGACGATCCGAAGACCATCCTCGACCTTGCCGACACCATCCAGTCGCCCGAGCGGCTGCGGCTGCTGCTGATCCTGACGGTGGCCGACATGCGGGCCGTATCGGCCAAGGTATGGAACGGCTGGAAGGCGACGCTGCTGCGGGAGCTGTATTCCCGCGTGGCCGAGGTGCTGGCCGGCGGGCTGTCCACCACCGAGCGGGACACGCGGGTTTCCCGCGCGAAGGAGGCGGCGGCGAACCTGCTGCAAGGCTGGAGCCGCGCCGAGATCGACGGGTTCCTGGCGCTGGGCTACCCCGCCTACTGGCTCGGCTTCGACCCCGAGACGCATGTGCGCCATGCCCACATGATCCGCACGGCCAAGGCGCGGTCCGCCCCGCTGACCGTGCAGACCGAGCCGCTGCCCGCGCGATCGGTGACGGAGGTGACGGTGTACACCACCGATCACGCGGGGCTGTTCAGCCGCATCGCCGGCGCGCTCGCCGTGGCCGGCGCCTCCATCGTGGATGCGCGCATCCACACCATGACCGACGGCATGGCGCTCGACACGTTCTGGGTGCAGGACGCGGCGGGCGGCACTTTCGACGCGCCGCACCGGCTGGCCCGGCTGTCGGTGCTGATCGAGCAGGCGCTGTCCGGCCGGCTGCGGCTGGCGAGCGAGATCCGCAAGGCCACGCGCGCCCTGCTCGGCCGGCGCATGCGCGCGATCCATGTGCCGCCGCGCGTGGTGATCGACAACCACGCATCGAACACCCACACCGTGATCGAGGTGAACGGGCGCGACCGGCCCGGCCTGCTGCATGACGTGACGGATGCGATCAGCAGCCAGGGGCTGCAGATCGCATCCGCCCATGTCAGCACCTACGGCGTGCGGGCGGTGGATGTGTTCTATGTGAAGGACGTGTTCGGCCTGAAGATCGAGAACGAGCGCAAGCTCGCGGCACTGCGCGATGTGCTGCTGGGCGTCCTGCCGCTGGCGGAGGACGCGGCCCCCCCGGCCCCGACACCCCGCCGCCGCCGCGCCGCGACCGCGGCCTGAGCTGCCCGCGCCACACTGCCGAATCGTCACCGGATCGCCGATGTGGATGCGGGCGAGCTTCGTCTCGTTGAAATACCCACCCCATGGAACGACGGTCCTGCCGTGCGACCTGTGATCAGGACAAGACGCCGGGGGCGAGTGCGGCCAGGAAGTTCCGGGCGTCGAAAAGCATGCCCGGAGCGAAGACGCCGCCCTGAGCTGTCGCGCCCTTCAGGATTCTTTCGACGGCTTCGACCACCAGAGGCGCGGTGATCGCATAGATGTCTCGTCCGCGGGCGGACGCCCGGCGCACCGTGCTTCCTTGGCGGACCTCGACCTCAACGAGGAATGTTTGCGCCGAGCGTCCGGACGCGTCAGCCGCGACCGGCGGAGGGGTGGCGGCGTCCCGAAGATCGCGCAGCGGCGCGGTGTTCAAGTAGGTGTGGAGTTCGGACACCTGGAGGTGGCGCCCGATCAGGATCGCCTCCGTGAAGGGCAGTTCGACCATCTCCTGCACGCCGAAGGGTTCCGCGAACGGCCAGACGACGTTCGGCGCCGGATCGGCCAGCGGCCGCAGCTTCCCCTCGCAGAGCGTCAGGCGCCGGGCTGTGTTGCGCCGCCCTGTGGCGCGCGTCCCCTCGGTTGGTTTCCAACTGTCCAGGGCGATTCCGATGCGGGCCTCGTCGGCGCGGGTCCAGTCGTCCATGGCGGCCGTCGCCAGCAGGTCGCCCAGACCGCCGTAGAAGCCCATGGCGGGGATGACGGCGACGCCGGCCTCTGCCGCGGCCGCGGAATATCGCTCGAAGATCGCCTGAGCGCTGGCTTGCTCGGCCGTCACGTCGAGATAAGGGATGCGCGCCCGCAACGCCGCCGAGACCAGGGGTTCGGCCGTGTCCAGGAACGGCCCCGCGCAGTTTATGACCGTGCTGGCTCCGGTGAGGGCGCGGGCCAGCGAGGCGGGATCCTCGAGGGCGGCGACGTGCCGTCTGACACCGGCCGGAAAATCGGCCGCCGCCAGGTTCGCCGCGTTGCGGCCGATCGCGATGGCCGTGAAGCCGCGCCGCGACAGCTCTTTGATCACGAAGCGGCCGGTGTGGCCTGCTGCCCCGTAGACCGCGACCACGGGCCGGAGGCTTCCGGCTTTTGAAAGACGATCGTTCATGATTCCCTCGCGCTACAGACCTGTCTGTTCGTGTTAAATACAGACAGGTCTGTAGCGCGTCAA
>DATKQI010000051.1:0-13493 GCA_035532755.1 Acetobacteraceae bacterium
ACAGGTCGGCCAGCAGGTTGAGCCCGATATAGACCAGGCCGACCACCAGCGTCGCGCCCAGGACCGCGTTCATGTCCGCGTTCAGCAATGAGACGGTGAGATAGAGGCCGAGCCCGGGCCAGCTGAACACCGTCTCGGTCAGCACCGCGCCGCCGAGCAGGTTGGCGTAGGCGAGCGCGAGCACGGTGATGAGGCCGACGGCGATGTTGCCGAAGGCGTGGCGCCAGACGATGCGGGCGTGGGAGAGGCCCTTGGCGCGGGCGGTGATGATGTATTCGCCCTTCAGCGCATCCAGCATGAACGCGCGCGTCATCCGCGTGATGTAGCCGAGGCTGAAGTAGGCGAGCACGAACGCCGGCTGGGCGAGATGGGCAAGCCCGTCCCGGAACGCGCCCCAATGGCCGGTGAGGGCGGCATCGACCACGTGCATGCCGGTGATGCTGGGCACGATCCCTTCGTAGATCACGCTCTGCTGGCCGGTGCCGGGCGCGATGCCGAGCTTCACGTAGAACACCAGCAGGCAGAGCAGCCCCAGCACGAACACCGGCACGGACTGCCCGCCCAGGCTGACCACGCGCACCACGTGGTCGAAGCGGGAGCCCTGGCGGGTGGCGGCGAACACGCCGAGAGGGATGCCCACGACAATGGCGATGATGATGGCGGCGGTGGCGAGTTCGATGGTGGCGGGGAAGTAGTGCGCGATGTCCGTGGTCACGCGATGCGTGGTCATCACCGAGCGGCCGAGGTTGCCGTGCAGCAGCCGGTTCACATAGATCGCGAACTGCACCGGCAGCGGCCGGTCCAGCCCGAGTTCCGCGCGGGTGCGGGCGATCACCTCCGGCGGCGCGTGGTCGCCCACGATCGCGATCACCGGATCGATGGGCACCACCCGGCCGATCAGGAAGGTGATGAGCACGAGGCCGAACAGCGTGATCGGCACGCTGGCGGCACCGGCCGCCAGCGCGCGCAGGCGCGTTTTCAACACTCTGCCCTTGCGGGCAGCCGCAAGATCACAGCTTCACGATATCGGCATAGCGCGTGTAGTCCGGCAGCGGGCCGAGGACGAGGCCGGTGACGTTCTTCCGCTCCGTCGCCACCACATTCTTCTGCAACACGAAGGCGATCGGCGCCCGCGCCCAGAACTGGCGCTGCATCTTGTGGTACAGGGCGATGCGCTTCTTCGCGTCCAGCTCCTTCGCCGCGGCGAAGGCCTCGGCGGTGAGTTCCTTGTCCACGAAATGGCTGCGCCACGCGATGATCTTGAGCTTGCTGTTGTTGGAATCGTCCGGGTTCGCGCAGAACGCCTGGGCGTTGGAGTTCGGATCGAAATAGTCCGAGCCCCAGACGAGGATGGCGAGCTGGTGGGTGCGCGCGCGGGTCTTGGTGATCACCTGCTTCTGCTCGCCGGGGAGCAGCTGCACCTTGATCCCGGCCTCGGCCAGATCCTGCTGGATCGCCTGCGCGATCTCGGCATAGGGCGAGCTGGAGATGTAGTCCATCGTGACGGTGAAGCCGTTGGGCAGCCCCGCTTCGGCCAGCAGCTTCTTCGCCTTCGCGGTATCCTTGCGGAACGGCGTCTCGGTCAGCGCGCCGGGCAGCCCGGCCGGCAGGAAGGACTGGCTGACGCTCCAGGTGCCGGGGGTGATGTTCTTCGCGATCGCCTCGTAGTCGATCGCCCATTTGATCGCCTGTTGCACCTGCGGCTTCTGCAGCGCCGGCACGTTCTGGTTCATGGCGATGTACATGGACGTCGCCTGCCCGGCGGAGACGGAATGGTAGTCCGGGCTGCCGGCGATCGATTTCAGCTGGTCCGCCTGCAAATCCCGCGCGATATCGACCCCGCCGCGCTTGAGCAGCAACAGCTGCGTCGCCGGGTCCGCCACGTGGCGGATGATGATCCGCTTCTCGTGCAGCGGCAGGCCGTAATGCGGGTTGGCCTGGAGGATGATGTGGTCCGAGGCGGACCAGGAGATGAGCTGGTACGGGCCGGCGCCGGCGCTGTGCGTCTTCAGCCAGGCGTTGCCGTAATCCTTGCCCTTCTGGTTGGCGAGCGCGGTCGCCTTGTCCACGATGCAGCCGACATTGGCGGACAGGCAGTACAGCACGAAGCTGGT
This sequence comes from Acetobacteraceae bacterium, assembly GCA_035532755.1. Lineage (GTDB taxonomy): Bacteria > Pseudomonadota > Alphaproteobacteria > Acetobacterales > Acetobacteraceae > DATKQI01. Next base: position 2,115 of record DATKQI010000051.1, read on the forward strand.
CGCGGCGACCGTGGGAAGCTGGAACACCAGCGTCTTGTCGTCCGTCGCGCGGATCAGCTTCGTCACGTTCGCCTTGGTGAAGCCGAACTGGGTGATGATGAAGGCCGGCGTCTTGTCCATCAGCACGGTGCGGTGGAACGAGAACGCGGCGTCATGCGCCGTCACCGCCTTGCCGGAGGCGAAATGCGCGTCCGTGCGCAGATGGAAGGTGAAGGTCAGCCCGTCCTTGCTCACGTCCCATTTCTCGGCGAGGTCGCCCGCCAGGGCGTCGCCGTTGGGCTTCACGAGCTTGCGGTAGCAGTTGTTGTCCACCTCGTTGTCGGAGAACTCGTACGCCTCGCCGGGATCGAAGCTCACCACGTCGTCGATCTGCTTGGCCATCACGAGGACGCTCTTCGGCGTCGCGGCCAGGGCGCGCGGCGCCTCCAGCGTGGCGAGCAGCGGCATGGCGGCGGTGCCGGCCAGCAGGGTGCGGCGGTTCAGCATGGCTAAGGTCCCCCAGGATTTGTTGCCGGCACCATAAGTCGGTTGCGCCTGCTCGAAAAGGGTGCACCCGGCCGGATGTCAGGCCGCCTCCGCCGCGTCCTCCAGGCTGAACTGGTTGGCCTCCTCGTCGTAGCTGTAAAGCTCGGCATAGCGGCCCCAGGCGATCACCGTGCGCAGCGTCTCCTCGGCGTATTCGGGGGACATCATGTCCTCCAGCTCGTCGCGGAAGCGCTCGGCGGAGGCGCGGTGGTTCCACCGCTCGTCCAGCACCTGGCGGATGGTGGCGGCCAGCGGCACGTGGGCGCGCAGTGCCGCGGCGAACATCGCCTTGCGTTCGTCGGTATCGGCGGCGACATAGGCGCGGCCGGGGTCGTGCAGCAGCAGGTCGCCTTCCGCCAGCTCCCCGAAGCGCAGGAGCTGCAGCGCCTCGCCCATCGGCAGCAGCTCGTCGGCTTCGAGCTGGAGGGCGTTGGCAAGCGCGGGCAGGTCCGCCCGGCCGTCGTACGGCGGGGCGGCCAGCGTCTCCATCAGCCCGTTCAGCAGGTTGGTGGAAACCGGGTGCAGCGGCGTCATCGCCGGCGCGCCGGTCACGAGCGCGGGGGCGCGTTCGGGCAGCGGGCGGCGGGTCATCAGCGCATAGATGTCATCGACCATCTGGCGGAACGCGGGGTCCAGCCGGTTGCGCGGATGGGGGAACGGCACGCGCAGCTCGCTCGCCACCCGGCCGGGGTTGGAGGCGAACACGAGCACGCGGTCGCACATCAGCACCGCCTCCTCGATGTTGTGGGTGACCATCAGCATGGATTTCACCGGCAGCTTGCCGTCCATCCACAGGTCGATCAGGTCGGTGCGCAGCGTCTCGGCGGTCAGCACGTCGAGCGCGCTGAACGGTTCGTCCATCAGCAGCAGGTCCGGATGCACGACGAGCGCGCGGGCGAGGCCGACGCGCTGGCGCATGCCGCCCGACAATTCCTTCGGATAGGCGCTTTCGTAGCCGCCGAGGCCGATCAGGTCGATCGCGGCCTCCGCCCGGCTGTCCCGCTCCGCCCGCGGCACGCCCTGCGCCTCCAGTCCCAGCTCCACGTTCTCCTGCACCGTCAGCCAGGGGAACAGGGCGAAGCTCTGGAACACCATCGCCACCCCCTCTGCCGGGCCGCGCAGCGGCGCCCCGCGCCAGATCACCTCCCCGGCGGTGGGGCTGAGCAGGCCGGAGACGATGCGCAGCAGCGTGGATTTGCCGGAGCCCGAGCGGCCGAGCAGCCCGACGATCTCGCCCGCGCGCAGGGCGAGGTTCACGTCCTCCAGCACCACCAGATCGGCGCTGGCGTCCTTGTGATAGGCCTGCCGGCAGCCCCGCACGCTCAGCAGGCAGGCGCCGGTCTTGTCGGCGGAGACCTGGTCCATCGGCGGGGCTCCCTCAGGCGAAGGTGGTGCGGCGCTTGGCGTAGGCATACAGCGGCCGCCACAGCGCGCGGTTGAACAGGATGACGAAGGCGGCCATCACCACCACGCCCAGCACGATCCGCGGGGTATCGCCCTTGTCCGTCGCCTGCGCGATATAGGCGCCCAGCCCGTGCGCGACCAGCTTTGTCCGCCCCCAGGTCGCCACTTCGGACACGATCGCGGTGTTCCAGGCGTTGCCGCTCGCGGTGATCGCGCCGGTGACGAAATAGGGCAGGATGCCGGGCAGGATCACCCGCCGCCACCACAGCAGCCCACCCACCCGGAAATTCGCCGAAACCTCCTTCAGATCGCCCGGAAACGCCGCGGCCCCCGCGATCACGTTGAACAGGATGTACCATTGCGTGCCGATCAGCATCAGCGGCGTGAGCCAGATATCCGGGGCGAGCCTGAAATACACGATGGCGACGACGACCGGCGGGAACAGCAGGTTGGCCGGGAACGCGGCCAGGAACTGCGCGACCGGCTGGGCCATGCGGGCGTATCGTGGCCGCAGCCCCAGCCACACACCGATGGGCACCCAGATCACCCCGGCGAGGATGACGATGATCACCACGCGGAGCATGGTGAAGCAGCCCAGCAGCGCCGCCTGCCCCGCATCCGCCCAGCGCAGCGTGGCGCTGACGAACACCACGATGCGCCACAGCGCCGCCACCGCCGCGGCGATCACCACGGCGACCCACACCGCATCGACGAGGCGGGACGGCCGCGCGGCCTCGTCCCGCTGCCGCGCGACCGACAGGCGCAGCCCGCCGAGCAGGCCGACCGTCTCGCCCAGCACGTCCATCGCCTCGCGCAGCCAGTGCGTCCGCCGCAGCAGCTTCAGCACCCACGGATCGGGCGCGGTGGCCCCGGCCGTGGTTTCGAAGCGGAACTTCGCGGACCATGCGACGAGCGGGCGGAACAGCAGCTGATCGTACGCAAGGATCACCGCGAGCATCGCCAGGATGGCCCAGAACACCGCGCCGATGTCCCGCCGTGCCAGCGCTTCGGCGACGTACGAGCCGATGCCCGGCAGGGTGACGGTGGTGTTGCCCACCGTGATCGCCTCGGACGCGACGACGAAGAACCAGCCGCCGGACATCGACAGCATGGTGTTCCACACGAGCCCGGGCATGGCGAACGGCACTTCCAGCCGCCAGAAGCGCTGCCAGGGGGAAAGCTGGAAGCTGCGCGCCGCCTCGTCCAGATCGGCCGGCACGGTGGTCAGGCTCTGGTAGAAGCTGAAGGCCATGTTCCACGCCTGGCTCGTGAAGATGGCGAAGATCGCGGCGAACTCCGCCCCCAGCACGCGGCCGGGGAACAGGTTGAGGAAGAACACCACGGTGAACGACAGGAAACCCAGGATCGGCACCGATTGCAGGATGTCCAGCAGCGGGATCAGGATCATCGCCGCGCGCCGGCTTTTCGCCGCCCAGGTGGCGTAGGTGAAGGTGAACAGCAGCGAAGCGGCCAGGGCGGCGAACATGCGCAGCGTGGTGCGCACGGCATAGCCGGGCAGATACGCCGGATCGAGATGGATCGTTGTGGCGTGCGCGGCGTGCAGGGGGCCGAGCGTGCCGCGCGCCACCTCCGCCACGCCGACCAGGGCGGCGAACACGCACAGCCCCGCCACCGCATCCCATAGGTTCGGCAAACGCCGGCCGGTGGCCCAGGCGGGCAGTGCGGTTGTCGTCATGCCGTCAATTCCCGGATCGGGCAGCGCCGGACCGCACTGCCCAGCGGGCCGTCTAGCCCACGGCGGCGGGTCTTGTCACCCCGGCCGGCGTGGCAGTTGCATGACGGGTGATGCCGGCCACCTGAAATCGTGACTCTTCCACGATTTCAGGCGGCTGGTATCGCGCGCCGGGTTGGTGGGCGGCGGCGCGCCAAACAAAGACGGAGCCATCAGCCGGCGGCGAGCCCGGTGCTGCCGAAGCCGCCGGTTGCGCGGGCGGTGTCGTCCAGGCTTTCCACCTCGGCCCAGGCGGCGCGCAGCACCGGGGCCAGCACTGCCTGGGCGATGCGCATGCCGCGTTCCACGGTGAACGGGGCATCCCCGGCGTTCAGCACGATCACCTGCACCTCCCCGCGATAATCCTCGTCGATCGTGCCGGGGCTGTTGGGCAGCACCACGCCGTGCTTGAGCGCGAGGCCGGAGCGCGGGCGGATCTGCAATTCGTGCCCGGCCGGCAAGGCGATGGTGAGGCCGGTGGGGATCAGCGCCCGCCCGCCCGGCGGGATCGTCACCGGGGCGGGCACGGCCGCGAGCAAGTCCATCCCGGCGGCACCGGCTGTGGCATAGGCGGGCAGCGGCAGGTCCGCCCCGTGCGGCAGCCGGCGCACGCGGATAGTGGTGTTCATGCGAACGCCTCCGCGATGCGGGCGGCGATGCGGGCGGCCACCTCGGTCTTGCCCATGCGGGGCCAGGTCTCATGGCCGGTTCCGGTCAGCAGGTGCACCTCGTTCTCCTCTCCGCCCATGATGCCGGTGGCGGGCGAGACGTCGTTGGCGATGATCCAGTCGCAGCCCTTGCGGGCGCGCTTCTCGGCCGCGTGTTCGGCCACATGCTCGGTCTCCGCGGCGAAGCCGATCACGAGGCGCGGGCGGCGCGGGCCGGGGCCGGCGAGGGTGGCCAGGATGTCCGGGTTCGCCACCAGATGCAGCGCCGGCGGGGCCGCGCCCGGCGCCTTCTTGATCTTCTGCTCCACCGCGCGGTCCACCCGCCAGTCCGCCACCGCGGCGGCGCACACGGCGATATCGGCGGGCAGCGCCTGCGTGCAGGCCTCCAGCATCTGCGCGGCGGTCTCCACATGCACGGTGGCGACGCCGGGCGGATCGGGCAGCGCCACCGGCCCGCTGACCAGCGTGACGCGCGCGCCGAGGGCCGCGAGCGCCGTGGCGATGGCGTGCCCCTGGCGGCCGGAGCTGCGGTTGGCGATATAGCGCACCGGGTCGATCGGCTCCTGCGTCGGCCCGCTGGTGACGAGCGCATGGCGGCCGGCGAGCGGGCGGCGCGGCGAAAGCAGCGCGGCGATGGCGGCGAGGATGGCGGGCGGCTCGGCGAGCCGTCCGGGGCCGAATTCGTTGCAGGCCATCGCGCCCTCGTCCGGCCCCACCACGCGCACGCCGCGCCGGGCGAGGGTTTCGATGTTCGCCACCGTGGCCGGGTGCAGCCACATCCGCACGTTCATCGCCGGGGCGACCAGCACCGGCTTGTCGGTGGCAAGCAGCAGGGTGGAGGCCAGATCGTCGGCAAGGCCGGCGGCCATCTTCGCCAGGATGTCGGCCGAGGCGGGCGCCACCACGACAAGATCGGCGGCGCGGGAGAGCTCGATATGGCCCATCTCGCTCTCGTCGGTCAGCGAGAACAGGTCGGCATAGACGCGGGATTCGCTCAGCGCCTGCAATGACAACGCTGTCACGAACCGCGCCCCGGCCGCGGTGAGCACGCAGGTGACGGCGGCATCGTCCTTGCGCAGCAGCCGGATCAGCTCCAGCGCCTTGTAGGCCGCGATGCCGCCCGAGACGATCAGCAGGATGCGCTTGCCGGCGACGCTCACAGCCGCCACCCGGCATGGATGGCGGCGATGCCGCCCGAAAGGTTGCGCACCGATACGCGGGCGAAGCCGGCCGCGCGCATCATCGCCGCGAGCGTGTCCTGGTCGGGGAAGGTGCGGATGCTTTCGGCCAGGTACTGATAGCTTTCGGCGTCCCCGGCGACGAGCTGGCCGAGGCGCGGGAGCACCCGGAACGACCAGGCCTCGTACAGCGGGATCAGCGCGGCCACCTGCACGCGGGAGAACTCCAGGCACAGGAACCGCCCGCCCGGCCGCAGCACGCGATGGGCCTCCCTCAGCACCGCGTCCTTGTCGGTGCAGTTGCGCAGGCCGAAGGCGATGGAAACCGCGTCCACATGCCGGTCCGGCAGCGGCAGCGCCTCGGCATCGGCCACCAGGAAGGACAGGGCGCCGTCAAGCCCGCGCTTGCCCGCCCGTTCCCGCCCCACATCCAGCATCGCCGGATTGATGTCCGACAGGATCGCCGGCCCGCCGCCCTTGGCGAGCCAGCCGAAGCTGATGTCCCCGGTGCCGCCCGCCAGATCGAGCAGCCTCCGCCCGGGGCGCGGGGCGAGTGCCGTGGTGAACGCCTGCTTCCAGGCCCGATGCACGCCGAGCGACATCAGGTCGTTCATCAGGTCGTAGCGCGGCGCCACGGAGTCGAACACCGCGCGCACCATGGATTTCTTCGCCGCGCGGGGCACGGCGCGGAAGCCGAAATCGGTGCTGTCCGGCGGATCGGTGCGGGGATTGTCGCTCATGCGCCGGCAGGTATAGCCTGATCGGCACCGATGCCGGAACTCCCCGAAGTCGAGACTGTCATGCGCGGGCTGGCCGCGCGGCTGACCGGGCGGGTGATCCGCACGGCGGTGCTCGCGCGCGGCGATCTGCGCTGGCCGGCGCCGGCGGGTCTGGCCGCGCGGCTCACCGGGGCGCGGGTGCTGGGCTTCCGGCGGCGGGCGAAATACATCCTGATGCGGCTTTCGGGCGGGGACAGCCTGCTGATCCATCTTGGCATGTCCGGCCGGATGGTGCTGGACGGGGCGCCGGTGCCGCACGAGCATCTGGTGCTGCAAACCGATTCCGGCGCGCGCGTCGGCTTCGCCGATCCGCGCCGCTTCGGCAGCCTCGACCTCGTGCCGACCGAAGCGGAGGATGCGCACCGGCTGCTGGCCGGGCTGGGGCCGGAGCCGCTGGGCGAGGCGTTCACTGCCGCGTTCCTGTCCGGCGCGCTCGCCGGGAAGGCCACGCCGATCAAGGCGGCGCTGCTCGACCAGACGATCGTGGCGGGGCTGGGCAACATCTATGTGTCGGAGGCGCTGTTCCGCGCCCGGATCAGCCCGCGCCGGCTGGCCGGCACGGTGGCGGGGGCGCGCGCCGCACGGCTGGTGCCGGCGGTGCGGCAGACGCTGGCCGAGGCGATCGCCGCCGGCGGATCGAGCCTGCGGGACTATGTGCAGCCGAGCGGGGAGCTGGGCTACTTCCAGCACGCCTGGAAGGTGTACGGGCGCGAGGGCGAGGCCTGCGAGCGCTGCCCAGGCCTGCCCGCCTGCGCCGGGATCAGGCGGGTCGTGCAAGGCGGGCGCAGTTCGTTCTATTGCCCGCGCACCCAGCGGTAGCTAGAACGCACCCGCAGCATTCGGGAGCGGGCGATGGCCTATGAGACCATCCTGGTGGAAACGCACGGGAAGACGGGGCTGATCCGGCTCAACCGGCCGGCCGCGCTGAATGCGCTGTGCGACCGGTTGATGGACGAGCTCGGCACGCAGCTTCTTGCGTTCGACGCCGACCCCGCGATCGGCGCGATCGTGCTCACCGGGTCCGACAAGGCGTTCGCCGCCGGGGCCGACATCAAGGAGATGGCGCCGCGCCGGTTTCCCGCCGTCGCGCTCGACGATTTCATCGGCAAGCGGTGGGAGACGGTGCTGCGCGTGGGCAAGCCGGTGATCGCCGCGGTGGCCGGCTTCGCCCTCGGCGGCGGCTGCGAGCTGGCGATGATGTGCGACATCCTGATCGCCGCCGACACGGCGAAGTTCGGCCAGCCCGAGATCAATCTCGGCGTGATCCCCGGTGCCGGCGGCAGCCAGCGGCTGACCCGCGCGGTGGGCAAGGCGAAGGCGATGGACCTGATCCTGACCGCCCGCTTCATGGATGCGGCCGAGGCCGAGCGCAGCGGCCTCGTGGCCCGCGTGGTGCCGGCCGACCAGCTTGTGGCCGAGGCGCTGAAGATGGGCGAGAAGATCGCCGCCCTTTCCCCGGTGGCCGTGGCGCTGGCGAAACAGGTGGTGAACCGCGCCTTCGAAACGACGCTGAGCGAGGGCGTGCGGGCCGAGCGGCAGGCGTTCCTGTCGCTGTTCGGCACCGCCGATCAGATCGAAGGCATGGCGGCATTCAGCGAAAAACGGAAGCCCGTGTTCGGCGCCCGATGAGGAATCGACCGGGGCTGCCTTGACTCGCCCTGCCCCGCTTTCTAGAAAGCGAGGTTCCGATGGTCAGGCCGGCAGGCCAGTGTGCCGGCGCAATGAACAGTTCGACGAAGAGATTCCATGGCAAACACCGCCTCGGCGCGCAAGCGCATCCGCCAGAATGCCCGCCGCGCCGCGCGCAACCAGGCCCGCACGTCCCGCATGCGCACCTTCGTGAAGAAGGTCGAGGCGGCGATCGCCGGCGGCGACAAGACACAGGCAGCGGCCGCGCTGGTTGCGGCGCAGCCGGAGATGCAGCGCGCGGCCGGCAAGGGCGTGGTGCATCGCAACACCATCTCGCGCAAAATCTCGCGCCTGTCGGCGCGCATCAAGGCGCTCACCGTCGGCTGATCGGCCACCCGCTGGCCCGCCCATGGCAACAGGGGCGGGATTCCAGTGGGTTGACGTGCGTGAATCGTGTCTGGCTCGAAAATAGTTTGGCAACGTATCAATAATCTCCAAATCCAAGAACAACAACTTACAGCATTACTTTGTGTTTTCATGTTGTTGTTGATTTTTGATTGCCTTCTCCCCGTGTTCTGGCCTAGTTTGTCTTTGACCTGAGCTTGTCATAACTCAGGTCTTCCGGGGTTCTGGCGTCATGTCGGTCCCTCCGGCGGTGCGTGGCGGCGCGCTTTGCGCCACGGCCGGGCGATGACTGGGGGGTGGGCAGCGTCTTCATGGATCAGGAACCGGGCTCTATTTCCAATCCGATGACGACCGAGGACCCGCAACTGACGGCCCAATGGGCGCGGGTGCGTGGCCGGTTGCAATCCGAAGTCGGCGAAGTGGAATACCGCACCTGGCTGCGGCAGATGACGCTGGGCGGCACCGATGGCGACGAGGTGACGGTGCACCTGCCCACGCGCTTCCTGCGCGACTGGGTGCGCGGCCATTACGGGGACAAGCTGAATGCCCTGTGGCAGGCGGAGAACCGCCGGGTGCGCCGGGTGGAAATCCGCGTCGGCGGCGCCGCCTCGCCGGGCCAGGGGCTGGCCGAGAGCCTTTCCGCCCCGCCGGCCGCGCCACCCGCGCGCCACGCCCGGGGCGAGGCGCGGACCGGCGGGCGTGCCGAAGACCGGCGCGCGGAAGACCGGGCCGAGCCCTCGGCGCTGGACCAGCGGTTCACCTTCGACAGCTTCGTGGTCGGCAAGCCCAACGAATTCGCCCACGCCTGCGCCCGCCGCGTGGCGGAGCGGCCGGCCACGCCCGATTTCAACCCGCTGTTCCTGTATGGCGGCGTGGGCCTCGGCAAGACGCATCTGATGCATGCGATTGCCTGGGATCTGGTCGGCCGCGCCCGGCCGGCCCGTCCTGTCTCGGTGGCCTATATGTCCGCCGAGAAGTTCATGTATCGGTTCATTGCGGCAATCCGCAATCAATCGACAATCGAATTCAAGGAACAACTGCGCAGCGTCGATGTATTGATGATCGATGACCTGCAATTTCTTATCGGCAAGGACAATACCCAGGAAGAGTTCTTCCATACGTTCAACGCGCTTGTCGATGCGGGCAAGCAGATCGTCGTCTCGGCCGACAAGTCGCCATCGGATCTCTCCGGCCTCGAAGACCGGCTGCGCACCCGGCTCGGCTGCGGCATGGTGGCCGATCTGCACGCCACCACCTTCGAGCTGCGCATCTCCATCCTGGAGGCGAAGGCCATCCGCGCCGGCGTGCCGGTGCCGCCCAAGGTGATGGAATTCCTCGCGCACAAGATCACCTCCAACGTCCGCGAACTGGAAGGGGCGTTGAACCGGCTGATCGCCCATGCCGCCCTGTTTGGCCGGCCGGTGACGCTGGAGGCGACGCAGGAGGTGCTGCACGACATCCTCCGTGCGCACGACCGGCGGGTGACGATCGAGGAGATCCAGCGCAAGGTGGCGGAGCACTACAACATCCGCCTCACCGACATGTCTTCCGCGCGGCGCGCCCGCAACGTGGCCCGGCCGCGGCAGGTGGCGATGTACCTGTCGAAGCAGCTCACCAGCCGCAGCCTGCCGGAGATCGGCCGCAAGTTCGGCAACCGGGACCACACCACGGTGATGCACGCCGTCTCCCGCATCACCGAGCTGATGGAGCGCGATTCCGGCTTCGGCGAGGATGTGGAGCTGCTGCGGCGGATGCTGGAGTCCTGACCCGCATCCCGCCTTTCCGCAGCCCGCTTTGCGGCTTCCGGGCGGATTGCTACAGTCCGCGCAGCCTGCGGCGATTCTGCCCGCGCATTGGGAAACGAGCGAGATGAAGTTCAAGGCCGACCGCGCCACGCTGCTGAAGGCGCTGGCCCATGTCCAGAGCGTGGTGGAAAAGCGCAATACCATCCCCATCCTGGCCAATGTGCTGATCGCGGTGCGCGACGGCGCGCTGACGCTCACCGCCACCGACATGGAGATCGCCATCGTCGAGCAGGTGCCGGCCAGCGCCTCGCGCAACGGCGCGGCCACCGCGCCCGCCGCCACGCTGTACGAGATCGTCCGCAAGCTGCCTGAAGGCGCGGAGGTGGAGCTGGACCATGGCGGCGGCGACGCCCCGCTCGCGCTGCGTGCCGGGCGCTACGCCACCAGCCTCGTGGTGCTGCCGGTGGAAGACTTCCCGAGCATGACGGCCGGCGCCCTGCCGCACCATTTCGTCCTCTCCGCCCTGGTTCTTCGCGGGTTGATCGACCGCACGCGCTTCGCCATCAGCACCGAGGAAACCCGCTACTACCTCAACGGCATCTTCCTGCACGCCGCCGAATCCGAGGGCGCCCACGTCCTGCGCGCCGTGGCGACCGACGGCCACCGCCTCGCCCGCGTGGAGGAACCGCTGCCCGAAGGTGCCGCCGGCATGCCCGGCGTGATCATCCCCCGCAAGACCGTGGGCGAGCTGCGCAAGCTGCTCGACGAGGTCTCGGGCGAGGTGGAGATCGGGCTGTCCGACACCCGCATCCAGTTCCAGGCCGGCACCATCAAGCTGACCAGCAAGCTCATCGACGGCACCTTCCCCGAATACGAACGGGTGATCCCGCGCGACAACACCAAGATCCTGCGCGTCGGCAAGAAAGACTTCTCGGACGCCGTCGCCCGCGTCGCCGCCATCTCCTCCGAACGCTCCCGCCCGGTGAAGCTCTCCCTCGCGCGCGACCTGCTGGTGCTCTCCGCCGCCAGCCCCGAACAGGGCACCGCCACCGAGGAACTGGACGGAGAACTGGTGAAATACGAGAACGGCCCGCTCGAAATCGGCTTCCAGGCCCGCTACCTGAACGACATCACCGACCAGATCGCCAACGAAGTGGAATTCCTCTTCGCTGACGGCGCCGCCCCCACCGTCGTCCGCGACGCCGGAGACCTCTCCGCCCTCTACGTCCTCATGCCCATGCGCGTGTGATCCAGGCAGCGCGGCGGGCAGGCAGGCAGGGGAAGCAAGGCCAGGGGCGTTGCCCCTGGACCCCA
>DATKQI010000052.1:0-6909 GCA_035532755.1 Acetobacteraceae bacterium
ACCTCCGGCAAGCTCGCGCTGCGGCTGTTCAGCAAGCAGCGCAAGAAGGTGCTGCTGGCCTCGCTGGACACCCAGCGCCCGGCCGCGCAACTCCAGTTGCAGCAGCTTGCCGAGCGCGCGGGCGTCGCCTCCCTGCCCATCGTGATGGGCCAGACCCCGGTGGAGATCGCCCGCCGCGCGATGGATACCGGCCGGCGCGAAGTGTTCGACGTGGTGATCCTGGACACCGCCGGGCGGTTGGCCATCGATGAAGCACTGATGGCGGAGGTGGCCGCGATCCGCGCCGCCACCAGCCCGGTCGAGACGCTGCTGGTCGTCGATGCGATGACGGGGCAGGACGCGGTGAACACCGCGAAGGCCTTCAACGAGGCCGTCGGCGTCACCGGCATCGTGATGACGCGGATGGACGGCGATGCCCGCGGCGGTGCCGCACTGTCGATGCGGGCCATCACCGGGGCACCGATCAAGCTGACGGGCTCGGGCGAGAAGCTGGATGCGCTGGAGGATTTCCACCCCGAACGCGTGGCCGGCCGCATCCTGGGCATGGGCGACATCGTCGGCCTGGTGGAGCGCGCCGCCGAGACGATCGACCAGCAGGAAGCCGAGAAGCTCGCCGCGAAGATGGCCAAGGGCCGCTTCGACCTGGAGGATTATGCCGGCCAGCTCCGGCAGATTTCCAAGATGGGCAGCCTGTCCGGCATCCTCGGGATGCTGCCCGGCGTGGGCAAGATCAAGTCCCAGCTCGAAGGGGCGAAGCTCGATACCGCCATCGTCCAGCGCCAGGGCGCGATCATCTCGTCGATGACGAAGAAGGAGCGCCGCACGCCGGACATCATCAAGGCGAGCCGCAAGAAGCGCATCGCCGCCGGCTCCGGCACCTCGGTGCAGGAAGTGAACCGGCTGCTGAAGCAGTTCGACGACATGTCCGCGATGATGAAGCGGATGAACAAGCTCGGGCAGAAGGGGCTGATGCGGCAGGGATTGTCCGCGCTGATGCCCACCAACCGCCGCCCGTTCTGAAACGACCGACCACAGGAGAGAGTGACCGATGAGCCTGAAGATCCGCCTTGCCCGCGCCGGCGCGAAGAAGCGCCCGTTCTACCACATCGTGGTGGCCGACAGCCGCAGCCCGCGCGACGGCCGCTTCATCGAGCGGCTGGGCAGCTACAACCCGATGCTGCCGGCCGACCACGCCGACCGCGTGAAGCTGGTGGATGAGCGCATCACCCACTGGATCGGCAAGGGTGCGGTGGCGACCGACCGCGTGGCCCGCTTCCTCGGCCGCGCCGGCCTGGCACCCATGCCGACCTGGAGCGAGCAGCCCGTCCAGTCCGCGCCGAAGAAGAAGGCGCAGGAACGGGCGAAGGCCGCCGCCGGCTGAGCGGACCAAGGTGGCGGAGCAGCGCATCCTGATGGGCGTGGTGGGGCGGCCGCACGGCGTGCGGGGGCTGGTGCATGTGCACAGCTACACCGCCGACCCCGCCGCGCTGGCCGCCTACGGCCGGCTGACCGACGAGGCCGGCCGCGCCTTCACCCTGCGCTGGCAGGGCGTGGGCATCGCCGCGCTGACGGAATGGCAGGGCGGGCAGGCGGTGAAGGTGGCCGACCGCACGGCCGCCGAGCGCCTGACCAACATGAAGCTGTACGCCCTCCGCGACGCCCTGCCCGCCCCGGCGGAGGACGAGTTCTACCTCGCCGACCTCATCGGCCTCGCCGCCCACCGCGAATCCGGCACACTGCTCGGCACGGTGGTCGCCGTGCACGATTACGGCGGCGGGCCGAGCCTGGAGATCGCGGCGGAACCGCCGCTGCTGGTGCCCTTCACCCGCGCATCCGTGCCGGTGGTGGATATCGCCGCCGGCCGCGTGGTGGTGGCCCCGCCGGCCGAGGTGGACGCACGGCCGGAGGCCGCGGCATGAGCTGGCGCGCCACCGTTCTGACGCTGTTCCCGGAGATGTTCCCCGGCCCGCTCGGCCATTCGCTCGCGGGCAAGGCGCTGTCGGAAGGGCGCTGGTCGCTCGATCCGGTGGATATCCGCGCCTTCGCCGAGGGCCGCCACCGCAGCGTGGACGACACGCCCTTCGGCGGCGGCGCGGGCATGGTGATGCGCCCGGATGTGGTGGATGCCGCGATCGCGGCGGTGGCGGACGATCGCCCCCTGCTCTGCCTCACCCCGCGCGGCCGGCCCTTCGTGCAGGCGGATGCGCAGCGCCTCGCCGCCGGGCCGGGCGTGGTGCTGATCTGCGGCCGCTACGAGGGGATCGACCAGCGGGTGATCGAGGCCCGCTGCGCCGAGGAGGTCAGCCTGGGCGATTTCGTGCTCTCGGGCGGCGAACCCGCGGCCCTCGCGCTGCTCGATGCCGCCGTTCGCCTGCTGCCCGGCGTGATGGGCGCGGCGGACAGCGCGATGGAGGAGAGTTTCGCCGCCGGGCTGCTGGAATACCCCCACTACACCCGCCCCGCCGAATGGCAGGGGCGCGCCGTGCCGCCGGTGCTGCTGTCCGGCAACCACGCCGCCATCGCCGCCTGGCGGCGGGCGGAAGCCGAGCGGATCACCCGCGAACGCCGACCCGATTTGTGGGCCACGCATGCCGCTCCGGTTGCCACGGCGGCAGCGCGGCCCTAAGCAATTGAAACGGAAAGGACCATCCAGATGAACGTGATCGAAACCTACGAGGCGGAGCAGATCAAGAAGCTCACCGCCGTGCGCGCCGTGCCCGAATTCATCCCCGGCGACACGGTGCGCGTGTCAGTGAAGGTGGTGGAAGGCGAGCGCACCCGCACCCAGGCGTTCGAGGGCGTGTGCATCGCGCGGTCGAACAAGGGGCTGAACAGCAACTTCACCGTGCGCAAGATCAGCTCCGGCGAGGGCGTGGAGCGCGTGTTCCCGCTGTATGCGCCGACCATCTCCGAGATCGCGGTGGTCCGCCGTGGCGATGTGCGCCGGGCGAAGCTGTACTACCTGCGCGGCCGCAGCGGCAAATCCGCCCGCATCGCCGAGCGCGCGCGCGACACGACCGCCACCACCACCACCGAGGCACCTGCCGCGGCGGAGTGATCCGCCGCGTCAAGAAGGGAAAGCGCATGTCCGGGACCGCACCGCGGACGCTGTTCGACAAGATCTGGGACAGCCACGTCGTCGATCGGCTCGAAGACGGCACCTGCGTGCTGTATATCGACCGTCACCTCGTGCACGAGGTGACGAGCCCGCAGGCGTTCGAGGGCCTTCGCCTCGCCGGCCGTAGTGTCCGCCGCCCGGAGGCCACCATCGCGGTGGCCGACCACAACGTGCCGACCTCGGACCGCTCCATCCCCATCGCCGAGCCGGAAAGCCGGCTGCAGGTCGATACGCTGGAGGAGAACGTGGCGGCGTTCGGCGTGCCGTACTTCCCGGTCCGCGACGCGCGCCAGGGCATCGTCCACATCATCGGCCCGGAGCAGGGCATCTCCCTGCCGGGCATGACGATCGTCTGCGGCGACAGCCACACCTCCACCCACGGCGCGATGGGCGCGCTCGCCTTCGGCATCGGCACCTCGGAGGTGGAGCACGTGCTCGCCACCCAGACGCTGCTGCAGAAGCCGGCGAAGAACATGGAAGTGGCGATCGGCGGCGCGCTGCCGCCCGGCTGCACCGCGAAGGACCTGGTGCTGGCCATCATCGGCCGCATCGGCACCGCCGGCGGCACCGGCCACGTGATCGAATACACCGGCGCGGCGATCCGCGCGCTCGACATGGCCGGGCGGATGACGGTGTGCAACATGTCGATCGAGGCCGGCGCCCGCGCCGGGCTGATCGCGCCGGACGAAACCACCTTCGCCTATGTGAAAGGCCGCCCCTTCGCCCCGCGGGACGATGCGTTCGACCATGCCGTGGCATGGTGGCGCACCCTGCCCTCCGATCCCGGCGCGCACTACGACACCGTCGTCCGGCTCGACGCCGCGACCATCGCCCCCATGGTCACCTGGGGCACCAACCCCGAGGCGGTGGTGCCCATCACCGGGGCGGTGCCCGATCCGGCGGAAGCCGGCGACGAGGCCCGCCGCGCGCAGATGCAGCGCATGCTGGACTACATGGGCCTCACCCCCGGCCAGAAGATGACGGACCTGCCGATCGACGTGGTGTTCATCGGCAGCTGCACCAATTCCCGCATCGAGGACATCCGCGCCGCCGCCGCGATCGTGCGCGGCCGCAAGGTCGCCCAGGGCGTGCGGGCGCTGGTGGTGCCGGGCTCCGGCCTCATCAAGCAGCAGGCCGAAGCCGAGGGGCTCGACCGCATCCTGACGGAGGCCGGGTTCGAGTGGCGGGAGGCCGGATGCTCGATGTGCCTCGGGATGAACCCCGACAAGCTCAGCCCCGGTCAGCGGTGCGCGAGCACCTCCAACCGCAACTTCGAAGGCCGCCAGGGCCCGGGCGGGCGCACGCACCTGCTCTCCCCCGCGATGGCCGCCGCCGCCGCCATCACCGGGCGGCTGACCGACGTGCGGCAGTTCGGCTGAGGATGGCAGGGATGGACAGTTTCACCACGCTCACCGCCGTCGCGGCCCCGCTGCCGCTCGCGAATGTCGATACCGACAAGATCACGCCCGCGCAGTACCTGAAAACCATCAAGCGCACCGGGCTCGGCAAGGTGCTGTTCGCCACCCTGCGCTACGGCAAGGACGGCGCGGAACAGCCGGATTTCGTGCTGAACCGGGAACCCTTCCGCCACGCGCAGATCCTCATCGCGCATGAGAATTTCGGCTGCGGCTCCTCCCGCGAGCACGCCCCCTGGGCGCTGCTCGATTTCGGCTTCCGCTGCGTGATCGCGCCGAGCTTCGCCGACATCTTCCACAACAACTGCTTCAAGAACGGCATCCTGCCCATCGCCCTGCCGCGCGAGGTGTGCGACGCGCTGATGGCGGATGCGGCGATGGGCGGCAACGCGCGCCTCACCGTCGATCTGGAGCGCCAGGTCGTGGTGCGCCCGAACGGAGAGGAGGTCGCCTTCAGGATCGACCCGTTCCGCCGCCACCTGCTGCTGAACGGCCTCGACGACATCGGCCAGACGCTCCAGCACGCCCCGAAGATCGACGCCTACGAACAGCGGCAGCACGAGCAGGCGCCCTGGATGCCCACGATCACGGTCGGCTGAGACGCATCGGCCGAGATACAGGAGAGACCATGCCCGCCAACAAGAAGCTGCTGGTGCTGCCCGGTGACGGCATCGGCCCCGAGGTGATGCGCGAAGTGGTGCGGGTGATCGACTGGATGGACCGCCGCCGGTCTGTCCGGTTCGAACTGTCGGAGGATCTGGTGGGCGGCGCCGCGATCGACGCGCGCGGCACCCCGATCACGCCCGAGACGGTGGCGCAGGCGAAGGCCGCGGATGCGGTGCTGTTCGGCTCCGTCGGTGGCCCGAAATGGGATGGGCTCGGCTTCGACAAGCGCCCCGAACTCGCCATCCTCACGCTGCGCCGCGAACTCGGCCTGTTCGCCAACCTCCGCCCCGCCGTGGTGCTGGACCCGCTGGTGGACGCCAGCACGCTGAAGCCCGAGATCGTGCGCGGGCTCGATCTGATGATCGTGCGGGAAAGCACCGGCGGCATCTATTTCGGCGAACCGCGCGGCGTGGAAACCCTGCCGGACGGCAGCAAGCGCGGCATCAACACCGAAGTCTATACCACGATGGAGATCGAGCGCGTGGCCCGCGTCGCCTTCGACCTCGCCCGCAAGCGCGGCAACCGCCTGTGCAGCGTGGAGAAGGCGAACGTGATGGAAAGCGGCCTGCTGTGGCGGCAGACCGTGGCGGCCCTGCACCAGCGGGACTATGCCGATGTCGAGCTGTCCCACATGTATGCCGACAACTGCGCCATGCAGCTCGTCCGCAACCCGAAGCAGTTCGACGTGATCGTGACGACCAACCTGTTCGGGGACCTGCTGTCCGATCTCGCCTCCATGCTCACCGGCAGCCTCGGGATGCTGCCTTCCGCCACGCTGGGCGCGCCCGACATGATGGGCCACCGCCATGCGCTGTACGAGCCGATCCACGGCTCCGCCCCCGATATCGCCGGCAAGGGCCTCGCCAACCCGCTCGCCCAGATGCTCAGCTTCGCGATGCTGCTGCGCCATTCCTTCGAGATGGAGGAAGATGCGGCGCTGATCGAGCGCGCCTGCACCCAGGTGCTGGCAAGCGGCCTGCGCACGGCGGACATCATGCAGCCGGGCAAGGCGAAGGTGGGCACGCAGGTGATGGGCGAGGCAGTGCTGCGGGAGCTGGACAAGCTCGCCGCCTGACCGGCCCAGCCTCGGCCGCGCCCTTGCAGCCCGCGCACGGTTCGGCTAAACCGCGCGCTCCGGCGGCGCCCGTAGCTCAATTGGATAGAGCACCAGACTACGGATCTGGGGGTTAGGAGTTCGAATCTCTTCGGGCGCGCCAATTCCAGCGAAGTACGCACCCCCTATCCTCGTCCCCCCTGTCCTCGTCGAGGTTATGTCCGGCGCCGATCCGGGCCGTCCGCATGCCCGGATACCCTCTACGACAGCAGGCGGGCTACGATAGCAGGCGGACGGACTCGTCCTGCGCCTCCAGCAATTTCACGGCCTTCTTGTCGAAGGAGATGAAGGTGTCGGCGCCAAGCCAGCTTCCCTCAAAGGCGATCACTGCGGATTCCGACGATGGCGGCCGCCAATTCCAATCTGATCGCGGCCACCATTCCGATTTGATGGCGGCCACCTGAGATCATCTCGGCAGGTCGATTTCGTCATTTCATAATCATCTGTTCCGGGTCAAGGGTCGGCGCGCTTCTTGCGCAGACTTTCGCCCCTAAGCTCGATGCGATGGGCGCTGTGGACCAGCCGATCGAGGATGGCGTCGGCCAACGTCGGGTCGCCGACGATTTCATACCAACGCTCGACCGGCACTTGGCTGG
>DATKQI010000053.1:0-21828 GCA_035532755.1 Acetobacteraceae bacterium
CAGCGGCTTGAACACCGGCAGGCCGGTAATGTCCTCCAGGTAGCGGCAGGGCACGGACAGGCGGGTGGCCTCCAGCAGCGCGGGGCCGAGGCGGAAGCGGCGGCCGACCAGATGGTTCAGCGGCACCCCCCGCACGGTCACGTTGCGGCGATGCGCGCCGGGGGCGAGGGTGATTTTCGCTTCCCGTGCCAGCGCTTCCAGCGTCTCCACCTCGAACAGGGTCACCTGCCGGCCGGGTTCCGGCTTCGGGGAGTAGGTGCCGGTGCCCAGCGCGTAGCGGTCTCCCTCCACGCCCAGCCCGGCGACAAGGGTGAGGCTGTCGGCGGCCTGCATCGGCGCCCCCGCCGCGCCGGTCCGGTGCAGATGGCAGACCACGCCCAGCCACGTCGGTTCGATTGTCATGGAGGGGAGACTACCTGCGGGGATGAAATATCATCAAACTGAAACGCGCAGCCGCCGTGGCCTCCCGTATATGGCCCGCGCGGGGGCCGTCGGTCCCCGCCAATCCGGTACGAGCCTGTCACAGGAGAGCTGCATGCGTGAACGGTCTGGCGCGACGTTGCTGTCGCGCGCGAAACGCCTTGGCCTGATTGGGGGCCTGACCGGAGGGCTGATGAGCCTGGCGGCAGCGGGCCTGCTGGCCTCGGCCGCACCGGCGCGCGCCGCCTCGGTCACGCTGATCGAGACCGGGTCCACGCTGCTCTATCCGCTGTTCAACCTGTGGGTGCCGGATTACACCAAGGCGAATCCCTCGGTGCGCATCACCACCCAGGGCACCGGCAGCGGCACCGGCATCGCGCAGGCGATCTCCGGCGTGGCGCAGATCGGCGCGTCGGACGCTTATATGTCCAACCCGCAGATCAAGCAGAACCCCAACATCCTGAACGTGCCGCTGGCCATTTCGGCGCAGAGCATCAACTACAACATTCCGGGGCTGAACAAGGATCATCTGAAGCTCTCCGGCCCGGTGCTGGCCGGCATCTATTCCGGCAAGATCAAGATGTGGGATGACGCGGCGATCGCCGCGCTGAACTCCGGCGTGAAGCTGCCGCACCACCAGATCATCCCCGTCCATCGCACCGACGGCAGCGGCGATACCTTCATCTTCAGCCAGTACCTGTCCTTCTCCACCCCGTCCTGGGCGAAAACCGTGGCCTACGGCACCACGATCTCCTGGCCGGCGGTGCCGGGCGGGCTGGGTGCGATCGGCAACCCGGGCATGGTGCAGAGCGCGCAGCAGAACCCGTATTCCATCGCCTATATCGGCGTGAGCTTCCATGCCGACATCGCGAAGGCCGGGCTCGGCACGGCGATGATCAAGAACCGCGCCGGCAAGTTCCTGCTGCCGAGCCACGCCACGGTTTCCGCCGCCGCCGATGGTCTGGTGAAGAAAACACCGAAGGACGAGCGCATCAGCCTGGTGTTCTCGGCCGGGGCCAATGCCTACCCGATCATCAACTACGAATACGCCATCATCAGCAGGAAGCAGGCCAACGCCGCGAACGCCGCGGCGCTGAAGAAGTTCCTGCTGTGGTGCATCGATCCGGCGAACGGCAACGCGCCGAAATACCTGACAACGGTTCGCTTCGTCGCGCTGCCGGCACCCATCGTCGCGCTGAGCAAGACGCAGATCGACATGATCAAGTAGGATGGTTCGCTGCGACCCCCCGGCCGATTGGCCGGGGGACCACCCCTGCCGGACGCCTGCATGAAACTCCGCCCGTTCCGCCTCACGCTGCTCGGCCTCACCTGCCTCATTCCGGCGGCCCTCGGGGCCGTTCTGCTGTTTCTCGCGCTATTCTCCTGGCCGGCGATCCGCTTCAACGGCATCGGCTTCCTGCTGTCGGAAACCTGGAGCCTGGGCAATCTGTACGCCGATCCGGTGAAGCAGGGCGGGATGCTGGTGCCGATCGGGGCGAGCTACGGCATCCTCGTGTTCCTGGTGGGCACGCTCGCCACCTCCGCCATCGCGCTGCTGATCGCCGTGCCGGTCAGCCTCGGGGTGGCGATGTTTCTGGCCGAGGGGGTGTCGCCACGGCTGCGCGGGGGGCTCGCGCTGATCGTGGAGATGCTCGCGGTGGTACCCTCCGTCGTGTACGGCCTATGGGGGGTGACGGTGCTGGTGCCCCTTGTCGCCCATGTGCTGGCCCCGGCATTGTCGGATGCCATCGGCTTCATTCCGTTCTTCCGCGTCACCTCCGGCAGCGGCTTCGGGCTGTTCGCCGCCGCGCTCGTGCTCACGCTGATGGTGGTGCCGATCATCACCACCACGGTGCTGGATGCGCTGACGCGCGTGCCGCGGGAAGCGAAGGAAGCGGCCTATGCGCTCGGCACCACGCGGTTCGAGATGGTGCGCAAGGCGATGCTGCCGATGGTGCGGCCCTCCATCGTCGGTGCCGTCATCCTCGGCCTGGGGCGCGCTCTGGGGGAGACGATGGCGGTGCTGATGGTCTCGGGCGGGGCGCTGAACTACCTGCCGGGCACCATCAACTCGCCGGTCTCCACCATGGCGTCGTTCATCGTTTCCCAGCTCGATTCGGCCGAGCAGGACCCGACGGGCATGGCCGTCCGCTCATTGGCCGAGATCGCGCTGGTGCTGTTCATCATCACCGTGGTGGTGAACGTGATCGCGCGGCTGATGGTGCGTGGCGTGGGGAAACCGGCCCGTGTCTGACATCGCACTCTCCGTCCCCCGCGCCATCACCCGTCGTTCCGCCCGCACCCGCCGCATGCTCAGCCTGGCCGGCTGGAGTGCGTGCGCGGTGGCGTTCGTGCTCGTGGCGCTGCCGGTGTTCGATATCCTGTTCCTCGTCATCTCCCGCGGCCTCGCCGCCTTCAGCCCGGCGCTGTTCACGCAGGTGACGAACGGCACCTCCGGCGGGCTTGCGAACGCGATCAGCGGCACGCTGATCCTCTCGGCCGGGGCGCTGCTGTTCGGCGTGCCGGTGGGGGTGGGCGGGGGCATCTACCTCGCCGAGTTCGGCAATGGCCGCTTCGGCGCGATCGTCCGCTTCGTGGCGGATGTGCTGACCGGCATCCCCTCCATCGTGCTGGGCTATTTCGCCTACATCACGCTGATCACCGGCCTCGGCTGGCATTTCTCGGTGCTGGCGGGCTCCGTCACGCTCGCCATCATCATCATCCCCTACATGGCGCGGCTCACCGAGCTGGTGCTGCGCCAGGTGCCGCAATCCTTGCGGGAAGCAGCCTATGCGCTGGGCGCGCCGGAGCGGAAGGTGATCCTGCGCGTGGTCTTCCCGATCGGCTGGCCGGGCATCCTGACGTCCATCCTGCTCGCGCTCGCCATTTCGGTGGGGGAGACCGCGCCGCTGATCTACACGGCCGGATGGTCCAACTACATGTGGCACGGCAAGCTGATCGGCGAACCGATCGGCTACCTGACCTACGTGATCTGGAGCTTCATCAACCAGCCCGCCGCTTCCGCGCACGCACTCGCCTTCGCCGCGGGGTTCCTGGTGATCGTGACCGTGCTGGCGATCAACATCGCCGCCCGGCTGGTGCTGCGGCGGACGGGCGGGGGACAGTAGGCGGGAAGAGGCTGTCAGCGCGGAAGTGCCGCGCCATCAGGCACCCGGCCAACTGCTGGACATGTGATCCGGGCGCGTCAATGATGTGCCGGCGCCATGAACCATGCGCGCCAGGATCGTGGTGGTGGCCCGATGCCTCAGGATGTGTCGGCACAGGAGCAGGATGGCGCGGTGCTGACAGCCCCGCGCAGGCGCCGCCGCCTCGGGCCATGGCAGGCGTTGTGGCTGCTGCTGGGTTTTGTGGGTATGCAGTTTGCCGGCGTCGTCGGGGTCACTGCGATCCATGCGTTCGGCGTCGGTTTTGCGGCAGCCGCCGCCCACCGGCCGGTACCGCCGATTCCCTTTACACCAAGGATGCTCGCTGAAGGCGTGGTGGTCGGCTATGCCCTGAGCGCCGTGTGGAGCGTGTGGTACGTGCGCCGCCGCGCCGGTGAGCGGATGCGCCTCGGCGCGCCCGATGGAGTGGCCTGGCGGCCGGCACCCGGCAGGGGGTATGCGGTGGCCCTGGTTCTCGGGCTTGCGGCGGCGGGGCTTGCGGCGGCGTTTCTGTATCTGATCCCGGTGAACCCGGGTGCGATCTCACCGCTCCCGCTGATCCCGCAGGCAAGCTATCCGCTCTGGCTGGCCGCTGCCGGCCTCGCCATCATCTTCGTCGTCGCGCCGATGGCGGAGGAATTCGTCTTCCGCGGCGGCATGTTCGCTGCCCTGGCGGGGCGCATGGGCGCGATCTGGGCAGGCGTGGTGACCACCATTGCGTTCGTTGCGCTGCATGCCCCGCAGAAGATCCATTACCCGCCGGGGTTCATCGATGTCGGGGCGATGGCGGCAGCGGCCGCCTGGGTGCGCGTGCGATACCAGTCGATCCGCCCGGCGATGCTGCTGCATTTCGTCTATAACGGGGTGGTGATGATCACCGCGATGCTGCTGCGTTAGAACATTAACGGTCCGGAAATCGTCGCGCCCGCCATAACGCCGCCAGCACCCGCCAGTCTTCCAGCAGGTAGCGGCGGGCCAGCCGGCGTGGCTCGGTGCACAGGCGCCACAGCCATTCCAGGCCGGCGCGCTGCATCCAGCGGGGCGCCCGCCGCCGGGCGCCGGCCAGGAACTCCAGGCTTGCGCCGATGCACAGGCCCGTGCCGCGCGCGTCGCCGGCTGCGGCGATCGCATGGGCCAGCCATTCCTGCCGCGGGGAGCCGACGGCGAGGAAGATGAAGCGCGCCGGGTTCGCCCGCACGAAATCCACGGTTGTCTGGAACGCCGCCGCGTCCTCGTCGAACCCGCAGGGCGGGTTGCAATGCGCGGGCGGGGCAAGGCGCAGCCGGGTGCAGAGGGACGCGAGATGCGGCGGGGCAACACCCACCACCGTGATCCGCTCGCCGGGGTGCAGATGCATCCGCAGCAGCAGGGCAGTGACGTCGCTTCCTGTCGCGACCGGCGGCGCGGGCAGGCCCATCAGCCTGGCGGCACGCGCGACCACTCGCGAATCGAGCAGGCGCAGAGCCGCATCCTCGTAGAGCGGCGCGAGCCCGGGCAATCGCGCGAGTCGCGCCAGATGGTCGGCGTTCGGCGTGACGATGTAGGCAAAATTCGCATCCGCCGATCGCCCGGCGATGCGCGCTGCCGCGTCCGCGGCTGTCAGGTCGGCGAAATCGAGGCCCAGCAGCCACGTCATGGCCGGCTCATATCATAGGTTGCAGTTTTGACCACTTGCAGTTGCATCGGCGGCCGTTCATGGATGGCGCATGGCTCCTGCCGCCGCCATGCCGGCATTCACCATCATCGTCTGCACGCATGACCGGCCGGCGTATTTGCGTGCCTGCCTGGCCGCGCTCGCCGGTCCGCCACCGATGGATACGATCGTGGTGGACAGCGCCTCCCCGCCCGCCGCCGCGGCGCAGGTCGCAGCACTTGCGCGGGCGCACGGCGCCATGCTTCTGCGCCTGGAGCAGCCGGGCTTGTCCGTGGCGCGGAACGCGGGGCTCGCCGCCGCGAAAACCCCATGGGTCGCCTATCTGGACGACGACGCGCGGCCTGCGCCAGGCTGGGCCGCCGCCATCAGCATCGCCATCGCGACCCTGCCACCCGCTGCCGCGGCCCTTGGCGGACCGATCCTGCCGGAGTGGGAGGCGCCGCTGCCGGGCTGGTGGCCGCCCGAGCTGGTTCCGGCGCTGACCGTGCTGGAGTGGCAGCACGAGGGGCGGATGGGCGATGGCAGCCTGCCCCCCGGCATCGAACCCTATGGTGCCAACATCGCCTTTCGTGTCCTGGCTCTTCGTTCCGTTGGCGGTTTCCCTGCAATTCTTGGCCGCTACGGCCACCGCCTGCTCTCCGGCGAGGAGGCTTTCGTTCTGCGCCGCCTGCTCGCGGCTGGGCATGGCGTCCATTTCATCCCGGCGGCAATCGTCCGGCACAGCATCCAGGCCGGGCGGCTGACCCCGTCCTGGCTGCTCGACCGGCAATTCCATGCCGGGCTGTCGGAAGCGATCCTGCTCGCCGCCCTTGGCCGCGCCGCCGAGGCCCGGCGCAAGGCGGCGCGCCTGATTCCCCATGCGATCATCCCCTGGCCTGGGGGCGGCTCCGCCCTCATCCGCTCCCGCGCCAGAACCGCCTTTGCCCGCGGCTTTCTGCGGGGAGTGCTGGCGCCGCAACCCGGGATGCCGGCGTGAATCGGCAGGCGGATGTGGATGCGGCGAGAGGGTTGGCGATCGTGCTCGTGGTGTTCGGGCATCTCGTCGCGCGGCAGGACCCGGCCGGGGTGGGGTGGTACGAACCGCTGCGGGCATTGGTCTATGCGTTTCACATGCCGTTCTTTCTGTATCTGAGCGGGCTCGTGGCCGGTCTGTCCGGTGCGGCGCGGACTCGGATGGATGCGTGGCCCCGGTTGGTGGCGGGGCGGGCGCGGCGGCTGCTGGTGCCGTTCGCGCTGTTCGGCGTGGCGATCGTCGTGGGCAAGCTCGTGGCCGTGGGTTTCGTTCATGTGGACAACGTGCCCCCCGGGGTGTGGGCCGGGTTGCGGGCGCTGGTGTGGGACACGGGCCGCAGCCCCGCCGAATCGGTCTGGTATCTCGCGGTGCTGTTCGTCTGCTCCGTCACGGCGCCGGTGGTGCTGTGGGCTGCCCACGGGCGGGCATGGGCATTGGTAGCGCTAACAGCGGTTTTGTTTCCCTTGCAGGCGCCGGCGGTTCTGTATCTGGACCGGCTGGCGACCTATGCGGTGTTTTTCGCAGCCGGCGTGCTCGCTGCAAAGGCCGGCGGCCGATGGAACGGATGGATCGATCGGCACTGGCGTGCGCTGGCCGCGGGATTTGCTGTCGTGCTGGTGGCGGCGTTCGCATCACGCAGCGTCGTGCCGCACCGGGCGGTGCTGCTGGTGGCGGGTTTCGCATCGATGCCGGCGATTCACGGGCTGGCAAGGCGGTCGTGGGTCATGTCCTGGCCATTGCTGCAACGGTTGGGGCGAGCGAGTTTCGCGATCTACCTGCTGAATACGATCTGCATCGGGCTGGCCAAGGGGGTACTGCTGCTGGCGGTATCCTGGAACGGGGAGCATTTTCTCCCGTTCGCGCTTGTGCTCCTGCTGGCCGGCATCGCCGGGCCGCTGGCGATGAAACGCGTGATGCTGCGGTGCGTGCCTGTGCTCGGCCGGCTCGCCGGTTGGCCGCGACGATGGAGGCGACGCCGGTATTCACGGGCCACGTCCATCAGCCCCGGCAATGCCAGCAGCGCGCTGAAGGCCGGCAGCCACATGACCCGGCTTTGATAGCGGTCATGCGGCCCGGACAGCATGCCGGTGATCGCGGCGTTGCCGAGCACCGCCAGCAGCACGGCCGCGCACAATCCGCGCGCCGCAAACGGCCGGCCCAGCAGCAGGCCCGCCAGCGTGAGGGCGAGGCCGGCCAGTGCCATATCCACATGCAGTGCGGCCAGCCACGGCGGCAGGCGCAGTTTCCCGCGCGCCTGCAACCCGGCACGGAAGGCCGCGGCCTCGAAGCGCGGCAGGTCGCGCGCAATGGTGCGGCCGGCAGTGCCTCGCCAGGGGCGCAGGCCATGGCCGGTGGCGAACATGCGCAACTGCCGCCACAGGTTCCGCCCTTCGGCCCGGGCCTCGGTCCAGGGTTCAGCCCGCAGGGTGGCCCAGATGATGGAATTCGCCTCGGCCGATACGCGGACCGGCCCCCCGGCGCGATAGAGCGGCGAGTCGGCGTGCCAGAGGAAAGCATCGGCGGTGCGGGGCAGATCCTTGCGGAAGGCGCACAGCCGCCATCCGGGATGCGGGCAGTCGCGCTGCAGCGTGCGACGGCCCGGACCGTCGCCGATCATGCGGGCCAGAATGAAGACATTCCCGTACGGCGATACCGCCGGCCGTCCGTGCCCCGCCCAGTTCACGCCGATCATCGCGAGCGCCGCGAGAGCCGGAGCGGCGATGACGCGTGCAAGGTTCGGCCGGCCGAAAGGACGCGGCCCGCTCAATCGCAGTGGCAGCAGCACCACGAGCAGGCCGAGCGCGAGTGGCAGATTGGACTGATGCACGGCGATCATCCCCGCCGCATACAGCATCAGCCACCAACGCTCCGTCCGGCCAAGGCTATCCGGAGCGAAAACCATCAGCCACACGGTGATCACCATCAGCGCGGTGAACAGATCCGGCATCAACTCGGTCGTGAACCACGGCAGCGCCGTGCCCAGGCTCAGCGCGGCCGTCAGCGCCGGCAGCCGCCAGATTGCGGCGCGGGGGAACAGTGCACGCTGCACGAGATGCAGCGTGTGGGCGGCAAGCAGGGCTTGGGCCACGATCACGGGCCACGTCGTCCGCCCCCCGTCGAGCACGAGCAGGAAGAAGCTGTAGAAGGGCGGCTTGTCCCAGCCCAGATGGAGCTCCATCGCCTGGGACAGGTAGGTGCCGGTGTCGGAGAAGATCAGCGGATAGCCGTTCAGCAGCGCCGGCCAGACCAGCAGCGCGGCGGACAGCCCGATCCCGGCAAGGGTGGCGCGCCTACTCGGCATACCCGCTCGGATGCGCCTGATGCCAGGTGAATGCGGTGCGGACGATGTCGGGCAGGGCGGGGAAGCGTGGCGTCCAGCCGGTTTCGGCCCGCAGTCTGGCGCTGCCGGCCACCAGAACGGGGGGATCTCCGGCGCGGCGCGGGCCGTATTCCACGGGCACCCGCAACCCGCTCGCCTGCTCCACCGCGGCGATGACCTGGCGCACGGAATGGCCTTCGCCGTTGCCCAGGTTGTACACCGCGCTGCCATGGTCCAGCCGGCCGAGCGCCAGCAGATGCGCTTCCGCGAGATCGGACACATGGATGTAGTCGCGGATGCAGGTGCCGTCCGGCGTGTCGTAGTCTGTGCCGAACACGGTGAGCGGCGGGCGGCGCCCCAGCGCGGCATCGATCACCAGGGGCAGCAGATGGGTCTCGGGATCGTGGTCTTCGCCGAGGCGGCCGGCGGGGTCCGCCCCGGCGGCGTTGAAGTAGCGCAGGGACGCGCTGCGCAGCCCGTGGATGCGCTCCGCCCAGACCAGCGCGCGCTCGATCATGCGCTTGCTCTCGCCATAGGGCGATCCAGGATCGGTGGCGGCGGCCTCCGTGATCGGCATCTCGGCCGGCGTGCCGAACAGGTTGGCGGTGGAGGACAGCACGAATCGTTCCACGCCGTGCCGTACCGCGGCCTCGATCAGGTGCAGCGCGGTGACGGCGTTCTCCTCCAGGTAGCGGAATGGCGCGCGCATGCTTTCGCCCACCAGGGAGAGAGAGGCGAAATGGAACACCGCATCGAACGCCTCGGCTGCGAACAGCCGGTCCAGCACCGCCCGGTCCCCGGCATCGCCGACCACCAGGGCCGCGCCCGGCAGCACCGCCGCGCGGTGCCCCTGGCGCAGATCGTCCAGCACCACCACGGATGCGCCGCGATCGAGCAGGGCCGCCACCAGATGGCTGCCGACGTAGCCGGCCCCGCCGGTGACCAGGAAGTTCCGCTTCATTCCGCTTGCTCCGGGCGCTCGTCCGATTCGTTCATTCCCGGACATAGCCGCCATATCGCGGGTGATAAACCTCCGAATCCACGAAGCCCGACCGGACGTGCGCCCGCGCATCCACCCGCGTCAGCACCGCGCCGGCAACCTGCACGCCGGCTTCGGCAAGCTTGTCCAGCGCGTCCTGCGCCACGCGGCGCGGCGTGTCGCGCCAGCGGATGCACAGCACGGTGGCGTCAGCCAGGTGGGCCACGATGCGCGCGTCGGCCATGGCGAGCGCGGGCGGCGCATCCAGCAGCACGAGGTCGTAGGCATCCTGCAACTGCTTCAGCAGCGCGGTCATCGGCGCGGACATGAACAGGCCGAGCGATTTCGCCTCCGCCGCGCCGGCAACGATGTAGGACAGGCCCGTGAGCGGGTCGTGGCGGATGATCTGTGCAAGCGACGCCGCCCCCGCCAGATGGTCGATCAGCCCGGGTCCGCTGCCGGCGCCCATCATCCTCCCCAGGCTGGGCTGGCGCATGTCGCAGTCGAGCACGATCACCCGCTCCCCGTTCATCGCCGCCGACCGGGCGAGCGCGAGGGTGGTGATGGTCTTGCCCTCCGAGGGGCGGGCTGCGGTGATGGCGACCAGCCGCGGCCGTGCGGCGCCGAGCCACAGGGCGGCGCGCAAGGTGCGCATCTGTTCGGCGAAGGGCGAAAGCGGCCTGCGCGCGACATAATCCGGCAGCGGCAGCCGCCCGAGCGCGGCGCGACGGATCTGCGGCACCAGCGCGAGGCACGGAAGCGCAAGAGCCGCACGCACGTCCTCGCCCGAGCGGAACGTGTTGTCCGCGACCTCCAGCAATGCGACCAGCATCAGGCCGAAGAACAGTCCGAAGGCCGTCGCCGCGGCCAGCAGCAAGGCCCGCGGCGGCCAGCTCGGCGCGCCGGGCGGCAGCGCACGGGAAAGGATGCGGGCATCCGGCTTCTCGATCGCGCCCTGCTGCGCCGTCTGCTGGATGCGCCCCAGTACGGCTTGCAGGAGGCTGCGCGCGGCAGCGGCGTCCTGCCGCATGGCGCGGAGCGGAATTTCGGCCCATGCGTTCGCACCCTGCTGCGCCTGGGCGTCGGCCAATGCGCGGGACAGATCCGCCACACGCATCACCGCGGCGCGCAACCGGGCACGTGCGGCCGCGCGTACACGGCCGGTCTCCGCTGCCGTGGCCGCCGTGGCCGCGGCAAGCTGCCTGCGCAGCGCGACGACGCGCGGATAGTCCGGGCCAAAGCGTGCGCGGAAGGATTGCAGTTCGCCGGCGAGCCGCGCCTGTTCCGCCCGCAGCGTGACCACGGAACCGGAAAGCGCGGCCCGTGCGGCCTCCCCGGCGCCCCCATGCAGCGCATCCTCCGCTGCCTGGGCACGCGCCAGATCGGCCTTCGCCTGCACCAGATCGGCGTCCAGCCGGCTGATCCGCTCGGTGGTCAGGCCGGCCCGGACGCCCTGTGCCAGCCCTGCCTGGGCGCGGAAGGCGGCGATGCGGCCTTCGGTCTTGGCGACGTGCGCGCGCAGCTCGATCACGCGATGCTGCATCCAGGCCGTGGCCCGGCGCATCACCGCAGTTTTCCGCGCCATCTGGCCGTCGATATAGGCCTGCATCACGAGATTTGCCGCCTTCGCCGCGACCGCCGGGTTCTCGGCGGCGAACGACACGGCGAGAACGCGCGAATTGCGAAGCGGCACCGCATGGATCGCCGCCTGCACCGCCTGATCCACAGCAGCGGCGATGGCGGCGTTGTCCGGCGGAGGCGGCGGACGGAACCGGCCCAGCAGATGCTGCACGGTGCCGATCAGCCGCGCGAGCGCGGAAGGCGGGGCGAGCATGGCGTTGAACTCGGGCCGGTCGGCCAGATGCATCCGATCCGCGACCTGCTGCGCGATGCCCAGGCTTTGCAGGATCTCCGCCTGGCTCTGCATCACCGCATCGGTCGTTGGATCGACCCGAAGAATGCTCTTCAGCACACGCGCGGTGTATGCGCGGGGATCGTAGAGCACGGTGCCGGTGGCGGTGTAGCGCGGCGGCGTGCGGCTGAGAGCGATCCAGGCAAGGGTGGGGAACGACAGAAGGCATATCGCCAACAGCAGCCGATGCCGCCTCAGAACGGAAAATGCGGCGGCGGGGGACAGATCGGCCGCCACCGCGTCCGTCCGCAGGGCCTGGGATATCAGCCGGCCGGCGGCGCGCGGCGGCGCCATGTCTGTCGCATCTGTCGGCATGCCGCCGCATATCCCATCGTGTGGCCACTCGTCCTATGGATGCAGGCATCGGCGATCAAGGCAACCGGAAATTGCAGCCGCGCGCATCGTCACTGGCCGGCGCGAAGCATGGAAGGCATACTGCACGGGAGGTGACCTGCCGTGCGCCTGAAGCCGCTGACCGCTGTCTTGTTCCTGCTGCTGTTTCCCGCTGCCTGCAGCGCTCCCGGCGCCGGCTTGCCGCCGTTGCCCGCGGCAGGTGCCCGCGCCTATCGCCTCGGCCCGGGCGATGATCTGCGCATCGTGGTGTTCGATTCGAAGCAGCTTACCGGCAAGGTGCTGGTCGATGGCGCTGGGCAGGTCGATCTGCCGCTGATCGGGCCGGTGCGCGCGGCTGGGCGGACGACATCGGGCCTTGCCGCCGCCATCGCCGCCGCCCTGCGGCAGCGGCGCATGTTCACCCACCCCGCCGTCGCCGTGCAGATCGCGTCCTACCGGCCATTCTATATCCTCGGCGAGGTGAGCCACCCCGGCGCCTATCCCTATCGGCCCGGAATGACGGTACTGGGGGCGGTCTCGATCGCCGGGGGGTTCACCTACCGCGCCGTGAAATCATCCGCCGCCGTTATCCGCGCCGTCGATGGCCATGCGATGAAGGGCAGGGCGCTGCCCGAAAGCGCGGTGGAACCCGGCGATGTCGTCACCGTGTTCGAGCGGCGGTTCTGAATGAGATATCCGGTTCTTCTTTTCGCCCTGCTGCTTTCCGCGCCGGCCGTCGCGGCCCCCGCTCCCGGCCCGCTGCGCATCATCGGCACGAACGGCGCCGCCTGCATCGCAGGCGCGGTGGAGCTGCCGCCGCATGGGCCCGGATACCAGCAGATACGCGCCGACAAGAGCAGCTTCTGGGGTGCGCCAAGCACCATCGCCGCCATCGAGCAACTGGGCGCCGAAGTCCATGCCGCCGGCCTGCCGGATCTGTATATCGGCGACATCGCGCTGCCCCGCGGCGGACCGTTCGCCCCGCACTTCAGCCATCAGCGCGGGCTCGATGTGGACATCTACTACGATCTCCTGCCCAAGCCGCGCCTGCCGCTTGCCGCGCGCGACAACCTCGATCCGCCCTGGCTGACCAACCGGGCGATGACGGGCGTCAACCCGAAACTCTGGTCCCGCGACGAGATACGGCTGATCGGCTGGGCGGCGCATCTGCCGCATGTGAACCGCATCTTCGTCAACCCGGCCATCAAGCGGGCGATGTGCGAGGCGGTGCATCCGCATCCGGCCTGGTTCCACCTCGTGCAGGCCTGGTGGGGCCATACCGCGCACATGCATATCCGCTTTTCCTGCCCCGCCGATCAGCCCGCCTGCATCAACCAGCCGCCTCCGCCGCCCGGCCTCGATTGCGGCAGGTTCCTTGCCTGGTGGTTCCCGAACGGCCATCCCCGCCCGCTCCCTCGTGGCGGCGTGCCGTTCCACCCCGTTCTCCCCGCTGCCTGCCACGCCATCCTCAAGCCATGAGGCTGGACCGGCGGGCGGCCGGCGTTGCGGCGGCGGGGGTTTGCACGTTCCTCAACCTGTATTCCACCCAGGCGATCCTGCCTGTGCTGGCCGCGGATTTTCATGAGGGGGTGGGGCGGACGGGATTGACGGTGACGGCGCCGCTGCTGGCGGTGGCCGGCATGGCCCCGTTCATCGGCTCGATCTCCGACATGCTGGGCCGCAAGCGGCTGATCGTGACGGCGGCCATGCTGCTCGTCCTGCCGACGGCGCTGGCGGCGGCGGCACCGTCGCTGAACGTGCTGATCCTGTGCCGCTTCCTGCAAGGGCTGCTGCTGCCGTTCATCTTCGCCGTGACGGTCGCGTATATCGGGGACGAGGTGCAGGGGGCGGACAACATCCGGCTCACCGGGGTCTATACCGTGGGCACGATCGTGGGCGGGTTCTGCGGCCGGATGGTGACCGGCCTTGCCACGCAATATGCCGGCTGGCGCTGGGCTTTCGTGGTTCTGGCGGTGCTCACGGCGGTGGCGGCGGCCGCGGCCGGGCTGATGCTGCCGGCGGAGCAGCGGTTCCGGCCGGTGCGGGGGCTGGGCTCCACGCTGCACAGCTTCCGGCTGCATCTGACGAACCGGCGGCTGATCGCGACCTATGCCGTGGGGTTCGGCGTGCTGTTCTCCATCGTCACCAGCTTCACCTTCACGAACTTCCTGATGGCGGCGCCCCCCTATCGGCTGGGGCCGGCGGCGCTGGGGGCGGTGTTCGTGGTGTATCTGTGGGGCGCGGCCGTCACGCCGTTCGGCGGGCGGCTTGCCGTGCGCGTCGGCCGGCGGGCTGCGCTCGGCGTGGCGGTGGCGCTGATCGTGGCGGGCGAGGCGCTGACGCTGCTGCCCGCGCTTCCTGCGATCATCGCCGGGCTCGCCGTGGCGTGCAGCGGCATGTTCATCGAACAGGCGCTGTCCATCGGCTTCATCAGCAGCGCCGCGCGCACCGCGAAATCCACGGCCGTGGGGCTGTACGTGACCAGCTATTATATCGGCGGCAGCCTGGGCGGCATCCTGCCGGCCGGGCTGTGGCAGCGCTACGGCTGGCCGGGCTGCGTGGCGCTCGTGGTGCTGGTGCAACTGCTGATCGCCGCGCTGGTAATGGTGTTCTGGCGGGAAGCTGCGCCGCCGCAAACGGCGATCTGATATCGCGATGGCCGCTGTTGCAGGTGGCCGACCCCTCCCCACCTGTCCACGATCGCGGTTAAGATCGCCGTGCATCCAGGGAAGACAGCCGCATGAACCCTCCGCTCGACATGTCCGATCCCGGGCTGGCCCGCTTCGCCATCGGCCAGCCGGTCTCCCGCAAGGAGGACCCGACGCTGTTGCGCGGCGAAGGCCGCTATACCGACGATCTGAGCCTGCCCGGACAGCTCCATGCCGTGATCGTGCGCAGCCGCCACGCGCATGGCCGCATCCTTTCCATCGATACCGGCGCCGCACGGGCCATGCCCGGCGTGCGCGCCATCATCACCGGCGCGGACCTCGTCGCTGCCGGGATCAAGCCGATGCCCGGCGGGATGATGCTGAAGGGGCGCGATGGAAACCCCCCGCGCCGCACCGTTCGCCCGGTGCTGACCACGGATCACGTTCGCTATGTGGGCGATCCGGTCGCCTGCGTGGTGGCCGACAGCGCGGCCGAGGCCCGCGATGCGGCGGAGGCCGTGCTGCTGGATGTCGATGCCCTTCCCGCCGTCACCACCGCTTCCGCCGCGGCGGAAGCGGGTGCGCCGCAACTGTACCCGGAGGTGCCGGGGAATATCTGCCTCGACTTCCATCACGGAAACGCCGAGGCCGTGGCTGCCGCTTTCGCCGCCGCGGCGCATGTCACCCGCCTGTCCCTGCGCAGCAACCGCATCGTGGTCTGCCCGATGGAGCCGCGCGCGGCGATCGGCGCGTACGACGAAGCGGCCGGCCGCTACACGCTGCACCTGGGCTGCCAGGGCGTGTTCGGCCTGCGCGCCTCCCTGCACGATGTGATGGACGTGCCGGTGGAGAACATCCGCGTGCTCACCGGCCATGTCGGCGGCTCGTTCGGCATGAAGGCGCCGGTGTACCCGGAATACATCTGCCTGCTGCATGCCGCACGCATGCTCGGACGCCCGGTGAAATGGACCGATGCGCGCAGCGAGAGCTTCCTTTCCGACAGCCACGGCCGGGACCACGAGATGACGGGCGAGCTGGCGCTGGACACGCAAGGCCGCATCCTGGCCCTGCGACTGACCGGCTACGGCAATATCGGCGCCTACCCGTACACGTCCACGATCCTGCCGCCGACCGGGAATGCGGTGAAGAACGTGGTGGGCGTATATGCCACCCCGCTGCTGGAGGTGGCCACGCGCTGCGTGTTCACCAACACCACGCCGGTCGGCGCGTACCGCGGGGCGGGGCGGCCCGAGGGCAACTACTACATCGAACGCCTGCTCGACACCGCGGCAGCCGAAATGGGCATCGACCGGGTGGAGATCCGCCGGCGCAACCACATCCGCCCCGAGGCGATGCCCTATGCCGCGCCCAGCGGCATGCTCTACGACAGCGGCGACTTCCCCGCCGTGCTGGAAGACGCGCTCGTGCTCGCCGACTGGGGCGGCTTTCCGGCCCGCCAAGCCGAAAGCCGCGCGCGCGGGAAGCTGCGCGGCATCGGCATCGGCCAATATCTGGAAGTGACCGCCCCGCCCGGCAACGAGATGGGCGGCATCCGCTTCGAGGACGACGGCAGCGTGACCATCATCACCGGCACGCTTGACTACGGCCAGGGCCATGCCTCGCCCTTCGCCCAGGTGCTGGTCGATCGCCTCGGTGTGCCGTTCGATCGCATCCGCCTGCTGCAAGGCGATTCCGACGAGCTGATCGCCGGCGGCGGCACGGGCGGGTCCAAATCATTGATGACGTCCGGTACCGCCATCGCCGAAGCCTCCGCTCTCGTCATCGAGAAGGGGCGTGCGCTGGCGGCCGAGGCGCTCGAAGCCGCCGTCGCCGACATTGAGTTCGCGGCCGGCCGCTTCACGATCGCCGGCACGGACCGTTCGATCGGCATCATGGAACTCGCCGGGCGCCACCCCCACGCGCTCGATGTCGCGCATCTTCATCACGGGGTGCCATCCGCCTTCCCCAACGGCTGCCACATCGCGGAGGTGGAGATCGACCCCGACACCGGCATCGTGGCTGTGGTGCGCTACCACATGGTCAACGATTTCGGCACCGTGGTGAACCCGAAGCTGGTGGAGGGGCAAGCCCACGGCGGGATCGTCCAGGGCATCGGGCAGGCGCTTCTGGAATCAACCGTTTATGACGAGGACGGTCAGTTCCTCACCGGCTCCTACATGGACTACGCGCTGCCGCGGGCAGACCATGCGCCGAGCTTCGGCTATGCTTTCCACCCCGTTCCGTCCACCACGAACGCCCTTGGCGCCAAGGGTTGCGGGGAGGCGGGCTGCGCGGGCGCGCTGCCGGCGGTGATGAATGCCGTGGTTCACGCCCTTGGCATTCCCCATATCGACATGCCGGCCACGCCCGAACGCATCTGGCAGGCGATCCAGGCCGCCAAGTAAGTCGGCAGGTCAGCCGGTCGGGGTCTTGCCGGCGGCAAAACGGACGGCCTCCTCCGCGGCGCGGAAGAGGGCGCGCGCCTTCTGGCGGCTTTCCTCGTATTCAAGCTCGGGGACAGAATCGGCGACCACGCCGCCGCCCGCCTGCACGTACATCGTGCCGTCCTTCACCACCGCGGTGCGCAGGCCGATGCAGGTGTCCATGGTGCCGTTGGCGGCGAAGTAGCCGATGCAGCCGGCATAGAGGCCGCGGCGGGTGGGCTCCAGCTCCTCGATGATCTGCATCGCGCGGACTTTCGGCGCCCCGGTGAGGGTGCCGGCGGGGAAGCCGGCGACCAGGGCGTCCAGCGCGTCCAATTCGGGTCGCAGTTTGCCCTGCACGTTGGAGGAGATGTGCATGACATGGCTGAAACGCTCGATCGCGAAGCTTTCGGTCACTTTCACCGACCCGAGTTCGGCCACGCGGCCGACATCGTTGCGGCCAAGATCGAGCAGCATCAGGTGTTCCGCGCGTTCCTTCGGATCGGACAGAAGCTCGGCTTCCAGCTGCTGGTCTTCCTCGTGCGTGGCGCCGCGGCGGCGGGTGCCGGCGAGGGGGCGGATGGTCACGATGCCATCGCGCAGCCGCACCAGCACCTCGGGGCTGCTGCCCACCACGCTGAAGCCGCCGAAATCGAGGAAGAACAGGAACGGCGCGGGGTTGATCCGCCGCAGTGCGCGATACAGCGCGAAGGGCGGCAGGGCGAAAGGCACGGAGAAGCGCTGGCTGGGCACCACCTGGTAGGCATCGCCGGCGGCGATGTACTCCTTCATCCGCACCACCATCTCCATGAAGGCGGTCTTGGTGAGGTTGGAGGCCGGGGCCGGCTGCGGCGGCAGTTGCACCGGCGGTGCGGCGTGGGGAACCGGGCGGTCGAGCGCGGCCTCGGCCTCGGACAGCCGTGCGTTCGCCTGCTGCCAGGCAGCCTCGGCGGAGACCTCGGCGCGGGGATAGACCGGGGCGGCGAACGTCAGCTCATCCTTCACATGGTCGAAGATGACGAAGATCGTGGGGCGGATCAGCAGGGCCTCGGGCAGGCCAAGGCTGTCGGTGTTCTTCGCCGGCAGCTTTTCCATCAGCCGCACCATGTCATACCCGAGGTAGCCGACAAGGCCGCCGGCCATGGGGGGCAGGCCCTCGGGCACGTCGAGCCGCGTTTCGCCGATCAGCGCGCGCAGGCTGTCGAGCGGCGGGCGGCTGTCCGGGACGAATGCGTGCGGGGCTGAAAGGGCGTGACGGTTGATCTCGGCCTGCCCGGCGCGGCAGCGCCAGATCAGGTCCGGCGCATAGCCGATGATGGAATAGCGGCCGCGTACCGCCCCACCCTCCACGCTTTCCAGCAAAAAAGCGTTGGGCTTGCCGTGGGCGAGCTTGAGAAAGGCGGCGATGGTGGTTTCCATGTCCGCCACGCCGGTGCGCCAGACCAGCGCGCCGCGCCCTTCCTCATGGGCGGCACGGAAGGCGGCAAAGCCGGGCGGGGCAGCGACGTTCATCGGGGCAGGGCTTTCTTCATCGGGGTTCGTCCGCACGTTTCGCCTATGGGCCGGCGATCTGGCTGACCAGCTTCTGGTTGATGCGCGGGTGGGCGCGGGCGCGCACGGCATCCGCGAACACGGTTTCAAGATCGGTGGCGATCGCCTGGTTCAGCGCGGTACGTACCTGGCCATAGCCCACAGGGTCCTGCTTGGGCGTCGGGTCCTCGATTTTGACGAGCTGCGCGACGACAAAGCCGGTCGGGGTTTCCACCATGGCGGGCTGGCCCTGTTTCAGGCCGAACAGCGGCGCGAGCAGATTCTGCGGCACCCCTGGCGGTGGGGCATTGCGACCGATCGGCGGGGTGGTGGAGACCAGCACGCCGAACGGGGCGGCGGCCTGTTCGAGTGATTTGCCCTGTTTCACTGCCGTGAGCAGCCCGGCGGCGATCACTTCCTGTTCGCGCCGGGTTTCCATCTGCGTCCAGTTCTCCAGCACCGCGAGTGCTGCCTTGTCGTACGGGCGCAGGGCGGCCGGGATGATCTTGTCCACCGTCAGCGCGTAATACGAATGGCCCGGCCCGTCGATCAGGTGCGGCGTGGTGCCGGGGCTGGTCTTGAAGGCGGTTGCGATCAGCGCGGTGCGCAAGGCTGGCGTGCCTGGAATCGGCGCCGGCGTGCCCTGCTCGGTATTGCCCTGGGCATCCAGCGTGCCCGTTACCGCCGCAAGACCGAGGTTCCCCGGCAGCTTGCGCAGCGGCGTGCCGCCGGCAAGCGCGTCCTGCAGATTGTTGACCCGCTGATCGACAAGCCCCGTGGCGCGCCGCAGGGCGAGCTTGTCGCTGATCTGCGTCTTCACCTCGGCCAGGGTCTTCGCCGTGCCGCCGGTGGCCGCGGTCACGCGCAGCACGTTCCAGCCGAAGGCGCCATGGATCGGCCCGGTCACGGTATCGATCGCCGCGGCGAAGACGGCCTTGCCGAGCCCGGCGGAGGGGAACTGCGTCTCCGTGGCGTCATGGATGCTCACGGCCGAGGCGCCGGCGGCCGAGGCCGCCTTGTGCATCGCCGCCCAGTTGGCCCCGCCGCGCCATTGTTCGGCGAGCGCCTTCGCCTTCGCCGCATCGGGGGTGGAGATCACCTCCACCGAGCGCTTGGCGATGGTGACGTAGCTGGATTTCGTGCGGGCGTATTCGGCGGCGATCTCCGCATCGGGGATCTTGATGGTCTTCGCCAGGGTTTGCGGCGAAAGGATCACCGCGGTGATGTGGCGATAGGCGGGGTTGCTGAAGCGGCGGGGGTGGTTCTCGTACCACCGCTTCAGCACGGCATCGCTGGGGTTCGCCGGCGGAGAGGCGGCGGCGAAGGGAAGCTGCGCGATGGCGGCGACGCGCTTCTCCTGCTGGAAGGCGAACACCGCACGGGCAAGCACTGCCGGGGCGGCGGCCCCGGCGCCGACCGCGCCGATGAGCTGCTTCTGCGCCAGATCCTGGCGCATCAGGCCGAGGAATTGCGGTTCGGACAGGCCGTTGTTGCGCAGGAGCAGATCGAACCGGGCGCGATCGAAGGTGCCGCCGGGGCCCTGGAAGGCGGGCATGGCATAGACCGCCTGGCGCAGCGCCGCGTTGGGCGCGGCGATGCCGAGGCGCCGCACCTCCGCTTGCAGCGCGGCCTGGGTGACGAGGCGGGAGACCACCTGCTGCGCTACCGCGAGGCGCATGGTGGGCGTGACATGGCCGCCGAACATCTGCGTGACCTGCGCCATCTGCGTGCGGAAGGCGGAATCGACCGCGCGCGGCCCGATCCGCTCGCCCGCGACATGCGCCACCGCGCTGTCGTTGCCGAGATTGCGGATCACGTCGCCCACCCCCCAGAACACGAAGGCCGCGACGAGCAGCAGGAAGAACAGGCGGACGACGACGGTGTTGAGCGAGCGGCGAAAGGCGGCGAGCATCAGGGCATCCTGAACCGGAAAGAGCGGCACCATAGGCATCTGGCCTCTCGATTGCCAGTTGCGCCCGATTGCGGCGCGAGATTGCCAGGCCGGACCGGTGACGCTACCACCGGGGCGGGAGTGCCGCGAACCATGCGCCAGTTGATCGCCGGAAACTGGAAGATGAACGGGCTGACGGCCACCGCAGCCGAGTTGGCGGAAGCGGTACGGGACGGCAGCGCCGACGTCTCCGCGGGATTGCTGGTCTGCCCGCCTTTCACCCAGATCGCCTCGGTCGCACGCACTCTTGCAGGCAGCGCGGTGGCGGTGGGCGGCCAGGATTGCCATGCGGCCCCGGAAGGGGCGCATACCGGCGACATCTCGGCGCCGATGCTCCGCGATGCCGGCGCCACGCATGTGATCCTCGGCCATTCCGAGCGCCGGGCGAACCATGGCGAGAGCGATGCCGCGGTGCTGGCCAAGGTGGGCGCGGCAGTGGCGGCCGGGCTCGTCCCGATCGTCTGCGTGGGGGAGACCGAGGCGGAGCGGCAGGCTGGGATAGCGGAGGCGGTCGTCGGCCGACAGCTTGCCGGCAGCCTGCCGGCCGGGTTCGCCGGGGTCGTGGCGTATGAGCCGATCTGGGCGATCGGCACCGGCCGGGTGCCGACGGAGGCGGACGTGGCGGCGATGCACGGCTTCATCCGCGCGGCCCTGGTGCGTGATCTGGGGCCGGCGGGGCGGGATGTGCCCATCCTGTACGGCGGGTCGGTGAAGGCCGCCAATGCCCGGGCGATCCTGGCGGTGGCCGAGGTGGGCGGGGCGCTGGTGGGCGGGGCGAGCCTGTCGGCGGCGGAGTTCCTGGCAATCGCGCGGGCTGCCGGCTGATGCGCGTTCGCGCGCTTTGCATCCGGGCGGCGGAAGGCTAGAACGCGCTCCAACCGGCTGACACTTACACCGCGCGGCTGCCGCGCGAGGGAAATTCCATGACCACCGTGCTCGTCATCCTGCAGGTCTTTGTCGCGCTCGCGCTTGTCGGCGTCGTGCTGATCCAGCGCAGCGAGGGCGGTGGCCTGGGCATCGGCGGCAGCCAGAGCATGGGCGGGCTGATGAGCGGGCGCGGCACGGCGAACCTGCTGACCCGCACCACGGCGATCCTCGGCACGGTGTTTTTCGCGCTGTGCCTCGTGATCGGCCTGCTGGACCGCGGCGCATCGGGCGGCGGCTCGTCGATCCTGAACGCGCCGCCGCCGGTGCATACGCCGGCCGGGGCGGTGGTGCCGGCGGTGCCGGTTGCGCCCGCCACCCCGCCCGCCATTCCGCCCGCCCCTGGGCCGAAGGCCAAGCCGGCCGCCACGCCGGCGGCGCCAGCGCCGGCCGCACCGGCCCAGGCGGCGCCTGCCCCGACCGCGCCTGGGCCGACCGCGACGACTCCATCGACGCCTGCTCCGGCGACGCCAGGACACTGAACGCATGGGCGCTCCGTGCAGCTTGCGGGTTCCCGCAGGCCGATTCGTGCGTGTATGAAGGGCGCCCATGACGCGG
>DATKQI010000054.1:0-28674 GCA_035532755.1 Acetobacteraceae bacterium
CTGGGG
Organism: Acetobacteraceae bacterium; assembly: GCA_035532755.1. Lineage (GTDB taxonomy): Bacteria > Pseudomonadota > Alphaproteobacteria > Acetobacterales > Acetobacteraceae > DATKQI01. The sequence goes on from DATKQI010000054.1 coordinate 7, forward strand.
TTCGCGCGATGCGGCCTTCATCGAGATCAACCGCACCGTCCTGCAGCGACTGCCGGAGATCATCAACGGGCAGGGCAGCTTTGTCGCGGTGCCAATGCAGGGCTCCGGCACCTTCGCGGTGGAGGCGATGCTGACGAGTTTCGTGCCGGCCGGCGGCGGCGTTCTGCTCCTGGTCAACGGCGCATACGGCCATCGGGCGAAGCGCATCCTCGATATCGCGGGCCGCAAGACCGTGGTGCACGAGACGGCGGAGGATACGCCGCCGGACCTGGAGGCGGTGGACCGCATCCTGAAGAGCGATGCCAGCATCAGCCATGTCTTCGCCGTTCATTGCGAAACGACAAGCGGCATCCGCAACCCGATCGGCGAGATCGCCGCCATCGCGGAGCGCCATGGCAAGCGGCTGCTGATCGACGCGATGAGCGCCTTTGGCGCCCTTCCGCTCGATGCCGCGACGACCCGTTTCGATGCCGTTGCCGCATCCTCCAACAAGTGCATCGAAGGCGTTCCGGGGCTCGGCTTCGTGATCTGCCGCCGCGCGGCATTGGCTGAAACCGGAGGCAATGCCACGACCCTCGTGCTCGATCTGCACGACCAGTGGCGGGCGATGGAGAAGACCGGGCAGTTTCGCTTCACGCCACCCATCCATGTGATCGTTGCGTTCCATCAGGCGCTGGCGGAGTTCGCGGCCGAAGGCGGCGTGGCGGGGCGCGGCGGGCGCTATGCGGAAAACTGCCGAATCCTGATCGACGGGATGCGGTCGCTCGGCTTCCGCACGCTGCTGCCGGATGCGCTGCAAGCGCCGATCATCGTGACGTTCCATATGCCGACGGACCCGAGGTTCGATTTCCAGCGCTTCTACGACGGCCTCAAGGACCGCGGCTACGTCATCTATCCCGGCAAGCTCACCGTTGCCGACTCCTTCCGCATCGGCTGCATCGGGCGGCTTCATCCGCATCATATGCACGGGGCACTCGCGGCGGTGCGGGATGTTCTGGAAGACATGGGCGTCGACCTTCCGATCGCCAAGGCGGCATAAAGGACCATCCGATGAACATGGCATTGCTCAAGGGGCGCGAGGTTTCGGTGAACGGGCGGAGCTATCGGGTTCCGCGCGCGCCCACGGTGGCGGTCTGCATCGACGGGTCGGAACCGGGCTATATCGAGGCGGCGATCGCCAAGGGTATCGCACCCAATCTCGATCGGCTGATGCACACCGGGGCGAACCTGCGTGCGCTGTCCGTGATTCCGAGTTTCACCAACCCGAACAACATCTCCATCATCACCGGCGCACCGCCCGCGGTGCACGGCATCGCGGGCAATTATTTCTTCGATGCCGCGTCCGGCCAGGAAGTGATGATGAACGATGCCCGGTTCATGCGGGCCGACACGATCATGAAGGCGTTTCACGATGCCGGCGCGAAGGTCGCTGTTGTGACAGCGAAGGACAAGCTGCGCACGCTGCTCGGCAAGGGGCTGGATATGCGCACGGGCCGCGCCATTGCCTTCTCTTCCGAGAAGGCCGACCACGCCAGCGTGGCCGAGCACGGGATTGGCGACGTTCTTTCCTTTGTCGGGATGAAGCTGCCGGAGGTGTACTCCGCCGAACTGTCCGAATTCGTGTTCGCGGCCGGCGTGAAGATTCTGGAACGCTTCCAGCCGGACCTGATGTACTTGTCCACCACGGACTACATCCAGCACAAGGCCGCACCGGGATCGGACGTTGCCAACGCCTTCTACGCGATGATCGATCGCTACGTCGGCCTGCTGGATGCGGCGGGCTGCGTGCTCGCGCTGACGGCGGACCACGGCATGAACGACAAGCACCGGGCGGACGGCACGCCCGATGTGATCTATCTGCAGGACTGGTTCGATCACGCGCTGGGGCAGGGTGCGGCGCGGGTGATCCTGCCGATCACGGACCCGTACGTCGCCCATCACGGCGCGCTCGGGTCCTTTGCCACCGTCTATCTGCCGTCGGCCGTCGATGCCGATGAAGTTCTCTCCGGTCTGCGCGGGATCGACGGCGTGGCGCTGGCCATCGGCCGCGATGAAGCCTGTCGCCGCTTCGAGCTGCCGCCGGACCGCATCGGCGATGTGGTGGTGATCTCGACCCGGCCAAAGGTGCTCGGCACCAGCCGCGCCCGCCACGACCTGTCGGGCCTCACCGAGCCGCTGCGTTCGCATGGCGGCCTTACCGAGCAGGACGTGCCGATGATCCTGAACCGCCCCGTGGACATTCCGCCGGGGCGCACGCTGCGCAATTTTGACATCTTCGATGTCGCCTTGAACCTCGTATCCTGAGCGATCCATCATGAACGCACCGATTGAACCCCCCATCCGCCGTGAAACAATGCGTCTGGCCGGCACGCCGGTGACCACGGATGCGGTGATCGAGGTCCGCAATCCATATACCGGTGCGATGGTCGGCACGGTGCCGGCGGGCCGGCCGGAACATGTGCGCACGGCCTTCGCCAAGGCAAGAGTGTTCAAATCGAAACTCAGCCGGTTCGAGCGCCAGCGCATCCTGCTGAATACGGCCGATGCGCTGGCCTCCCGCAAGGAGCAGATCGCCCATCTGATCACCGCGGAATCCGGCCTCTGCCTCAAGGATTCCTTTTACGAGGTCGGCCGCGCCTGCGACGTGTTTTCGCTCGCCGGGCAGCTCTCGATCAAGGACGATGGCGAGATCTTCTCCTGCGATGTCACGCATCACGGCAAGGCGCGCAAGATCTATACGACGCGCGTGCCGCTGCTCGGCGTCATCTCCGCCATCACGCCTTTCAACCATCCGCTGAACATGGTGGCGCACAAGCTCGCACCGGCGATCGCCACCAACAACCGGGTCGTGCTGAAGCCGACCGAGCTGACGCCTCTCACCGCGCTGCTGCTGGCGGATATTCTTTACGAAGCAGGGCTTCCGCCGGAGATGCTGTCCGTCGTCACCGGAAATCCGGCGACGATGGGCGATGCGATGATCACCGATCCGGATGCGGACCTTGTCACTTTCACCGGCTCGGTCCGCGTCGGCAAATATATCGCCGACAAGGCCGGCTATCGTCGCCTCATCCTGGAACTCGGCGGCAACGACCCGCTGATCGTGATGGGGGATGCGGACCTGGACAAGGCCGCGGAGCTGGCCGTGCAGGGCGCGACCAAGAACTCCGGCCAGCGCTGCACGGCGGTGAAGCGGATACTGGCGGTGGAGAGCATTGCCGATGCGTTTGCCGAAAAGGTTCTGGCAAAGGCAAGGATGCTGAAAGCGGGTGACCCGATGAATCCGCAGACCGATATCGGCACGGTGATCAACGAGCGTTCGGCCATACTGTTCGAGGGCCGGGTGAATGACGCCGTGGCGCGGGGCGCGAAACTGCTGCACGGCAACGACCGGCGTGGTGCTGTGTATCCACCCACGGTTGTGGACCATGTTCCGTACGACTGCGCACTGGTGCGGGAGGAGACTTTCGGGCCGGTGATCCCGATCATCCGCTGCCCGGACGATATCGACGCCATCATCCGGATATCGAATTCCACGGCCTATGGCCTGTCTTCCGGCGTGTGCACGAACCGGCTCGACGCGATCACGCGCTTCGTGAACGAGCTTGAGGTGGGCACCGTGAATATCTGGGAGGTTCCCGGATACCGCACCGAGATGTCTCCGTTCGGCGGGATCAAGGATTCCGGCCTGGGCTACAAGGAGGGCGTGATCGAAACGATGAAAGGCTACACCAACGTCCGGACGTACTCGCTGCCCTGGCCGACCTGACCCGGCCGCGGCCGGGTGCGGGGGCGGATGCGCAACGATCCTGATGACGTGTTCGTTATATTGGTTTTTCGAAACGACAAACCGCGCTGAAAGACGTATGATAGAGAACTGATGCGACCCCACGAGGAGGAGTGACCAGATGCGAACGAAGCCCATGATCGTTGCCGGTATCTTCATGGCATTGACGGCGGTGCCCGCGCTTGCGGGTTCCGGCGTCGTCACGATCTACAGCGCGGATGGCCTGCACGACGGCAAGCCAAACTGGTACCAGACCGAGTTCGATGCCTTCACGAAAAAGACCGGCATCAAGGTTCAGTATGTGGAGGCCGGTTCCGGCGTGGTGGTGGATCGCGTGGCGATGGAGAAGGCCAACCCGCAGGCGGATGTGCTGGTCACGCTGCCGCCCTTCATCCAGAAGGCCGAGGCCGACGGCCTGCTGCAGCCCTACGCCCCGCGGGCCGCCGCCCATATTCCGGCGATCTCGAAAGACCCGAAGGGCGAATACTATGCGATGGTCAACGACTATCTGAACTTCATCTACGATGCGTCGGCACTGAAGACCGCGCCGAAAACCTTCGAGGATCTGCTGAAGCCGAGCTTCAAGAACAAGATCCAGTATTCCACCCCCGGCCAGGCCGGAGACGGCACCGCGGTGATGCTGCAGGCTTTCCATGCCTTCGGCGGCAGGAACGCCGGTTTCGCCTATCTGAAGAAGCTGCAGGCGAACAACCTCGGCCCGTCCTCCTCCACCGGCAAGCTGACGGCGATGGTGAACAAGGGCGAGCTGTATGTCGCGAACGGCGATATCCAGATGAACATCGCCCAGATGGCGGATAACCCGAACATCCGCGTCTTCTGGCCCGAAGGGAAGGACGGCACGCGTTCCACCTTCGCGCTGCCCTACGTCATCGCGCTGGTGCATGGCGCGCCGCATGCCGCCAACGGCCGCAAGCTGATCGACTTCCTGCTGAGCCGGCGGGCGCAGACGCAGATCAGCTCGATCGCCCAGGGGCTGCCGGTGCGCGACGACGTGCATCCGACCGACAAGTACTACGCGCAACTGCATAAGATGATGCAGGGCGTGACCATCTGGTCCCCGGACTGGACCAAGGTGGTGGCGGACTTGCAGGCTGACGTCGCGCGCTGGCATCACGTGACCGGAAGCTGATGGCACCCGACGCAGTGATCGACCGGGAGCAGACGGCCGCCTGGGCCGCTGCCCCGGTTCTGCCCGGCCCGGTCGCCGGCCAGGCTTCACCCGGCGCTGTCCCTTCCAACCATGGGGGCGGCATAACGCTGGAGGACGTAACGGTGTCCTACAAGGGCATCACCGTCCTCGAAAGGCTGAGCCTGGATGTGCGCCCCGGCGAGATCATGGCGATCATCGGGCCCTCCGGTTCGGGAAAGACGACGGCGCTGCGGGCGGTGGCGGGCTTTGTCCGCCCCACCAGCGGGCGCATCCGCATCGGCGAGCGCGACGTGACGGACCTGCCGCCCGCGGTGCGGGATATCGGCATGGTGGTGCAGAACTACGCATTGTTCCCGCATATGCGGGTGGACGAGAACGTCGCCTTCGGGCTGCGGGCACGCCGCGAGGCGAACGAGGCGGTGCGCGCGCAGGTGGCCGCGTGCCTGCGCATGGTCGGCATGGAGGGCTATGCGCGCCGCTACCCGCGGGAGCTGTCGGGCGGGCAGCAGCAGCGCATCGCCATCGCCCGCGCGCTTGCCATCCGCCCGCGCGTGCTGCTGCTGGATGAACCGCTGTCGGCGCTGGACGCGCAGATCCGCCGGTCGATGCTCGACGAGCTCGCCCGGCTGCACCGGGATCTGCCGTCGCTGACGGTGCTGTACGTGACGCATGACCAGACCGAGGCGCTGACGCTCGCGGACCGCATCGCCATCATGCGCGGCGGCCGGCTGATCGCATTCGGCGAATCGCAGGCCATCTATCGTGCACCGCCGAACCGGTTCGCCGCCGAGTTCCTTGGCCATGCCAATCTCCTGCCGGTCACGCTGGAGGCGCCGGATGCCGAACATGGCCTGGCGCGCGCGCGCTTCGGCGCGTCCACGCTGCTGGCGGCATCGCCGCACGGCCTGCTTCCCGGGCAGGGCTGCCTGCTGTGCATCCGCCAGCATGACATCACCCTCCGCCCCGCGGAGGGGCCGGCAAACACCCTTGCGGGAATTGTGCGGGCGGTGCGGTGGCAAGGCGATCTGCACAGCATCCTGCTCGATGTCGAAGGCTGCCAACTGCGGCTGAGCTGCACCCCGCTGCGCGAACCTCCGGCCGTGGGCGCGGTGGCGCAGGTGCATTTCGCCGCCGCCGATGCATCGCTGATCCCGGAGGAGGCGGCAGGCAATGGCTAGCGTGTCGGTGCCCATGGGCCAGCGCATCCGGTTCGACATGCGCAACGTCTGGATCGCCCCGCCCCTGCTGATCCTCGCGGTGCTGTTCTTCTATCCGCTGAGCCTGATCGCGGGCGTATCCCTTGCCGGCGGCGGCCATTCGATCTCCCTGTCGCATTACACGGCCGTGCTCGGGTCGGCGCTGTTCCGCAATGCGCTGCTCCATACGATCGGCATCGCGCTCGCTTCCAGCGCGGGGTGCCTCGCACTGGGGTTCACCCTGTCTCTCATCCTGTCGTTCGTGCCGTTCCCCGGCGCGCGCATCCTGGCGCGGCTGATCGACACGTTCATCGCCCTGCCCACGTTTCTTGTCGCTCTCGCCTTCACGTTCATCTACGGCTCGGCGGGCGTGCTGAACGAATCCCTGATGCGCCTGCTGCATCTTCCGCTCGCGCCCGTGGATTTCCTGTATTCGCCATGGGGCGTCATCCTCGCGGAAGTCACGGTCTACACCCCGTTCGTGATGCGCCCGCTGCTCGCGGCGTTCTCGCTGATCGAACAGGCCCAGATCGAGGTGGCGTGCGGCCTCGGGGCCGGGCCGTTCCGCGTGATCCGCCAGATCATCCTTCCGGCCGCGATCCCCGCGCTGCTGGCCGGCGGCAGCCTGTGCCTGCTGCTGACGGTGAATGAATTCGGCATCGTGCTGTTCATCGGCGCCAAGGGTGTGATTACCTTGCCGCTGCTGGTCTACGACAAGGCGATCCAGGAGTTCGATTATCCCACGGCCTGCGTCATCGCCGTGGTCAACGTCGCGCTGTCGCTGAGCCTTTATTCCCTGTATCGCATGATCATGAGCCGGTTCGGAGGGGCACGTGCTGGTCTGGTCTAGGCTGGGCCGCGGGGCCACGTGGGCATTGCTCGCGCTTCTGGCCGGGGTGGTCTATGGCCTGCCCGCCGCGATGATCGCGCTGGCGAGCTTCAGCGGGCAGTGGAACGGCGTGCTGCCGAGCCACCTGACGTTTGTTCATTATATTCACGCCGTGGAAGGCAATTCCGGCAGCCAGCTGCGGGTGAGCATCGTCACGGGCATGCTGGCCAGCGCGGCCGCGCTGGCCAGTGGAAGCTGGGCCGCGCTCGCGCTGCGCGGCATGCTGCCCTTGCCGCGGCGAATGCTGGACATTCTGTTCTTCATCCCGAGCGCGGTACCTTCGGTGTCTGTCGGCCTCGGCCTGCTTGTCGCGTTCAGCCACCCGCCGGTGCTGCTGAACGGCACCATCGCCATCGTGCTGATCGCGCATTTCGTGCTGATCTCCGCGTTCACCTACGTGAACGTATCGGCGGGGCTCGCGCGCCTGCCGCCGGAATATGAGCAGATCGCCGAAAGCCTCGGGGCGTGGCCGGGCTACCGGCTTCGCCGCGTCACGCTGCCGCTGATCACCCCCTATCTGATCGCTGCCTTCAGCCTGAGTTTCGCGCTTTCCATGGGTGAGCTGGGGGCCACGGTGATGGTCTATCCCCCCGGCTGGATGACCATGCCGGTGGGGATCTTCGCGCTGACGGATCGGGGCGAGATCTTCAGCGCGGCGGCCCTGACCATGCTGCTCGCCGCGACGACACTGGCGGTTCTGGTGGCGCTGTCGCAGATTCCGGCCAAAGCCTCGGCGCGCTGAAGGTGAAAGCCGCCGTCCTTTCCGACATCCATGGCAACCTGCCGGCGCTGGAGGCGGTGCTGCGATATGTCGGCCCACTGAAGGTGGATACGCTCGTCAATCTTGGCGATTGCATCTCCGGCCCGCTCTGGCCCGCCGAAACCTGCGCGCTGCTGCAATCGCTGCCGATGCGCACCGTTCGCGGCAACCACGACCGGGCCGTGGGGCAGGCGGAAAGCAGCCCGCCGGGCGCTTCCGACAGGTTCGCATGGGAACGGACGGCGCGGGAGCAGCACCGCTGGCTGGCAGCACTTCCGTTCGAGCTGGAGCTTGCATTGCCGGGCGGCGCCGCCCGGTGCTTCCACGCGAACCCGCTCGACGACGAGGCATACCTGATCGACGAAGTGGCCGACGGCAGGCTGCGGCTTGCGGACACGGCGCGGATCTCGGCCCGGCTCGGGCCTGTGCAGCACCCGGTCATCCTGTGCGGCCACAGCCACCAGCCGCGCGTGGTGCGGTTGCCGGAAGGGGCCATCATCGTCAACCCCGGCAGCGTCGGCTGCCCGGCCTATGCCGATGCCGGCCCGCCGCCGCACATGTCTGAAACAGGGGCGCCGCACGCGCGCTTCGCCCTCGTCACGGCGGATGCCGGGGGCATCGGCGTCGAACTGGTCGCTGTCGCATACGATTGGGATGCCGCGGCCGCCGCCGCGACGCGCAACGGCCGGCCGGACTGGGCACATGCCCTGCGCACCGGCCGCGCCATGCCCGAATGAGGCCGCCCGGCGCGCCCCGGCCGCAGGATCAACCCGCGGCGATGGCCTCTTCGACGATATCCAGCGCGCGCGTCATCTCCGCTTCGGTGATGGTCAGCGGTGGGGTCAGCGTCAGCACGTTCCCCATTGTGGTCTTGAACGACAGCCCCCGATCCAGGGCGCGATAAAGCACGGCCTCCGCCAGATCGCCGTTCGGCAGCTTGTCCTCCCGCCCATGGACGAGATCGATGCCAAGCAGCAGCCCGCGGCCGCGCACATCGCCGATCACGGGAAGCCGGCGCTTCATCCGGTGCAGCCGCTCCAGCGCCAGCGCGCCGATGCGGGCGGCATTGCCCACCAGGCCCTCGTCCTCGATGATCTCGATCGTCGTCAGCGCCGCGCGGGCGGTGACCGGGTTCTTCTCATGCGTGTAGTGCCCGATGGCCCAGCCGGCGCCGACATCGAGCCCAGGCCGCGCGATCACGGCGGCAATCGGCAGGATGCCCCCGCCCAGCGCCTTGCCCATCACCAGGATGTCCGGAACCACGCTGTCATGATCGCAGGCGAACATCCGCCCGGTCTTGCCCAGGCCGGTGGGGATCTCGTCGAAGATCAGCAGCGTGCCGTGCCGGTTGCAGGCTTCCTGCACGCGGCGCCAGTATCCCGGCGGCGGCAGGTACGGCACCGCCCGCGCCGGCTCCGCCACGACCGCCGCGACATCGCCCTCGCGCGACAGGACGTATTCCACCATCGCCGCACAGGCGCTGTGGCATTGTGCCAGGATGGGCTGCCCGGCCGCATCCACCGGGTGGCCATACGGACACCGATAGCAGGCATACGGCGCGACATGCTGCGCCCCGGCCACGAGCGGCGCTGCTGGGCCGGAGCGGAACAGCGCCTCCCCGGACAGGCTTGCCGCGCCCACCCCGGCGCCATGGAAAGCATCCCAGAACGAGAGGGTCTTGAATCGCCCGGTCGCGGTGCGCGCGAGCTTGACCGCGACCTCGATCGCATCGGATCCGCCGGTGGTGAACAGCACCTTCGACAGATCGCTCGGCGCGATCGCACCCAGCTTCTCGGCCAGAAGCACGGCGGGTTCGCAGGCGTAGCGGCGCGGGGCGAAGCACAGCGCATCCATCTGCCGCGCGATCGCCTGCTTCAACCGAGGATGCCCGTAGCCGATGTGATGAACGTTGTTGCCATGGAAATCCATGCAGCGCCGGCCCGCCGCATCCTCGATCCAGATCCCCTCCGCCTTCACGATGACATCGAGGCAGGGCGTGGACACGGATTGATGCAGGAAGGCGGCCTCGTCGCGGGCCAGCAGCGCCTGCGTGCGCGCATCATGATGGCGCGCCTGCCAGGCGCTTCGCCGGCTGGTGAGGTTGGTGTCGCTTTCCGATTCCGCGACGCGGCGCGGCGGTGCGGCAGCATCTGGATCGGGGCGGGTGTTCATCGAACCTCCTGTAGCCGGCATCGCAATCGCCTTTGCGGGAAATGTCTACTGCCAGCGAATGAGCAGAATCCCCGCCAGGATGATCAAGGCCGCCATGCCCCGGGCGGGGACGAAGGGTTCCTTGAGGAAGAAGGTGGCGATGGCGGCGGAAAACAGCACGCTCGTCTCGCGCAGCGCCGCCACGATCGCGATCGGCGCGAGGGTCATGGCCCAGACGGCAATCCAGTAGGCGCCCACGGACATCGCGCCGCCTGCCAGGCCCTGGCCGATGAACCGGCGCATCGGCGCGAAGATCGCGCTGCCGCGGCGCGCCAGCGCGAACAGCGGCAGCGGCAGGCCGTCCAGCACGCACAGTGCGGCGATGTAGGCCGAAGGATCGCCCGCCCGCCGCGCGCCGGTGCCGTCCACCACGGTGTAGCCGGAGATGATGCAGGCGGTGAGCACGGCGAAGGCGATCGCCTTCCACTCCAGGCGCGCCCCGCCGCGGCGGCGGTGGGCAGACATCATCACCACGCCCGCGCCCAGGATCACGATGCCGATCAGCGCCTGCGCGCGCAGCGGGTCCCGCAGCACGGCGATCGAGACCAGCGCCGTGCACAGCGGCGCCCCGCCGCGGACGATGGGATAGATCTGGCCCATCTCCCCGCGGCGGTAGGCGGCCGTCAGTGCCAGGTAGTAGCAGAAATGCAGGGCAACAGAGGCGACTACCCAGGGCCACGCCGCCGCGCGCGGCCAGCCGAACGCCAGCACCAGCGGCATCCCCACCACGCCGGCGCTCGCCGTGATGAGCGTCATCGCCAGGAAGGGTTCAAGGCGGGCCTTGAGAAAGGCGTTCCAGCCCGCGTGCATCGCCGCCGCGGCCAGCACCGTCATGAACACCGCCGAACTCATGGCACCGCCACCCGCCGCGGGCTGCCTTCGCCAACCGGCCGCCCCATGCCAACCTGCCCCAAAGCCTCGTCCCATCCGAAGGTGGCTGCGGCGATCCATAGCAGCCAACGCGCAACGTCACAATCATGTTGACGCACAATACCGCATAATACCACATTCACACATGCAACCCCCTGCGCCCTCCGGCGACCCCAGCGCGCCATCGGCCCCATCCTCGCCATCGCGCCCCCTCGCGGCGCGGCGACACGGCGAAATCCTGCGGCGGCTGTCCGCGGCTGGATCGGTTGGCGTCGGCGAGGTCGCCGCGTTCTTCGGTGTGTCGCACGAAACCATCCGGCGCGATCTCAAGCAGCTGGCGGCCCGGGGCCAGCTCGACATCGTGCATGGCGGCGCCGCGCGGCGCGAAGCGAACGAGCCTGCGCTGGACAAGCGCGAATCGGAGAATGCCGAGGGCAAGGCGGCCATCGGGCGGTTCGCGGCAACGCTGGTGGAAGACGGCATGGTCGTGCTGCTCGACTCCGGCACCACGACCCTCGCCGTGGCCCGCTCCCTGCCGGCGAAACGCAACCTGACCATCTGCACCGGCAGCCTGGCGATCGCGCAGCTGCTCTGCCGCGTGCCCGGCAGCCGCGTCCATCTGCTCGGCGGCGAGGTGGACCCGAATGACGAGGCGACAACCGGGATCGACATGCTGGATGCGGTTGCGCGGTTCCGGGTGGATGTGGCGTTTCTTGGCGGCGGCGGCCTCGCCCCGGATGGCGAGATCACCGACTACACACGGGCCGGCGCCGAGCTGCGCGGGCGGATGATCCGCGGCGCGGCGTGCGCCTACTTCGTGATGGATCACGCCAAATTCGGCCGGCTTACGCCTGTCCGCATACCGAATTTCTCGGCGGCCGCCGGCCTGATCGTCGATGCGGCCCCGCCGCTGCCGACCCGGGCAGCCCTGGCCGCGCATGGTCTGCGCCTGATGGTCACCGGCAATGGAAAGTGATGATATGTTGTTATTTGCGGCTAAATGTTGTAATTGAGTGTGGGATATCCCTCTCACGCTCAAGGACTCCGGCATCATCATGGCGAACGATCTTCCCGCCCACGCACGTGCAGTCATCGTCGGCGGCGGCATCGTCGGCTGCTCGGTTGCCTATCACCTCACCCGCATGGGGTGGCGCGATGTCGTCCTGCTCGAACAGGGGCGATTGTCCTGCGGAACCACCTGGCACGCCGCGGGCCTGGTCGGCCAGTTGCGCACCCACCCCAACATGACGCGGCTCATCCGCTACTCGACCGAGCTTTATGCCGCCCTGGAGGCCGAGACCGGCCTTGCCACGGGCTGGAAGCAGTGCGGTTCGGTCACCGTCGCCCGCACCACGGAACGGATGACGCAGTTGCGCAGAACCGCCTCCGCCGCGCGCGCGCAGGGAATCGAGATCGAGCTGCTGACACCCGCACAGGCCGGCGAGAAATGGCCGATCATGCGAACGGACGATCTCGCCGGCGCTGTGTGGCTTCCCGGAGATGGGAAAGCCAATCCTGCCGACATCACGCAGGCTCTGGCGCGCGGCGCCCGCAACCGCGGTGCGCAGATATTCGAGCAGACGCGGGTGAACGCCATCCGGGTCGCCAAGGGCGCCGTGAGCGGGCTGGAGACCACACGGGGGCCGATCGCGTGCGACGCGCTCGTCATCTGCGCAGGCCAATGGTCCCGCGAGATCGGTCGGATGTGCGGCGTCACGATCCCGCTTCATTCGGCGGAGCACATGTACATCGTCACCGAGCGGATCGAAGGTGTGCACCCCGAGCTGCCGGTGATGCGGGATCCGGACGGCTATATCTACTTCAAGGAAGAAGTGGGCGGGCTGGTGATGGGCGGCTTCGAGCCGAACGCCAAGCCTTGGGGCATGGACGGCATTCCGGCCGGCTTCGAATTTCAATTGCTGCCGGATGACTGGGATCAGTTCGAGATCCTCATGCAGAACGCGCTGCAGCGTGTGCCGGCATTGCAGACGGCGCAGATCAAGACGTTCCTGAACGGACCGGAGAGCTTCACGCCCGACAACAACTTCATCCTTGGCGCGGCGCCCGAAACCCGGAATGTATTCGTCGCGGCCGGGTTCAATTCCATGGGCATCGCGTCGGCCGGCGGCGCCGGCCGAGCGCTCGCCGAATGGATCGTCGAAGGCGAGCCGTCATTCGATTTGTGGCCGGTGGACATCCGCCGGTTCGCACGCTTCAACGGCAATGAAACCTGGCTGCGGGATCGCGTCAAGGAAGTGCTCGGCCTTCACTACGCCATGCCGTGGCCGAATCTGGAGCTGACGACGGCCCGGCCGTTTCGCCGCTCCCCGCTGTTCGATCGCCTGGCGGCGAAGGGCGCGGTGTTCGGGTCGAAGATGGGATGGGAACGTCCGAACTGGTTCGCCCCGGCAGGGGTGGAACGACGCAACATATATTCGTTCGACCGCCAGAACTGGTTCGCGCATGCCGCGACGGAGCATCGTGCCTGCCGTGAAGGCGTGGCCCTGTTCGACATGACTTCGTTCACGAAATTTCTCATGCAGGGGCCGGATGCGGAAGCGGTGCTCCAGCGCCTCTGCGCCAATGACATCGCCGTGCCGGTCGGCCGGACGATCTATACCCCCATGCTCAACCGCCGCGGCGGTTTTGAGAGCGACCTGACAATCGCGCGGCTCGCGGCGGACAGCTTTCTGATCCTCACCGGCACGGCCCAGACGATCCGCGATGCGGATTGGATCGGCCGCAACATCCCAGATTCCGCCCGCGCCGTGCTGACCGATGTCACCTCGGCCTATGCGGTCCTCGCCGTGATGGGGCCACGCGCGCGCGATCTTCTCGGGCGGGTGACGGGGGCTGCTCTCAACACGGCGAGCTTCCCGTTTGGCGCCGTGCGCGAGATCGGCATCGGCTACGCCACCGTCTGGGCCGCAAGGCGAAGCTATATGGGGGAGCTCGGCTGGGAACTTTATGTGCCGACGGAATTTGCCGCCATGGTCTATGATGCCTTGATGGCAGCCGGCGATGACCTCGGCGCCAGGGATGCCGGGTACTATGCTGTCGAGTCGCTCCGGATCGAAAAAGGCTATCGTGCGTGGGGCCGCGAACTGACGCCGGACCACACGCCGTGGGAAGCCGGCCTTGATTTCGGCGTGAAGCTCCAGAAGAGTGCCGATTTCATCGGCCGGGAAGCCCTTCTCGCTTCCCGGCACAAGCCGCTATGCAAGCGTATCGTCTCTTTCATGGCGACGGCGCCGGATTCGCCGATTGCCTGGGGCGGCGAGCTGATCACTTCGAATGGAAATCCAGTCGGCGAGGTCACATCGGCTGCCTATGGCTACACCGTTGGCGGCGTGGTGGCATTGGGCTGGGTACGTTCGGTAGGCGAACCTGTCGATGATGCGTGGCTCGCGGACCGGGAGTTCATGATCGACATTGCCGGCGAGCAAGTTCCCGCTCGTGCCTCGCTCAAGCCGTTTTATGATCCGTCTGGCACGAAGCTGCGTCTGTGATGTTCCGGTGCGCATTCTTCTTGCGTCAGGCTTCGCACGTGCAACTCACCCGACAGGCTAGGCAACTGAGGCCGCAGCTTATCGGCCGGGCCATTTGAGCCTGCATCCGAACACGCGTTCTGCGTTCTGCCTGCGGATTGTCTCTACGGTCTCCGGGGCATAGGCACCGAGGTCTGCGTCTGCGCTGTCAGCCCCCATCGGGAACGGCCAGTCGCTGCCGAGCAGAATACGGTCGGCACCTAGAACCTCCATCAGCATGCGGCCATGGGATGGGCTGTGAACGAGGCTGTCGACGAAGAAGCGCTTCACCGCGTCGATGGGCGGCAATGGCAGTGCCGGAACTCCGGGGCGGGTCGTCGCCACGCCCTTCTGCCAGCGCCCCGCCAAAGCAGCGACGGCGCCGCCACCATGCGCGAGAATGAATTTCAGCCGGGGGAAATCGTGCAGCACGCCGCCGAAGACAAGTTGCGCGGCGGCGATGGTCGTCTCGACCGGGTTGCCGAGAAGATTGGCCAGATAGAAGGGCTGGAGACGCGCATCCGGCGTCGAGCCGGGATGGATGAAGATCGGCAGGTCCTTCCGCGCCAGCACCTGCCAGAGGGGGGCATACGCGCTGTCCGCATAGGACAGCCCGGGGTGTTCCGTTCCGATCACCACACCGGCCCAGTCCGCGCCGAGCGTCTCGGCGATCGCGGCGGCGGTTTCCGGGGCCTCGACGGGAAGATAGGCGAGGGGCCGCAGGACCGGGGCATGGGCTCTGCACGCCGCCAGCAGGCTCTCATTGACAAGATCGGCATAGGCACGGCGGGCATCGTGCAAAAGATCCGGGCGGAACAGCGGCGGCGGCACCGACACGATGGCGCCGTCGAGCCCGTCCGAACGGATGCGATCGACGAGCCTTTCCGCCTCGCAGATCGGATGCAGCGGGATGCCGTGGCCGCAGACGCAAAGCTGCCCCGGGCGCAGGCTCATCCCATGGGCCCTGCTTTCCGCCACGCTGTCGATCAACGGCCGCGGGATGAGATGGGTATGGACGTCCCATCCGCCCATCCTGCCCGGCGCCATCATTTCAGCGGGCATCCTCGTCGCTCTTGTACCAAGGCGGGCGCACGGGATAGTGCGGGCCATCGTAGATCTCGAGGAAGATCGAGGTTTCGTCGGCGACGGTGGGGCCGTGCACGCAGCCCTTGGGGTTGCAGTAGAACACGCCGGGCGTGAGCGTCAGCCCGGTCGGGATGTAGCGATACTTGCCGGACAGGCAGTACATGAACTGGTTCGAGGCATGCAGATGCGCATTCGGGATCCCGCAGCCCGCCTCGAACTTGATGAGCGCGATCGAAGCGCCGGTTTCCTCGCTGCGCCACAGCATCTTGTGCGAGAGACCTGCGAGTGTTTTTTCAACCCATTGCTGGTCTGCTGTCTGAACCAGGATTTCCTTCAATGCCTCCGTCGCCTCGGCTGGCACCGGCGCGGCGGCAGGCTCGGCCTCACCCGGTGCCCAGGTGATATGCTTCAGCTCCACAAGGCGTGAGAGATAAGGCACCGCCGCCGTGTTGGTGAGCTTGTGCACCGGCCGCATGCCATCAATGAAGACCGTTTCTCCCAGGGGTTCGCTCGTCTTTCGCTTGTCGCCGAAGATCGTCTCGATCTCGTTTTCGCCACCCCCGAGCGAGATCACGAGGTACGGATGATGGTGGATGTGGAAATCGATGGTTTCGCCCGGCTGGAGAGCGACCTCCCAGACACGTACAAATTCGTTCTCCAGCACGATCCTCTGGCCGACATCGCCGAGTCGGATGCCGAGTTCGGCCGCCCGCCTGATGCCGTGGATATCGCTCATCTTCCCATCTCCCAATTATCCGCGTCGCGCGGATCACTCCGTCTGTCAGTTAACCCCAGCCTCGCCATGCAGGTTGGTCTCCAGCACACGGTTGCGCAGCTCGCCGAGCCCCGTTCCCCGCACGATCACCTCGTCATCGGCCTGAAGGAAGAGCGGGGGCGTTCTGGCATTGCCGACGCCGGCCGGTGTTCCTGTCAGCAGAAGATCGCCTGCCCGCAACGTCATGCCGAAAGACAGTTCCTCGATCAGGACAGAAAGGGGAAAGGCCATCAGCTTCGTGGGGGCATCCTGGCGCAGTTCGCCGTTCACGAGGCATTGCAACTGCACCTCGCGCCAATCAAGCTCATCGGCGGTGACGATCCACGGCCCGATCGGCATGGTGGCGTCGATGCTCTTGCCCTTCAACCATTGTCCGCCATGCACGCGTTGCAGATCGCGTTGCGAGATGTCGTTGGCAAGAAGAAAGCCGAACACGTGGCCCATCGCCTTCGCCGCGGGGATGCTGCGGCCCGTCTTGCCGATCACGAGCGCCAGCTCCGCCTCGTAGTCCCATTTGGCGGAGAGCTTCGGGTCGAAGGCGATCGGGTCGCGTGGGCCGATCACCGTATCGGGGCTCTTGGTGAAGAAGGTCGGATGCTCCGGGCGCGGCACCTCCTGCCCGTCGCGCCGGCCCCTGCCTTCCTCGAAATGATCCCAGTAGTTCCATCCGGCGCAGAGGATATCGCGCCGGAAGCGGCGCAGCGGAGGCAGAAGGCTTGTCTCTTCAAGAGGAATGCGCTCGCGCAGATCGGGGAGGATGGTCCGCAGATGGGAAAGCGCCTCCTGGCCGCCTTGAACGATCTCGACAAGATCGCCGCAGGCGATGGGCAGCAGCGCGATCTCCTCGCCGGAGGTCAGTGCGCCCACACGCTCGGCGCCCTGGTGCCTCAGCGTGGCAAGGCGCATCAGGCAGCACCCCGTGGCGGGATCACGGCGATCGCGTTGATTTCGATGAGGTAGTCGGGCGAGACGAATTTCGTGACCTCGACCATGGTGGAGGCCGGCAGCGGCGGTTTGAAGTATTCGCGCCGTACCGCGTGTATCTGGTCAAAATGCTCCATGTTGCGGATGAACACGTCAACGCGGCAGATATCATCGAGCGTGCCGCCAGCCGTCTCCACGGCGGATTTCAAATTCTCGCAAACCTGTCGTGTCTGCGCGGTTATGTCGCCGATGCCCGCGATGGTTCCGTCCGGGCGGCGGGCTGTCATCCCCGAGATGAAGACGAGCATGCCGGCAGCCTCGATGACGGTCGCCTGAGAGAAATGCCCCATAGGCTTGCGCAGACTGTCGGTCGTCACTTCGCGCTTAGGCACGGGTGGTCTCCTTCGTGGCTTCGGGTGCATGATTTTGCAGGATGGACGCATCGACGCCCAGTTCCGCGGCAACGCGACGCAGCATGTCGAGCACCGTCGGTTCGAGCCGCACCGAGCCACCTGCGTCGCGCCGGCGTGCCCATTCGATCGAGCCTGGCGTATGGAGCTGTTCGATGCCGGGCGCCTTGCGGCCGGCACGGATGCGCCGCGCCGCCGCTTCCGCCTCATCCTTGAAATCCTTCAGCGCGCGGAAATGCGGCACGTCTATCGCGATGAAGAGAAGAGAGCAGTCATAAGGGATCGCCGGGTCCCCGTAGAGCGGCTGAACAGCCTCGCCATGCGCGCCGCCGGAGAGAAGCCCGCAGAGCATATCGATCATGAAGGAAAGGCCGAACCCCTTGGGTCCGGCGGCAGGCAGCAACAGGCCTGCAATCGCCTCCTCGGGGCTGGTCGTCGAAGAGCCGTCGGCCTTGACAGCCCAGGTCGGCGGAATGGCCTGTCCGGATTTGGCGGCCATCCTGATCTTGCCCATGGCCGCCTCGCTTGTCGCCATGTCGAGCACAAGCGGCACCTCGCCGGCTGTCGGGATGGCGATCGCGATGGGATTGTTGCCGACCACCCGCTCGGCCCCGCCCGGGGCGGGCATCAGCGGGCGGGTATTGCACATCGCTATGCCGACGCAACCGGCATCCGCTGCCGCGACCGCATAGCGGCGCGCGACGCCGAAATGGAATCCGTGGCGCACGGCGACCACGCCCGTGCCATATCTGCGCGAGCGGTCTATTGCGATTCCGATTGCCTGATCGCCAACCATCTGCCCGAGCGCGTTGCGTGCATCCAGTACAACGGAACCATCGCGATCGCTGATGATCTCCGCCTCTCCCCGTGCACTCACCGAACCATGGCGCAGCCGATCGAGATACATATCGACCAGCATCACGCCGTGCGAATGCTGGCCCGCGAGATCGGCATCGACCAACGTGCCGGCGACGAGCCGCGATGCGCTCTCGCAGAGTCCCGCCGCGCGGAAAAGCTTGGCGACGACCTCCGCCAGGCTGATCGCATCGAATGCGTGCTTATCGGTCATGGATACCCCGCTGCGGCCGGACGATCAGGCGGCCAAGGCCTGGAGCGTCGCCAGCACCTTTTCCGTGGTGCGTTCGATATGCACGCGATTGGCTTCAACAGCCCGCCCGATGTCGCGGGCGATCACCGCATCCATGATCCGTTTGTGCTCGGCGACATCGTTGCGCGGCACGGCCCGGCGGGCGATCGACAGCGCCACATACCGCTCCGCCTGGTCAAAAAGCGCCTCCTGGATCGATAGCAGGATCGGGGAACCGCATCCCCCCACCAGCGCGCGGTGAAAGGCGCGATGCTCCTTCTTCCAGCCCTCGCTGATCTGCCCGGGTTCGTCGCGCTCGGATTTCTCCTGCCGGGTCAGGCGGTGGAAGGCGCCGATGATCTCGGCTTCCCATTCAACGCCGCCGCATTCGATCGCCCATTTGAGCGCAAGCCCCTCGATCTCGATGCGGTTCGCGGTGAGGTCGATGAGATGCGCGCGAGAGATGGGCGATACGCGGAAACCCCGGTTCTGCTCCAGGATGACAAGTCCCTCGACCTCAAGCCGCATCAGCGCCTCGCGGATCGGGCTCGCCCCGGCGCCATAGCGTTCCCGCAGTTCCTCAAGGCGCAGCCGGGCTTCGGGTTGAAGGCGGCAGTCGATGATGTCCGCCCGCAGGCGCTCGAAAACCTGCGCTGTCAGTGAAGGCTGGGTGTCCGGATATGCGGAAAGCTGCGGCATGAGGCGAATTTCTCTCCCGTCGCGCCCGAACGGCGGGTCCGTCACGAGCGTTGGCATGAATCGACTATCACCGAAAAAATCGAGAAACAAGAGAATTTTCGAAAATATATTGACTTGCCGAATAAACAGGGGAAAGCTGACGACACGGATGCTCCAGCCTTGAAGCCGCGGGCTCGCGAGCACCGGATACGCGCACTGCGTGATGGAGGGGGGACATGCGGACACGGTTCGGGAATACAGGGCCTGTCGCCAAAGAGGGCCTGGGCAGGCGTACCGTTCTGGGCGCGGCGGCGGCATGTCTTGGAACCGCCGGGGCTGTGCGCGCCGCCTCCGCGCAGGGGCTTACCAAGCTCATCTTCTCGCTCGATTTCATTCCGCTCGGGCGGCATGCCCCCTGGTATGCCGCGATCGGCGCGGGCTATTTCCGCGATGAAGGGCTGGACGTGACGATCATTCCAGCCCAGGGCACGGCGCAGGCGTTGCAGGCCGTGGAATCAGGCGTGGCCCAGCTCGGGCTGGCCGATGTGCCGGGGCTGGTGCTTGCCCGGGCCGCCGGCTCCAGGATCAAGATCGTCACCGTCAACTACCAGAAATCGCCCTACGCCATCTTCAGCCTGTCGCCAGGGGCGGACGTAACCAGGTCCAAACAGCTCGAAGGCCTGGAACTCGGGTCGGGCGCGGGCAGCTTCACGCCGAAGATGATCGCGGGTTTCATGGCGGAGAAGGGGCTCGATCCCCACAAGCTCAAGATCGTCAATATCGCTCCCCCGGCGCGGGCCACGACGCTTCTGACGCGCCGGGTGCCGGCAATAGAGTTCTTCGTCATGTCCAAGCCGAGCCTGGAGGCAGGGGCGAAGACCATCCATGCCAAGCTGGCCACCTTCCTCCTCGCAGACCATGGCCTTGATCTCTATTCTCTCGGCATCTCCGCCACGGATGGCTTCATCGCGAAAAACCCCGATGTCGTGAAGCGCTTCGTCCGGGCGGCGCTGCGCGGGTGGCAACTCGCCCTCCACGATCCGAAGAAGGCGGCCGGGTACGAGAAGCGGTTCGTCCCCTCCCTCAACGAGCAGGTCATCTTGCAGGAGATCGAGGTGGTGCGCCACCTGGCGGTCACGGCCGACACGCGCAAGAACGGGCTCGGCTGGTTCAGCCCCGCGAAAATCCAGTCGAATCTTGAGTTCGTGACAAAATATATCGGCGTGACAGGCACAGCCCCGAAGGCGGTGGACCTTTATGCCACCGGTTTTCTTCCCGCAAAGCCCATCCTGCCGTGAGCGCTGCGAGATTGGAGATCGTGCAGACCAGGGACCAAGGGGAAAGTCTCGGCCGCTTCCGCAATGTGCGCCAGGTGTTTGAGCGGAAAGGCGCAGAGCCTCTCGTCGCCATCGAGGACATTTCGTTCGATCTCGCCCGCGGCACGCTCGTCAGCCTGCTGGGCCCGAGCGGGTGCGGCAAAACCACGTTTCTCAAGATCGTGGCAGGTCTCGGCCGCGCGACGGGCGGCCTGGTCGAAGTGCGGGGCGAAATCGTCACGGGCCCGCACAGGGATTTCGGCTTCGTCTTCCAGCAGCCGAACCTCATGCCCTGGCGGACCGTTCTGGCGAATGTGCTCTTCCCGATGGAAATTGCGGGAAGGACCGGCGCCGAAGCCGCCGGCCGGGCGCGCGAACTGCTTTCGCTGACTGGCCTCACCGGATTCGAGGGCTATTATCCCTCCCAGCTCTCCGGCGGCATGCAGCAGCGGGCGGCTCTCTGCCGCGCACTGGTCCATCAGCCGACGCTTCTTCTCATGGACGAACCTTTCGGCGCGCTTGACGAGCTGACCCGCATGGAGATGCACGATCTCCTGCTGAAGGTCCGCGCAACCACCGGCACAACGGTGATGTTCGTAACCCACAGCGTGAGCGAAGCGATCTATCTGTCGGATGCGGTCGTCGTGTTCAGCAAGCGGCCGGCGCTGATCGCGGACTACATCGAGGTCGATATCGCCTATCCGCGCGGGCCCGAGATACGCTTTTCGGGCCGATTCACCGAATTCGCGCACCGGGCCAGCCGGGCGTTGGGGATGGCACGATGAAGCTCGATCATGTGCGCTTCGTCATCTATCCGCTGATCGGCATCATCCTCGTGCTGCTCGTGTGGGAAGGCTATGTCGATCTGTTCAAGGTCAACAGCATCATCCTGCCCAGCCCGCATGCCATCTGGGAGGCGATGGGGAGGAACTTCGCGCTCCTGCTGCGCGAAGCCTGGCCGACATTCCTCGAATCGGCCTATGGCTTCGCCTTGGCCGTTCTCATCGGCATCCCCATGGCGGTCGCGGTTGCGAACTCGCGCATCCTCAATCTGACGCTCTATCCGATCTTCGTGGCGACACAGTCGATTCCGAAGGTCGCGGTCGCGCCGATCGTCCTGGTCTGGTTCGGGTTCGGCCTGCAATCCAAGCTGGCCATCGCCTTCCTTGTCGCCTTCTTTCCCATCGTGGTCGATACGGCAACCGGCCTCGCCGCAACGCCGTCCGGCCTGCTCGAACTCGCGCATTCGCTCCGGGCCTCGCGCTGGCAGGTGTTCTGGAAGGTGCAGTTCCCCGCCGCCCTGCCGCATATCTTCGCGGGTGCGAAGGTCGCCGTGACGCTTGCGGTGGTGGGGGCCGTCATCGGCGAGTTCATCAGCTCGAACAACGGTCTTGGAAATCTTCTGCTCTCGGCCAATTCGCAGCTCAACGGCCCGCTCGCCTGGGCTGCTCTCGTCTGGCTGAGCGCGCTCGGCGTCGGGCTGTTCCTCGCGGTCGCGGCGGTCGAATGGCTGGTCATGCCGTGGTCGCGGCTGGGGGCGCACTGAACCGCCGGACGGCGTCCGCCGCGATCTGCTCGATCATCCTCCTCACCTCGTCCGCGCTGCGGTGCCCGGCGGAGAGCGCGCGGAAGAACTGGAAGCTCGTCACCGCGAACAGGATATCGACAAGCTCATCCCGCACGCCCTGATCCGTCTTCCCTTCGCCGTCCACCAGGCGCCCCACCAGAACCGCAAGCGCATGCCGGCGGCGCTGGTTGCGGGCTTGCAGGCTCTCCTCGAACTCGGCGCCCGTGCCGCCGGCGTTGTACAGGCTGGCGAACAGGGCATGATCGAAACTCCAGAAATCGCAGAAGATCGCGATCAGCCGCCGCAATCCGGCGCCCGCATCAGGGTCGCCCATCGCGGCGCCCAGGCGGTGCAGCCCCCCGCGTGCCGCGAGATCGTCAAACACCGCTTCCAGCAAGGTGCGGCGGGAGCCGAACTGGTTGTACACCGTCGGCCGGGTAACGCCGGCCGCCCTGCCCACGCCCTCCAGCGAAAAGGCGCCGATCCCCTGGGATTGGCGCAGTTGCACCGCTGCCGCGTCCAGGATGCGGCGGCGCGTCTGCTGTGCGGCGGCCGCGCGGCGCGGGCTGCAATAGGGGCGGGGGGGCATCTTGCGTGGATCGTATAATGACTTTACATAGCGTAAAATCATTATCGCGGAAGGGGCGCTCCCATGCAAACGGTCCTGATCGTCACCGTGGCGCTGCATGTCCTTGCGGGCGTGTTCTGGGCCGGATCCACCTTCGTGCTGGCCCGGTCCGGGGGCGAGGGCGCGGAGGCTCTGGCATACCCGCAGATGGGCGCGGCAGCGGTGGTGGTCGTCGCCGGCCTGGTCCTCTGGGGGCTGCTGCACGCCGGTGGCTTCGGACCGCAGGAACAGGTTCTCGCCCTCGGCGCGGTTTGTGCCGTGGCGGCCGCGGGCGTCCAGGGAAGCATCTCGCTGCCGGCGGTGCGCCGCCTGCGCATGGCGAACGGGCCGGCAGCGGCCTGCCTGCGTGGCCGGATCGCCCTTGGCCAGCGCCTCGCGGCCGGCCTGCTGGCCATCACCGTCATCGCCATGGCGACCTCACGCTACGTCTGATGCCTCATACCCACTCCCCCTGCCGCATCACCGCCTCCGCCGCGCCTTTCGCATCCACCCCGTCCACATCGACCTCGGCGGAGCCGATCATCCAGTCGATATGGATCAGGCTCGTGTTGGCCCCGCGTGCCGCAAGCGTTGCCGCATCGAGGTCCGGGCCGTCGGTGAAGCACTTGCTGTAGGCTTGGCCAAGGGCGATGTGGCTCGCCGCGTTCTCGTCGAACAGGGTGTTGTAGAACAGCCGCCCCTGCATCGAGATGGGGGAGCGATGGGGCACCAGCGCCACCTCGCCCAGCCGGCGCGCGCCTTCGTCCGTTTCCAGCACCCGCTCCAGCACGTCCTGCCCCGTCTTGGCCCGCACATCCACGATCCGCCCCGCCTCGAAGCGCACGGCGATCTCCTCGATCAGCGTGCCCTGGTAGGAAAGGGGCTTCGTGCTTGCCACCACCCCGTCCACGCGGGCGCAATGCGGGGTGGTGAACACCTCCTCGGAGGGGATGTTGGGGTTGCAGACGATGCCGTTCTTCGCGGTCGCCGCCCCGCCCACCCAGGCGTGCTCGTCCGCAAGACCCACGCGCAGGTCCGTCCCCGGCCCATGGAACCGCAGCGCGGCATAGCGCCGGGCGTTCAGCCGCACGGTGCGGGCGGAAAGCGCGGCGTTATGCGCGGCCCAGGCCGCCACCGGGTCGGGCGTGTCGATGCGGGAGGCGGCGAAGATCGCGTCCCACAACCGCGCCACGGCCACGTCCTCGGCATCGCCAGGAAATACCGCGCGCGCCCAGGCGGGCGTGGCGCAGGCGAGAATGGTCCAGTTGATGTCGAAGCTCACGATGCGTTCGAGCGCCGGGCGATACGCGGCCGATCGCGCCCTGTTCGCGCGCGACACATGGCCCGTGTCCTCGCCGCCGAGCAGGGCCGGGTTCTCGCCCACGATCGCAAGCCGTGCTGCGCCCGCGCGGAAGGCCGCCGCCATGCCGTCGAACAGCCAGCCGGGGGCGGTGTCGAAACTCTCCTCCGCCCCGTGGCGGAAGCGCAGCAGGGTCGCTTCCTCGTCGGAGAACAGCGTGGTCACAAGGCTGGCACCGGCGCGGTAGGCGTGTTCGGTGATGCGCCGCGCCAGTGCCGCGGCCTCGATCGGCGCGGTCATCACCAGCTCCTGCCCGCGCGCGAGGTTGAGGCCGACATGGATGGCCACTTGCGCCAGCCGGTCGAGGCGCTCGTTATGGGAGATCGGGCGGGCATCGTCGGGCATGGCTCTCTCCTCGGTCGCTCGCCGCTTTATACAAGCACGACTGCGCGGGCGGGAATGGCGGGCGGTTCATTCCCGGCGATGGCTTCCCATGTGCAGGCGGCACAGGAGACGCACGCATGAACGAACAGACCGCCCGCCGCCCGGATGATGCTGCCGGCCCGTTCTACATCTCCGCCACGGCTTCCCTCGCCGAATCCCGGCCGCGGACGCTGAAAGCCGGCGATACCTTCGCGGTCTTCGGCCACAACGGCGATGTCACGTCCGGGCCGGGCAGCGCGGAGGGGGTATATCATCGCGACACGCGCTATCTCTCCCGGCTCGACCTGTCGGTGAACGGCACGCGGCCGATGCTGCTGAGTGCCGCGGTGAGCGACGACAACGCGATGCTGACCTGCGATCTGGCGAACCCGGACCTGCCGGGCGCGGGCGGGGCAGGGCTCGACCAGAGCGAGATCCATATCCGCCGCTCCAAGTTCCTCTGGCACGGAACCTGCCAGGAACGGCTGGCGCTGCGCAATTTCTCCGGCCGGGCGCAGCACATCACGCTTGCCGTCGGCTTCGCCGCGGATTTCGCCGATCTGTTCGAGGTGCGGGGCACGAAGCGGCAGCGGCGCGGGCGGATGCTGGCGGCGAAGCGCGAGCCAGGGGCCGTCACGCTGGCTTACGTGGGGCTCGACGGCGTGAAGCGGGCGACGCGGCTGTCGTTCGACCCCGCGCCGGACCGGCTGGACGGGCGGCACGCCACGTTCGAGCTTGACCTGCCGGCCGGCGGAGCCGCGGTGATGACGTGCGCGGCCTGCTGCATCGAGGGGGAAGCGCCACCGCCGGCCAGCCCCAGTTTCATCCCCGAGATGCGCGCAGCCCGCCGGCATCTGCGCCGCGCCCGGGAACACAGCGCCGTGATCGAGACCGACAATGAAATCTTCAACGAGGCGATGCGCCGCGCGCGGGCCGATCTGGTGATGCTGGTGACCGATACCAGCCACGGCCCTTACCCCTATGCCGGCATTCCCTGGTTCAGCACCGTCTTCGGCCGGGACGGGCTCATCACCGCGCTCGAAACGCTGTGGCTGGCGCCGGACCTCGCCCGCGGCGTGCTGGCCTACCTCGCCGCCAACCAGGCGACCGAGGAGGACCCGGCGGCCGATGCCGACCCGGGAAAGATCCTGCACGAGGTGCGGCACGGGGAGATGGCGCTGCTGGGCGAGGTGCCGTTCCGCCGCTACTACGGCGCGGTCGATTCCACGCCGCTGTTCGTGATGCTGGCCGGCGCGTATCTGGATCGCACCGGCGATCTGCCCACGCTGCGGGCGTTATGGCCGAACCTGGAGGCGGCGCTCGGCTGGATCGACCGCTACGGCGATGCGGATGGGGATGGGTTCGTCGAATACGGGCGGCAATCGAAGCAGGGGCTGGTCAACCAGGGCTGGAAGGACAGCCACGATTCGATCTTCCACCAGGATGGCCGGCTCGCCCAGGGGCCGATCGCGCTCGCCGAGGTGCAGGCCTATGTGTTCGCCGCGAAATGCGCCGCATCGCGCATCGCCGCGGCCCTGGGCGATGCCGTGCGGGCCGCGGCGCTGGCTGCGGCGGCGGCGGATCTGCGCGCGGCGTTCGACCGCAGCTTCTGGGACGAAGGGCTGGGCCTGTACGTGCTCGCCCTGGATGGGGAAAAGCGGCCCTGCCGGGTGCGCGCCTCCAACGCCGGGCATGCGCTGCTGGGTGGCATCGCCCTGCCGGAGCGGGCGGGGCAGATCGCGGCACAGTTGCTCGGCCGAGGGTTTTTCTCCGGCTGGGGAATCCGCACCGTGGCGGTGGGGGAGGCGCGGTTCAACCCGATGTCCTACCACGACGGCTCCGTCTGGCCGCACGACAACGCGCTGATCGCGCTTGGCCTTGGCCGCTATGGCTTGCGGGAGGCGGCGGCGCGGGTGTTCACCGGCATGTTCGCGGCTGCGGCCGCGGCCGATCTGCGCCGGCTGCCGGAACTGTTCTGCGGCTTTCCCCGCCTGGGCGGGCAGGGGCCGACGGCCTATCCCGTGGCCTGCGCGCCGCAGGCCTGGGCGGCGGGTGCGCTGCCGGCGCTGCTCGATTCCTGCCTCGGCCTCCGTTTCGACCCGGCCGGCCGCACGGTGACGTTCGACCATCCGGTGCTGCCGGAATTCCTCGACCGGCTGCATATCCGCGGCCTCGCACTGGGCGATGCGCGGATCGATGTGGAACTGCGCCGGGCGAACGGTGCTGTGGCGATGGGCGTGACCGGCCGCGGCGGCGACATCCGCGCCGTCATGGTCAGTTGATCGTATCCGGTGGGGTGGTTTCGGGCATGACCGCCCAGGCGAGCAAGGTGGCCGCGAGGCCCGCGACGGCGAGGGCGAAGAAGGCCGCCGGGCTGCCGGAGGCATCCGCGATCGCGCCGGTCAGCGCGGTGCTGACCGTGGCCCCCAGGCCGACGGCAAGCCCGATCGCGCCCATGATCAGGTTGAAATGGCCGCGTTCGTGGGCGATGTCGGCCGCGATCAGCGGCAGCAGCACGCCGATGGCTGCGGCGGAGATGCCATCCAGCCCCTGGATCAGCACCACCGGCACCGGCGCGCTGACGAGCGCGAACAGCAATCCACGCAGTGGTTCGGCGGCGAAACCCACGATCAGCACCGCCCGCCGCCCATGGCGCTGGGCAGCGCGGCCGACATGGGGCGAAAGCAGCGCCACGACCATCTGCGGCCAGACGATGCAGGCCGCGATGACCAGGTTGGCGATGCCGCCCGCCTTCGCCGCGATCTCGCTGCCGACGAAGGGGAGCATCGCCGCGTCGGCCATCTGGAACAGCACGATGCAGGCCATGAACGCGAGCAGCCGCCGATCGAGGAACAGCGCGCGCAGTTCGTGCCCCAGCGGGGCGTGCGGCCGCCGCTGCTCCATCTGCTCGCGCCGCGTGCGGCCGGATTCGATCGCGCCGAGGGCGATGAGCGAAGGAACGCAGAGCAGGGCCGTGAGCATGAACACGGATGCGCCGGCCAGATAGTAGCCGCTGACGCCCATGACCGCGGCGGCGAGCCCGTTGCCGAGGGAGGCGAAGCGCGCGTTGCGGCCGAGCCGCTCCCCCAGCGCGCGGGCGCCGACGAGCGAGATGCTGACGGCCGCGATGGCCGGGTTCAGCATGCAGCTTGCGAACCCGTGCAGGATTTCCGCAAGCCCGATGCCGGCCTGCGTGGGGGCGACGACAAAGAGCAGGGCGCTCGCCGTGATCGCGCCGATCGCGAGTGCCGCGGCAAGCCGCTTGCTCGGCATCCAGTCCACCAGCGCGCCGGCCGGGATCTGGCTGCCCATGGCCGCGACGGTGCCGAGCGAGAGCACGCTGCCGATGGCCAGGTCCGTCCATTTATGGCTGGTCAGGTAGATCGCGATGAACGGGCCGAAGCCGGTCTGCACGTCGGCCACGAAGAAGTTCAGCCAGTCGAGGCCGCGCAGGCTGCGGGGAGACACCATCGCGGGCGGTTACGGTGCTTTGGCGGCGGATGGCGGCGCCGGCTTCGCGGGTGTGGCGACCGGCACCACCTTCGCGCTTGTCTTGTATTCCGGCATCGCCTTGATCCGCGCGGCATCGAGGCCGAGGCTGATCACGATCCTGTCCTTCACCACGGCGAAGTGAAGTGCGCGCCACGCCACCGCGATCTTGCGGTTGCCGACGCCGAAGAATCCTTCGAATTCGATCACCGCGGCGTTCAGCCGGCCGCGCCGGTCGATCAGCACATCCACGATATGGCCGATCTTGCTGCCCTTCGCATCCCGCACCGGCTCCCCCAGAATGCTTTCCGCACGGGCCTTGCGCACATGCTCGACTTTGGCAGGTGGAGGGGATGGGGGTTTCACGGGCGCCTGCGCTTGTGCCCACGCGGCCGGAGGCCCGCCAAGAACGATCGGCCACACTATGAAATTCACGAGCAGGGCAATGGCGCGTGTCACGACGAACCTCCTTCGCATCCCCCGGAAATGCGTATCCGCCCTGGCCGGATCAACCGGCGGTAACGATTTCCCCTTGATGAAAGCGCTTTCATCCCTTAGGCGACACTGAGAAACAATGCGCACCGATGCCGTTTTTTGT
>DATKQI010000055.1:0-11693 GCA_035532755.1 Acetobacteraceae bacterium
GCCGAGAATCCCTTGAAGTTCGGGTCCGCCTTCTTCGCCTCGGCGGCGTAATGGTTGAGGATCGCCTGTCGCGCGGCGGCGTATTGCGCGGCCGTGGCGGCGAATGCCGGGGCGCCGATCGGCAGCAGCATGGCGAGCAGCACGATGTGCGGGCGGCGAATGAGCGTCATGGCATCGCGGTCTGTGGGATGTGGATGTTCTGCGGCGCGAACCGGCCGGTCTTCGCGTCTGCATGGCAGGCGGAGCAGGCGGCGCGGCTGCGCACCGCCTTGGCACGGAACACCGCGACCGCGATGTGCCGGTGCATCCGCCGCCAGCCCGCGGTCGCGGTGATGCGCAGCGGATCGGCCGGGTTCGCCGCACGCAGCAGATGCGCCGGCAGGCTGTCCCAGTGGCCGGCGGAATTGGCTGTGAGATAAGCGGTGATGCGCGCCGTCGCCCGTCGCCCGAGGCTCGCGTCCTCGCCGAAATGATGGGTCAGGTTGGTCATGATCCCACGCCACGTGGCAGCCGAAGCGAGGCTCGGCGGATAGGCCATATGGCAGGAGTCGCAGTTGTTCACATAGTGCCGGTCGAGCCGCGCCGGCGGCATGCCGCGCGCCGGCAGCGCCGAGAGCGCGGCCACCATCGCCCCGCCCAGCAGCCCGCCCGCCGCCAATGCCGCCGCCGCGAGCATCGGGCGCGGCCGCGCCGGAGCCGCCCGGTGCGCGGCGGGCAGCGCCGGCTTGTCCCCGGTCACCATGGCCCGCACCAGATTCTCGCCGCTCCGCCGGCTTTCGAAGGCAACCCCGCCCAGATGCAGCGCGATCATCGCGAGCAGCAGGATTGTGAGCCCGCCATGCACCAGCAGCACGCCGCGCCCGGCGGCATAGCTCATGAACGCCGCCAGCGGCCCTTGTTTCAGCACCCCGCCGAGGGCCCCGGCGCCGGTGAAGACAAGGGCGGCGAGCACCAGCAGCAGCGCGAACACCATCAGCGCGCCGAGCGGATTGTGCCCGAGATGCCGATCCCCCCGCCCGGCGGCAAGCGCCCGCAGGTGGGCGCCGAGCGCGCGCGGCGGGTGGGCGAAGCTCGCGAACCGCGCATAGGTCGGCCCGCACAGCCCCCAGACCAGCCGGAACAGAACCAGCAGCGCGACCGCGATGCCGAGCAGCAGATGCGTCTGCAACGCGAGCCGCTTCATGAAAAAGCCGGTGTAGGCGGCGCCCAGCACGCTGCCCGCCAGCAGCCAGTGGAAGCCGCGCACCGCGGCATCCCATACCCGCACGGAGCCGGCACGGCCGGTCCGCCACGGGATCAGATGCGGCGCGACATTCCCATCGTTCATGCCGTCAGGCTACAGGCGCAACCTGACGGCAAGATTACGGGTGGCGCGAGCTACTCCGCCGCCTCGGGCACGTAGAGCGCCCCGCCCTTCTCGCGGAATTCCTCGCTTTTCGCGGCGAGCCCCGCCATCCGCTCGGCATCCGCCCGGATGTCCTGGGTGATCTTCATCGAGCAGAACTTCGGCCCGCACATGGAGCAGAAATGCGCGACCTTGTGCGCCTCCTTCGGCAGCGTCTCGTCGTGGAAGCTCTGCGCCGTGTCCGGGTCGAGCGAGAGGTTGAACTGGTCCTGCCAGCGGAAATCGAACCGCGCGCGGGAAACCGCGTCATCGCGCAGCTTCGCGCCCGGGTGGCCCTTCGCCAGATCGGCCGCGTGGGCGGCGATGCGGTAGGTGATCACGCCGGTCTTCACATCGTCCCGGTTCGGCAGGCCGAGATGCTCCTTCGGGGTGACGTAGCAGAGCATGGCCGTGCCGAACCAGCCGATCATCGCCGCGCCGATCGCCGAGGTGATGTGGTCGTAGCCGGGCGCGATGTCGGTCGTCAGCGGCCCGAGCGTGTAGAACGGCGCCTCCCCGCACACTGCGAGCTGCTTGTCCATGTTCTCCTTGATCTTGTGCATCGGCACGTGGCCGGGGCCTTCGATCATCACCTGGCAGCCCTTGTCCCAGGCGATCTTCGTCAGCTCGCCCAGCGTGTCCAGCTCGGCGAACTGCGCGGCGTCGTTCGCATCGGCGTTGGAGCCCGGGCGCAGCCCATCGCCCAGCGAGAAGCTCACGTCGTACTTGCGCATGATGTCGCAGATCTCGCCGAACCGCTCGTAGAGGAAGCTCTCCTTGTGGTGGGCGAGGCACCACCGCGCCATGATCGACCCGCCGCGGGAGACGATCCCGGTGACGCGCTTGGCCGTCAGCGGCACGTAGGACAGCCGCACCCCGGCATGGATGGTGAAATAGTCCACCCCCTGCTCGGCCTGCTCGATCAGCGTGTCCTTGAACACCTCCCAGTCGAGCTTGTCCGGGTCGCCGCCCACCTTCTCCAGCGCCTGGTAGATCGGCACGGTGCCGATCGGGACCGGGGAGTTGCGGAGGATCCAGCCGCGAATGTTGTGGATGTTGCGCCCGGTGGACAGGTCCATCACCGTGTCGCCGCCCCAGCGGATCGCCCAGACCATCTTCTCCACCTCCTCGGCAGCCCCCGAGGTGACGGCGGAATTGCCGATGTTGGCGTTCACCTTCACCAGGAAGTTGCGGCCGATGATGGTCGGCTCCAGCTCCGGATGGTTGATGTTGGCCGGGATGATGGCCCGGCCGAGTGCGACCTCGCGGCGGACGAACTCGGGGGTGACGAATTCCGGGATGGCGGCGCCGAAATCCTCCCCATCCGCCCGCCGTGCCGCCGCACCTTCCACCGCCTCCGCCCGCCCGAGATTCTCCCGATGGGCAACATAGATCATCTCCTCCGTGATGATCCCGGCGCGGGCGAACTCGAACTGGGTGACGGGCCTGCCCGGGTTGCCGGCCAGCACGTGCAGATCGGCCGGGCAGGGCGGCACCAGCTTGTCGGCCCCCACATGGCCGTTGTCCGCATCCTGCACCGGGCGCGGCGGAATGGCCGTGAAGCCTCGCGCCGCCAGCCACGGCGCGCGCAGTGGCGGCAGGCCGGCCGCAAGGTCGATCGTGGCGGACGGATCGGTATACGGGCCGGAGGTGTCGTACACCCGGAACGGCGGCTCGTTCGCGGAAGGGTCCAGCGCGACCTCCCGGAACGGCACGCGGATGTCGAGCCGGCCTTCGGGGCTTGTGTGGATCTTATGGCCACCCGCGATGGGGCCGGTGGTCACGGCGCTCGGCTTCTGCTGGACGGTCATGGACTCGCTTCCCTTCAGTGCTGCCGGCGGGAAACGGGCATCCTGCGATCGAAGTTGCACCCGTCCCTACGCCGGCATGATCCGGATCAGGTTCATCAGGGTTCCCGCGCATTGCCAGCGGTGTCTCAGCCCCATGTCGGGGCACCCCTCGGTGCGGTCAGGCTCGCGCCGAATGCGGCACGCTGTCAACTGCTTCATGCAGCGGCATGGGAGAGGGCTGCGCCCTACGCGGGCCTGACCAGCATGTGCCCCAGCGGCCGGCCACCGAAGATGTGCACGTGGAAATGCGCCACCTCCTGCCCGGAATCCGCGCCCATGTTGGCGAGCAGCCGGTAGCCCGGCGCCTCCAGCCCGAGCATTTTCGCCACCTTGTTCACCGTGCGGAAGAAACCGGCAACCTCCTCCGCGGGGGCCTCGGCGAAGTCGGCGAAGGAGACGTAGGGGCCTTTCGGGATCACCAGCACATGCACCGGCGCCTGGGGGGCGATGTCGTGGAAGGCGAGCGCGAAATCATCCTCGAACACGCGCTTGCACGGGATTTCGCCGCGCAGGATGCGGGCGAAGATGTTCTGATCGTCATAGGGCGGCAGGCCGCTGACCGGCATGGGAGTCTCCCGATGGCGCGCCGGGTTGGCCGGCGGCGGCGCGCAAAACCAAGACCTGATACCATGGGTCGCGATCAGCGAGCCTTGGTGTCAGGGGATTTTCGTCGTCCTGAGCCGCGTGGCAAGGCGCAGCAGCTTCGGCCGCGCGGCCTTCTCGGCGATGCCGCTGATCCCTTCCCGCCGGTGCAGCTCCTCCCAGACCTCCTCCGGCCGGATGCCGGCGTCCACCCACAGCACCAGCAGGTGGTAGAGCACATCCGCGCTTTCCGCGATCAGGGGGCCGCGGTTGCCGGCCACCGCCTCGATCAGGCATTCCACCGCTTCCTCGCCGAATTTCTGGGCGACCTTCGCGGTGCCGCGCGCCAGCAGCCGGGCGGAATGGCTGATTGCCGGATCGGCGTCCTTGCGGCCCAGCACGGTTCCCCACAGCCGGTCCAGCACGGCGGCGGAGACGGCATCGGGCACCGGCGGCGGGATGTAGGATGCCGCTACCGCCAGCATCGGCGCCTTCTTGCCGACGCCCTTCTTGGCGGCGCCCGCCTTCTTGCCGACCTTGCCGGGCGGGACAGCCCCGCCCTTCTTCACCGCACGCTTCGCCACACCCTTCTTGCCCGTCTTCTTCGCCGTCGATTTCGCCATGGCGCCGCCCCCTCACGCCGCCGCGCGCGGCAGCCGCACCGGCAGGCCGGCGGCGTGCAGCGCGGCCTTCACCTGCGGAATGGTGAAGGTGCCGAAATGGAACACGCTCGCGGCCAGCAGGCCGGTCGCGCCGGCTTCGGCGCCTTCCACGAAATGCTCCAGGCCGCCCACCCCGCCGGAGGCGATCACCGGCACCCGCACCGCCCCGCACACGGCGCGCAGCAGATCAAGATCGAACCCCTGGCCGGTACCGTCCCGGTCCATGCTCGTCAGCAGGATCTCGCCCGCGCCCAGGCCGGCCACCCGCCGGCACCATTCCACCGCGTCGATCCCGGTGCCGTGCCGCCCGCCATGGGTGAACACCTCCCATCGCCCCGGCGCGGCCGCGCGGGCATCGACGGCGACGACCACGCATTGGCTGCCGAACTTCTCCGCCGCCTCCGCCACCAGTTCGGGGCGGGCCACGGCGGCGGAGTTCATGCTGCACTTGTCCGCCCCGGCCAGCAGCAGCCGGCGCATGTCCGCCACTGAACGGATGCCGCCGCCGACCGTGAGCGGGAGGAACACGCGCGCGGCGGTGCGGGAAACCACATCGAGGATGGTGTCCCGGTTCTCGTGGCTCGCGGTGATGTCGAGGAATGTCAGTTCGTCGGCCCCGGCGGCGTCATACACCGCGGCCTGCTCCACCGGATCGCCGGCATCGCGCAGGGCGACGAAATTCACGCCCTTGACCACGCGGCCGTCCTTCACGTCCAGACACGGGATCACACGCAGCTTCAGCATGGCACTCTCGGCACCGCCCCCTCCGCACCAGACATTTATTGAATCGTCCTGCCGCGCCGGCGCAAGCATGGAAATCGAAGGGCGGGTCCGCCCCGGCCGACAACAGATGAACCTGTCGGCGGTTTCACCCGTCCAGCAGGCGGATCGCCGCCGCCGGATCGACCCGGCCATCATACAGCGCCCGGCCGACGATCACGCCCTCGATCCCGCGGACGGTGGCGGCGAGCGCCTTCAGCGCGGCCAGATCGTCCATGCCGCCGACCCCGCCGGAGGCGATCACGGGAATGCCGACCGCGCCGGCCAGCGCGGCCGTCTGATCGAGGTTCAGCCCCGACAGCATGCCGTCCCGGCCGATGTCAGTGTAGATGATCGCGCCCACCCCAGCATCCTCGAACCGCCGCGCCAGGTCGAGGGCGGCCACTGTGGAGGTTTCCGCCCAGCCTTCGGTGGCGACGAACCCGTCCCGCGCGTCGATGCCGACGGCGATGCGGCCTGGGAAGGCGGCGCAGGCCTCGCGCACCAGATCGGGCGTCTTCAGCGCGGCACTGCCGAGGATGACCCGCCGCACGCCCGCCTCGATCCAGCGCGCGATGCCGGTGATGTCGCGGATGCCGCCTCCGAGCTGCACCGGCAGCCGCACCGCATCCAGGATGGCCGAGACCGCCGCTCCGTTCACCGGCCGGCCGGCGAAGGCGCCGTTCAGATCGACCACATGGAGCCAGCGGCATCCCGCCTGCTCCCACACCCGCGCTTGGGCGGCCGGATCGTCCGAATAGATCGTGGCGGCATCCATCTCCCCGCGCCGCAGCCGCACGCAGGCGCCATCCTTCAGGTCGATGGCGGGATACAGGGTCAGCGCGCTCATCGCGGGAAGGCCATCAGATCTTCCGGCCGCCCTTCTGGAGCTTCTTGTAGAAGAACAGCCCGCTCAGCGTCTCTCCGCGCACCCGCGCATAGGCCGGATGCGTGCCCCACTGGTGGTAGCCGAGCGAACGGTAGAGCGCGATCGCCGCGTGCTGCGTTTCCCGCACGTCCAGGTTCAGCACATGGTAGCCCAGCGCGCGGGCGCGTTCCTCGATCCGCTGGGTGACCATCCGCCCGATGCCGACGCCCCGGGCGTAGGGGGCGGTGAAGCTGTGCATCAGCGAGGCCGCGAAGGCCTGCGCCTCGTTGTTGCGCGGCGGGCGGACAAGCTGGGCGCAGGCGACGATGACGCCATCCAGCCGGCCCACGAACAGCTCCCGCTCGGGCACCAGCAGCACGCCGCGGAAGTAGCTTTCCAGCGACTGCCGCCCCGGCGGGTTCACCCAGCCGAAGCCGCCGCCATCGATGATCGCGGCGGAAGTGGCCTCGCACAGCGCGTGCAGGTCCTCGTCGGTGAAGCTGTCGAGCCTGTCCACCGCCAGCGCGTGGGCCGGGGCGGTCGGCACGGCGCCATCTCCGGTCATGGCGTCCAGCGCAGGAAGTTGGCGAGGATGGTCAGCCCGACCTCCTGGCTCTTCTCGACATGGAACTGCGTGCCGGCCCGGTTGCCGGCGGCGACCATGGCGACCACGGGGCCGCCGTAGTCGGTGGTCGCCAGCACCTGCGTGGCATCGGCGCCTTCCAGGGCATAGCTGTGGACGAAATAGGCGTGGTCTCCCGGCCGCAGCCCGGCCAGCAGCCGGTGCGCGCCGGGGGTGAAATTCAGCTCGTTCCAGCCCATCTGCGGCAGCCGCAGGCCGGTTGCGGGCAGTTCGGCAATCTCGCCGCCGATCCAGCCGAAGCCGGGGGTGACCCGATGCTCCAGCCCGCGATGGGCCATGAGCTGCATGCCGACGCAGATGCCCAGGAACGGCGCGCCGCGCGCCACCGCCTGGTCGATCGCGGCCCTCATGCCGTCCACGGCGGCGAGGCCCCGCGCGCAGTCGGCGAAGGCGCCCTGGCCGGGCAGCACGATCCGGTCGGCGCGCGCCACCGTATCGGGGTCGGCCGTCACGCTCACCTCCGCCGCCAGCCCCTCTCGCGCCGCCGCCAGCGCCAATGCGCGCGAGGCGGAAGCGAGGTTGCCGCTGCCGTAATCGACGACGGCGACCTTCACAGCGCCCCCTTGGTCGAGGGGATGGCATCGCCCGCGCGCGGATCGGCCTCGGTTGCCATGCGGAGCGCGCGGGCGACGGATTTGAAACAGGCTTCCGCCACGTGATGCGCGTTGCGCCCGGCCTTTTGGCTCACATGCAGGGTGATCCCGGCATTGCCGGCGAGCGCGCGGAAGAACTCCTCGAACAGCTCGGTATCCATCTCGCCCAGCTTCGGCCGCTCGAACGCCACGCTCCAGGCCAGATGGGCCCGGCCGGAGATGTCCACCGCCGCCTCCACCAGCGCCTCGTCCATCGGCACCAGGGCATGGCCGTAGCGGCGGATGCCCCGTTTGTCGGCCAGCGCCACGCGCAGCGCCTGGCCCAGCACGATGCCCACATCCTCGGTGGTGTGGTGGAAATCGACGTGCAGGTCGCCTTTCGCCGCGATGCGCAGATCGAACAGCGCGTGGCGGGCGAAGGCCGTCAGCATATGGTCGAGAAAGCCGATGCCGGTGGCGATCTCGGCCTGCCCGGTCCCGTCCAGCGACAGGGCCAGCTCGATCGCGGTTTCGGCGGTGGTGCGGCTTTGCTGTGCGGTGCGGGCCATGCCCCGTGACTACCCCAAACCCGCCCCGCCGCGAACCCCCCACCTATCGGCAGGTGAGGGGTTCGACCGCTCAGCGGTTGATGTCTTCGAGCGCGAGGCCGCGGGTGCGGGGGCCGAAACCGCCGATCGAGATGATGACGACACCCATGCTCGCCGCGATGAACAGCGCCACCGCGATCACCCCGCCGTGATGGAGGAAGAAGCCGATCATCAGCCCGGCGAAGGCGGCGGAAAGCCGGCTCCAGGAATAGACGAAGCCCACCGCCCGGGCGCGCACCCGGGTGGGATAAAGCTCCGCCTGGTAGTTGTGAAAGGCGTAGGACATCACGTTGTTGGACAGCGTGACCAGCACGCCGAACACGATGATGAGCCCGCCCGCGCTTTGCAGCCCGAACAGCAGCATGAAGATCGCCACGCAGAACGCCGCGCCGCAGATCTGCCATTTCCGCTCGAACCGGTCGGCGAAGGTCGTGCCGATCAGCGGCGCGATCGGGTTCGCGATGGCGATGATGAAGGCGTATTCCAGGCTGGTGGTGATGTGGATGCCCTTGGCGATCAGCAGCGTCGGCACCCAGGCGGCGAAACCGTAGAAGCCGATCGTCTGGAAGAAGTTGAACACCGACAGCATGACGGTGCGATCGAAATAGGGCGGCTGCCAGATCTCGGCGAAGCTGCCTTCCCCGGTCTCCTCGGCCGAGTGCGGGCCGGGCGGGGGCAGGGTGCCGACCTCCTCGGCCACACGCGCCTCGATCGCGGCCGTCACCGCCTCGGCCTCGGCCAGCCGGCCGTGGTTGGCGAGCCAGCGCGGGCTTTCGGGGATGCCGCGGCGGATGAACCAGATCAGCACCGCGCCGATCGAGCCGATCAGCACCACCCACCGCCAGCCGTCCAGCCCGAACGGCTTGTGCGGGACCAGCAGCCACCCCAGAAGGGCCACCACCGGCACCACCGCGAAGGTGACGAACTGGTTGAACGCATAGGCCCGCCCGCGCGAGCCGGCCGGGATCAGCTCGGCGATGTAGGTGTCGATGGTGACCAGCTCCACCCCGATGCCGATGCCGGCGATGAAGCGCCACAGATCGACCCCGAATCCGGTCTGCTGGAAGGCCATGATGAAAGTGCAGACCGAGTACCACAACAGCGAGTAGGTGAACACGACCCGCCGGCCGAACCGGTCCGCCACGAAGCCGAACACGATGGTGCCGACGAACAGCCCCATGAAGGTGGCGAACACGAAGGTGCCGAACCCCGCCGCGCCGACGAGGCCGAGCGCGCTGAACGCGCCCAGGGACTGGGCGGTGAACATGCCCGCCTTGATCAATCCCGGCGCGACATAGGCGGTGAAGAACAGATCGTAGAACTCGAACACGCCGCCCAGCGAGAGCAACCCCACCAAGGTCCAGACGTAATATGACCTCGGCAGCCGGTCGAGCCGTGCCGCGATCTGTTGTGCCGATGTGGTCGCCGACATCATTCCCCCCGTTTTCTTATGCCCGGCTCACGGCCGCGTGTGGCAATCTGCGCATACAAGGCGCCGTTTCGCCACCCCGTCCCGCGCGCGGGGCATATCGGCCGTCTTGCGCGAAGGGGCCGGCTGCGCCATTTCGGGGGCCATGCAGAATTCATTCCTCTCGGGCCCCGGCCCGTCCGCGCACGATCCGGTCGGCTGGCACGGCACCACCATCCTGTGCGTCCGCCGCGGCGGGGCGGTGGCGATGGCCGGCGACGGCCAGGTGAGCCTCGGCCAGACCGTGGTGAAGGGCAACGCCCGCAAGGTGCGCCGGATCGGTGCCGGTGGGGCGGTGCTGGCCGGGTTCGCCGGCGCCACGGCCGACGCCTTCACCCT
This sequence comes from Acetobacteraceae bacterium, assembly GCA_035532755.1. Classification (GTDB taxonomy): domain Bacteria; phylum Pseudomonadota; class Alphaproteobacteria; order Acetobacterales; family Acetobacteraceae; genus DATKQI01. The sequence goes on from DATKQI010000055.1 coordinate 9,736, forward strand.
GCTGGAACGGCTGGAAGCCAAGCTGGAACGCTTCCCCAGCCAGTTGGAACGCGCCTGCGTCGAGCTGGCGAAAGACTGGCGGACAGACCGCTACCTGCGCCGGCTGGAGGCGATGATGGCGGTCGCCGACCGCGAGCGCAGCTTCACGCTGACCGGCAACGGCGACGTGCTGGAGCCGGAGGACGGCGTGATCGCGATCGGCTCGGGCGGCAACTACGCCCTGGCCGCGGCGCGCGCGCTGATGGACGTGCCGGACCTCACCGCCGAGGAGACCGCGCGGCGGGCGATGAAGATCGCCGCCGACATCTGCATCTATACCAACTACAACGTGATCGTCGAAACGCTCTGACGACCCCCGAGGATTTCATTCCCATGGATGCCCCGACCTACTCCCCGCGGGAGATCGTCTCCGAGCTGGACCGCTTCATCGTCGGCCAGGGCGATGCGAAGCGCGCCGTCGCCATCGCGCTGCGCAACCGCTGGCGCCGCCAGCAACTACCGGAAGCGATGGCCGAGGAAGTCGTGCCGAAGAACATCCTGATGATCGGCCCTACCGGCGTCGGCAAGACGGAGATCGCCCGCCGGCTCGCCAAGCTCGCCCAGGCGCCGTTCCTGAAGGTGGAGGCGACGAAATTCACCGAGGTCGGCTACGTCGGCCGGGATGTGGAAAGCATCGCCCGCGACCTCGTGGAGGTCTCGCTCACCATGCTGCGCGAAGGCAGCCGGAAGGGCGTGCAGGCACAGGCCGAGCTGGCGGCGGAGGAGCGGCTGATCACCGCGCTGGTGGGCGAGGGCGCCACGGCCGAAACGCGCAACAAGTTCCGCAAGATGCTGCGCAGCGGAGAGCTGGAAGAAAAGGAGGTCGAGGTGTCGGTGGCCGAGCCAGGCGGGATGCCGATCGGCCAGATCGACATGCCGGGGATGGCGCCGGGCCAGGCGATCAACCTCGGCGACATGATGAAGGGCATGTTCGGCCGCGCCCCGCAGCGGCGGCGCATGCATGTCTCCGCCGCCCGCGCGGCGATGGAGCGGGAGGAGGCCGACAAGCTGCTGGACACCGACCGGCTGGCGAAGGATGCGCTCGCCCATGCCGAGAACAGCGGCATCGTGTTCATCGACGAGATCGACAAGGTCTGCGCCCGCAGCTCCGAAGGCGGGTTCCGCGGCGGAGACGTCTCGCGCGAGGGCGTGCAGCGGGACCTGCTGCCGCTGATCGAGGGCACCACGGTCTCCACCAAATACGGGCCGATGAAGACCGACCATGTGCTGTTCATCGCCTCCGGCGCGTTCCATCTCGCCAAGCCGGCCGACCTGCTGCCGGAGTTGCAGGGGCGCCTGCCGATCCGGGTGGAGCTGGCCGCGCTGTCGCGCGAGGATCTGCGCCGCATCCTGGTCGAGCCCGAGCATTCGCTGGTGAAGCAGTATGTCGCGCTGATGGATACCGAGAAGGTGAGCCTCACCTTCGCCGACGACGCGATCGACGCGCTGGCCGAACTCGCCGCCGACATCAACGACCGGGTGGAGAACATCGGCGCCCGCCGGCTGCACACGGTGCTGGAGAAGCTGCTGGAGGAGATCAGCTTCACTGCCACCGACCGCGCCGGGCAGGCGGTGACGGTGGATGCGGCCTATGTGCATGAGCGGGTATCGCCGCTCGCCGCGAAGGGCGATCTCAGCCGGTTCATCCTGTAGAGGGTTGACGGAGCCCAACCCGCCCCGCACATCATCCGCATGACCGATCCCTTCATCGTTCCCGAGGAGCCGACGGCCGCCGCCGCCATCATGGCGATCGGCGAGGAGCTGGACGTGTTCGACGACTGGATGGACCGCTACCAGTACATCATCGAGCTCGGCCAGAAACTGCCGCCGTTCCCGCCCGGCTGGATGGACGATCCGCACCGCGTGCCGGGCTGCCAGAGCAAGGTGTGGATGGAGGCGGCGCTGCGCGACGGGCGGCT
>DATKQI010000056.1:0-4739 GCA_035532755.1 Acetobacteraceae bacterium
TGCGCAGCGGCGCGGACGTGACGCTGCATCTGCCCGGCGGGGCGCTGCGCATCCTGGCGGTGCATCTGAAGACCGGGTGCTGGCAGCCCGGCACGCATTCCCACTACCGGCACGCCTGCCGCACCCTGGCGAAGCAGGACCGCATCCTGGCGCGCTGGATCCGCGCCCGGCGGCGGGAAGGCGTGCCGTTCGTCGTGCTGGGCGATTTCAACCGCCGCATCGACCGCGCGGACCCGTTCCTGCGGAAGCTGGAGCGCGCGGCACCGCTGGTGAGCGCGACGGCCGGCCAGGAAAGCCCGTGCTGGGGCGGCGAGCGGTTCATCGATCAGATCCTGCTCGGCGGCGCGGCGCGGCAGTGGGTTGAACCGGACAGCCTGCGCGTGCTGGTGTATCGGCAGACCGGCCACATATGGAAGCGGCGCCTGTCCGACCACTGCCCGGTATCGGTGCGCCTGCACCTGCCGGGATAGGAAGGCCGCGACGGCATCACCAGGAAAGGGACACGCCATGAGCCTGTACACCGCCATCGCCACGGCCACCGGGGGCCGCAACGGCCATGCCGAAACCTCCGACGGGCTGTTGAAGTTCGACCTTTCCGTGCCGAAGGGCATGGGCGGCCCCGGCAAGGCGGGTGCGACCAACCCCGAGCAGCTGTTCGCCTGCGGCTATGCCGCCTGCTTCGGCGGCGCGATGGATTTCGTGGCGAACCGGGACAAGATCGCGGCGAAGGACGCGAGCGTGACCGCCGAGGTCAGCTTCGACGCCCCGCCCGGCAAGGGCTTCGAACTGTCCGTGGTGCTGCGGGTGAAGGTGCCGGGCATGGACCGCGCGGAAGCCGAGAAGCTGGTGGCCAAGGCGCATGAGGTCTGCCCCTATTCCAAGGCGACGCGCGGCAACATTCCGGTGGAGCTGGTGGTTCTGTGAGCCGCACGCTGCTGGTGACCGGCGCGACCGCCGGCTTCGGGGCCGCGATCGCGCGCCGCTTCGTGCGTGACGGCCACCGGGTGATCGCGACCGGCCGCCGCGGCGACCGGCTGGCCGCGCTGCATGGGGAGCTGGGTGCCGCCCTGCTCCCCTTCACGCTCGACGTGACGGACGCCGCCGCCGTCGCCGCTTTGCCCGATGCGCTGCCGGCGGAATGGCGGGCGATCGACGTGCTGGTGAACAACGCCGGCCTCGCCCTGGGGCTGGACCCCGCCTACAAGGCAACGCTGTCCGACTGGGACCGGATGGTGGCGACCAACGTGACCGGGCTGCTCCATGTCACCCGCGCGATCCTGCCGGGGATGGTGGCGCGGAATGCGGGGCACATCATCAACCTCAGCAGCACTGCCGCCATCTACCCCTATCCGGGCGGGCATGTGTACGGCGCGTCCAAGGCGTTCGTGACGCAGTTCAGCCTGAACCTGCGCGCCGATCTGGTGGGCACCGGGGTGCGGGTGACGGACCTGGAGCCTGGGCTGGTGGGCGGCACGGAGTTCAGCGCGGTGCGCTTCGGCGGCGACACCGCCCGCGCCGCCGGCCTGTACGCCGGCACCACGCCGCTTTCGGCCGAGGACATCGCCGAGGCGGCCGCCTGGGTGGTCGGGTTGCCCGCGCACATGAACGTCAACCGGATGGAGCTGATGCCCACCTGCCAGGCGTCCGGCCCGCTTGCCATCAAGCGCGCCGGATGACACCGGGGGAACTGTCCCGGCTGCTCGACCGGTACCGCGTCGTCAGCGGGAAGAAGTTCCGTCTGAGGGACCATGATCCCGCCGATACCGGCGGGCTGAAACTGGATAAGGCGGCGGCCAGCCAGGCGCTGGCCGAGGGGGTGGCGCAGCTTTCCGCGCTGCAGGAGCGGCTCTACGCGCAGGACCGCTGGAGCGTGCTGTGCCTGTTCCAGGCGATGGACGCCGGCGGCAAGGACGGCACGATCAAGCACGTGATGTCGGGCGTGAACCCGCAGGGCGTGCACGTGACCTCGTTCAAGGCGCCGAGCACCGAGGAGCTGAGCCACGATTTCCTCTGGCGGGTCCATCGGGCGCTGCCGGTGCGCGGGACCATCGGCATCCACAACCGCAGCCATTACGAGGAGGTGCTGATCGCCCGCGTGCACCCGGAGATGCTGGACCGGCAGCGCCTGCCGCGCGCGGTGGCGGGGCGGAAGCTCTGGCACCACCGGCTGGCGGACATTGCCGCGTTCGAGGCCTATCTGGCCCGGCAGGGCGTGATCGTCCTGAAGTTCTTCCTGCACATCTCGAAGGATGAGCAGAAGCGGCGGCTGCTGGCGCGGCTGGACGACACCGCGCGCAACTGGAAGTTCAACCCCGAGGATGTAGCCGAACGCGGCCTGTGGGACGACTACATGCACGCCTATCAGCGCGCCATCGCCGCCACCGCCGCCCCGCATGCGCCGTGGTTCGTGGTGCCCGCCGACAGCAAATGGTTCGCCCGGCTGGCGGTGTGCGGCGCCATCGTGGAGGCGCTGCGCGCGCTCGATCTGGCGCTGCCGCACGCAACCCAGGCCGAGCGCGCCGCCCTGGCCGCCGCGCGCCATCATCTGGAAACGGAAGACTGAATCGCCCTGCCCTGGTCGTCGCAATCCGAATCCGGCATAGAACAGGCCCCTTTGCTCCAGGACCCGTTCATGGACATCGTTCAGATCCCCGGCTCGCGCATCCTTTCCGTCGCGAAGATCGCCTTCGCCACGCCGGATGTGGATTTCCTGTGCTTCGGCGAATCCGATCAGCCGAGCCCGCCGGGCGCGGTGGCGGCGCTGGTGCGGGCGGCGGAGGCCGGCGAAACGAAATATCCCGATGTACGCGGCCAGCCGGCCCTGCGCGCCGCACTGGCGGCGCATCTGTCCGGCTTGCACGCGCTGCCGGTGGCGGAAAGCCGCATCCAGGTCACCGCATCGGGCATGGCCGCGATCACGGTGGCATTGGCCGGCATCCTGCGCGCCGGCCAGCGGCTGGTGCTGCATACGCCGGCCTGGCCGAACTGCGGCAACGCGGCGCGGCTGCGCGGGGCGGAGGTGGTGGAACTGCCGCTCGATCCGCGGCCGGACGGGCGGTTCCGGCTCGATCTCGACCGGCTGGACACGCTGCTCGCCGGGGCGCGCGCGTTCATCCTGAACTCCCCCAACAACCCCACCGGCTGGATGGCGAACATCGAGGAGTTGCGCGCCATCCTCGGCCTGTGCCGCCGCCATGGCGTGTGGCTGATCGCGGACGAGGTGTATTCGCGGCTGGTGTACGATGGCTCTGTCGCCGCACCCTCGCTGCTGGATATCGCCGCGCCGGACGACCGGGTGATCGTGTGCAACAGCTTCAGCAAGACCTGGGCGATGACCGGCTGGCGGCTGGGCTGGATGGTGGTGCCCGAGGGCACGCGCGACGCCTTCACCGAGATCACCGAGGCCACGCATTCCGGCGTCGCGCCATTCGCCCAGGCCGGCGCGCTGGCCGCCCTGGCGGACGAGCCGTTCGTGGCCCGCTTCCGCGCCCATTGCGCACAGGGGCGGGACATCGCCACGGCCGCGCTTGCCGGGTTGAACGGCGTGCGCTACGCGGCACCCGATGCCGCCTTCTATGCCTTCGTCCGGGTGGAGGGGCTGACCGACAGCCTGGCCCTCGCCTCCCGGCTGGTCACGCAGCACGGGGTGGCGCTGGCACCCGGCATCGCCTTCGGCGCTGCCGGGGAAAGCTGGTTGCGCATCTGCTTCGCCCTTTCGCCCGAACGCCTCGGCCGCGCGATGGACCGGCTGCGCGAGGGATTGCGGGCGGAACGTCTGGCGGCATGAGGGCGACCGCCGGGCGCTGGTAAAGACACGCGCAAGTTGCTTATGTTGCGACATTGCACCCCCTTCGGTTGCAGCTGGGTGCGCCACGGTCCGACAGAAGGCAGCATCATGATCCGACGCGTTTCGTTCCTGCTGGGCAGCATCCTGGCGGGAAGCATCCTCGCCGCCTCGGCGATGGCCGCGGTGCCGAGCGGCAGCCGTTACAAAACCCAGGCCGCGGCGCAGCAGGTCTGCGGCAGCGACCCGGTGGTGTGGGCGAACACCCGCTCCAAGGTGTTCCATCTTCCTGGCGACCGGTATTTCGGCAAGACCAAGTCCGGCGCCTATGTGTGCCAAAAGGTGGCGGAGGCGGCCGGGATGCACGCCTCCGGCCACAGGGCCGCAAAAAAGAAGCCGTGAACGCTGCCGGTCAAAGCGCGATCCCGAGCATGTCCGCGATGCGCGGGGTCGCCTTCAGGCCGCTGCCGGTCAGCACCAGAACGGTGGTCTCCTCCGGCGCGATGGTGCCGGCTTGCAGCAGGCGGGCGAAGGCGGCGGCAACCTGCGCGCTGGTCGGCTCCACATACAGGCCGATCGCGGCCAGATCGCGCGTTGCCTGCATGATCTCGGCTTCGGTCAGCATCACCGCGCCACCGCCGCTGCCGCGCAGCGCGGCCAGCACCTCCGGCAAACGGACCGGTTCGGCGATGGCCGTGCCCTCGGCGATGGTGGGCGCGATCTCGGTCGGCACCGGCGCATCGGCCCCCGCCAGGAAGGCGGTGGCGATCGGCGCGCAATGGGCGGGCTGGGCGGCGAAGATGCGCGGCGTGCGGGCGATTTCCCCGGCCCGCAGCAGTTCCGCGAAGCCGATGCCGCAGCCGAGCACGTTGGAGCCGGCGCCGCACGGAACAATGATGTTGTCCGGCGCGCGGAAGCCGAGATCCTCCCACATCTCATAGGCCAGCGTTTTCGT
>DATKQI010000057.1:0-29045 GCA_035532755.1 Acetobacteraceae bacterium
CGCAGTTCGCCGGGCGCAGGGGGGTGATGCGCACGCCGCGGGCGGCGAGCGGAGCGGCCCAGCCGCCATCCGCGCCCAGCCGTGGCCAGCTTGCCCCGCCGAGCGCGAGGATGGTCGCGGCCGGCGCGATGGTTTCGCGGCCGCCGTCGGGCCGTTCGATCACCAGATGCCCTGCGTCGTCCCACCCGAGCCACGCATGGCGTGGGCGGAAGCGCACACCCTGCCGGGCCAGAAGGGCGAGCCAGGCGCGCAGCAGTGGCGAGGCCTTCATCGCCTGCGGAAACACCCGCCCGCTGGTGCCGACGAAGGTGGGTTGGCCCAGCCCCGCACTCCAGGCGCGCAGCGCCTCCGGCGGGAAGGCGGCGATGGCGGGGGCGAGCCGTGCCTGCGCCGCACCGTAGCGGGCGAGGAACGGGGCGAGGTCTTCGCCATGCGTGAGGTTCAGCCCGCCCCGGCCGGCCATCAGCAGCTTGCGGCCCATGGATGGCATGCGGTCATACACCGTCACGCCGAGGCCCGCACGGCTGAGCGTCTCGGCGGCCATCAGCCCGGCGGGGCCGCCGCCGATCACGGCGATGGCGCGTGTTGTGTCTTCGGTCATGGCAGGGTTTGTCGGGCCGCCGGCGCCGGCGGGCAAGAGCATGGCCGTTTCCTTACCTGCGCGATTCTCATTGAACCGGGAATGCTCTAGCCCAGGCGCGTGGCGGCGTTCCTCGATCCAGCCCTGCGATATTCATCCGCCCGAATTGTTCGCTGTGCCATTCTTTCTGAAGAAGGGGTTTTCGCGTGACCATGCCCACCTCCCCGCCGCGCTACCGGCTCGCCCCCGATCTGGAAATCAGCCGCATCGTCACCGGCCTGTGGCAGGTGGCGGACATGGAGCGGGACGGGCATCGGCTCGACCTCGATGCCGCCGCAGCCGAACTGGCGGCCTATGCCGAGGCCGGGTTCGACAGTTTCGACATGGCCGACCATTACGGCAGCGCCGAGGACATCGCCGGCCGCTTCCTGGCCCGCCATGCGCCCGACTTCTCCTCCCGCGCGCTTGCCCGCCCCGCCATGTTCACCAAATGGTGCCCCACCCCCGCGCCGATGACGGCGGAGGTGGTGCGCGCGGGCATCCAGCGCAGTCTGGGGCGGCTCGGCGTGTCGGCGATCGACCTGCTGCAGTTCCACTGGTGGGATTTCGCGCATCTGGCCTGGCTCGATGCGGCGCGGGAGCTGGCGAAGCTGCGGCACGAAGGGCCGATCCGCCATCTCGGCGTGGCCAATTTCGACACCGACCACCTGCGCGTGCTGGTCGCCCAGGGCGTGCCGCTGGCCGCCAACCAGGTGTGCTTCTCCCTGCTCGACCGCCGCGCGGCGGGGGAGATGAGCGCCTTCTGCCTCGCCCACGGCATCCGCCTGCTGGCCTACGGCACGCTCGGCGGCGGGCTGCTGAGCGAGCGGTGGCTGGGGGCGGCGGAACCGGCAGAGGGTGGCATCGCCGACTGGAGCAAGATGAAGTACCGCCGCTTCGTCGAGGCGATCGGCGGGTGGGGCGTGCTGCAACGGCTGCTGACCACGCTCGATGTCCTCGCGCGCAAGCATGGCGTCTCCATTGCCAATGTCGCCACGCGCTGGGTGCTGGAGCAGCCGGCGGTGGCGGCGGTGATCGTGGGCGCGCGGCTGGGGCAGAGCGAGCACCGGGGCGACAACCTGCGCGCCTTCGCCTTCGCGCTCGATGCGGCCGACCATGCGGCGATCGATGCCGCGCTCGCCGGATCGGTGGCGCTGCCGGGGGATTGCGGGGACGAGTACCGGCATCCGCCCTACCTCACCGCCTCGGGCGATCTCAGCCATCACCTGGAGGGCTTCCCCCATTTCTACCAGCCCATGCTGCTGCCCGGCGGGCGGCGGGGGGTGGATTCCGGCAGCATCTGGGAAGTGCGCTGCGGCTTCAGCCGGGCGGTGCGCACCGGCAACCGCATCCTGGTGAGCGGCACCACCGCCACGGCCGGGAGTGGCGAGCGGGTCAGCGCCGGCGATGTGGCCGGGCAGGCGGCGTTCATCCTCGACAAGATCGCCGCCAGCCTTGCAGCACTCGGCGGGAGGCTGGAGGATGTGGTGCGCACCCGGATCTACCTGACGGACGTGGCGCAGTGGGAGGCGGTGTCCCGCGTGCACGGCCATGTGTTCGAGCGGGTCCGGCCGGCCAACACGCTGGTTCAGGTCGCCGGGCTGATCGGCAACTATGGCGTCGAGATCGAGGCGGAGGCGGAGCTTTCCTGATGGATGCGAACGGGCAGGCGGCGATCGTGACCGGCGGCGGGTCGGGCCTGGGCGAGGCGGTGGCCGGGCGGCTGGCCGAGGCGGGCTGCCGGGTGGCGGTGCTGGATATCGACGCCGCCGCGGCGCAGCGCGTGGCCGGGCGGATCGGCGGGGCGGCCTTCGCCTGCGACGTGGCCGACCCTGATGGGGCCGCCGCCGCGCTCGATGCCGCCGCCGCGGCGCATGGGGCGGCCCGCATCGTGGTGAATTGCGCGGGCATCGGGCCGGGGCAGCGCATCGTCGGCCGGGACGGGGCGATGCCGCTCCCGGCGTTCGAGCGCGTGGTGCGGGTGAACCTGCTCGGCAGCTTCAACATCCTTCGCCTTGCCGCCGCCGCGATGACGACGCTTCCGCCGCTCGCCGACGGGGAGCGCGGGATCGTCGTGCTCACCGCCTCCATCGCGGCGTTCGAGGGGCAGGTGGGGCAGGCGGCCTATGCCGCCTCCAAGGGCGGGGTCGCGTCCCTCACCCTGCCGGCGGCGCGGGAGCTGGCGCAGTTCGGCGTGCGGGTGGTGACGATCGCGCCGGGATTGTTCGAGACTCCTCTGTTCGCCTCGGTGCCGCCGGCCGCGCGGCAGGCGCTGGCGGAATCGGTGCCGTTTCCCCGGCGGCTCGGTGAGCCCGCCGAGTTCGCGGCACTGGTGGAACATGCCATCGCCAACACCATGCTGAACGGCGCGGTGCTCCGGCTGGACGGCGCGCTGCGGATGGGGTCGCGATAAGGATTGCCGATCCCGCTCGCCGCCATTGTTGCCTTGCGGTATCGTTCGGCACGGCCGATGCGGGAGACGGGCAATGGGCGACAGCGCGCGACAGGACCATGCCGCCCGTTACAGCCACGCGGTGCAGGCGAAGGGCGTGGTGGACGTGCCGCTGGGCGGGGCGGCGGATTTCACCTGGAACAGTTTCCAGCGCGATCTGTACGAAAAGGCCAACGAGGCCATCCAACGCCAGGCGAACGAGCTGCTGCGCCGCGGCAACGTCACCTACGACGAGGCGCAGCAACTGGTGGAGGTACAGCGCAACGGCCTCGTCATCGAGATGCGCGAGCCGCTGACGCCGTTCGGCCGCTACTATTCCGAAGTTCTGAAGCCGACGAGCGAGCTGAAGACGCTGGACCAGCTTCTGGCCGAGAAGGGCAGCATCGAGCTGGTGCTGCGCAGCGTCGGCCGCTCCCGCCAGGCGGTCAACCGCATGGCCCTGGTGGCGCGGCGCGCCGGGCCGGCGCTGATCGCCGTGGATGTGGTGCTGACGATCGTCATCATCGACCTCGCGCCGGCGGACAAGCGCGGGGAGGTCGCGGCCGGGCAGGCGGGCGGGATCGCCGGCAGCGCGCTGGGCGCGCGGTACGGCGGGCTGGCGGGGGCCTGGGCAGGAGCGACGACCTTCGCGGCCCTCGGTTCTCCCACGCTCGTCATACCCGTGGTGGGGGAGGTGACGGAGGGTGGCGCGGTGCTGGTGGGCGGCATCGCGGGCTTCCTGTTCGGCGGGTGGTTCGGGTGGGAGGCGGGGCAGGCGGCGGGCACGAAGTTCTGGCATCTCTGCCAGGTGATGTGGGTGCGCGCGCCGTGATCTTCGCGCGGCTGAACCGATGGACGGCGCAGCGGCTGGCGGCGAACCGCGCCGCGCGCCGGGGCAGCCTGGAACCGGAAGAGGCCGGCATTGCCTGGCGGCATGGGGGCACCACGCGGCTCGTTCCCTGGGCGGCCGTCAGCCGGGTGTCGGTGCGGCGGCGGGATGCGTTCATCGGCGACGTGATCTCCCTGATCGTGCAGGCCGACGGCGGGCTTTGCCTGTCGGCCGCCGAGCATGACCCGGAATGGCCGGCGCTGACGCGGGCGCTCGGCGACCACCTGACCGGCAGCATTCCCTATCGCCACTGGGCCTTGCGCGTGGTGGCGGAGGCGCTCGAGGAGCTGGAGATCTACCGCCGGGGCTGATCGGGCGGCAGCGGGGCGAAAACCTCCTGGCGCAACCGGCGAAGCGGGCCGCCGCGCGGGGCGGCGTCGGTACGGGCAAGCCAGGCGCGGGCGGCCGGGCTGAGCGGGCGCGGCGCGCCGGCCGGCATCCGGATGGCGGCGAGAAGGGCGGCGAGCGTCTGGCGCAGCAGCCCGTGGCGCGCGCCTTTCACCAGATAGCCGGTGCAGCGGGGGGCGAGGCCCGGCCAGGACGCGCCCCATTTGCGGGCGATATACAGCCGGTTGCGCACGAAATGGAACCAGCGCCTGCCGGCCCAGCCGACGCGCTGCGCGGGGGCGGCCTTGTGGCGCACCGCGATATCTCCGCAGTAGCGCACGGCCCAGCCGCGGTCGATCGCGCGCAGGCAGAAATCGAACTCCTCCCAGGTGAAGAACAATGCCGGGTCGTAGCCGCCGGCATCCTCCCACGCGGCGCGTCGGATGGCGTGGCCGGCGCCGACGAAGGTGGCGGCATCAAAACGCGCGGCAGAGCGGGCGCGCAATGCTTCGGGATAGCCCCAGGCGGAGAGGTCGTCCGTTCCGGAGGTGTCCGCCAGGATGCGGAAGCCGATCGCGCCGAGCGCGGTGTCGGCATTCAGCACGGCGATGGCGCGGGACAGTGTGGCGGGATCGGTGAACTCGGCATCGTTGTCGAGCCCGACGATGATCCGCCCGCGCCCGAGGGCCGTCGCGACGTTGCGCCCTCCGGCCACGCCGAGATTGGCCCCGGCCGCGAACAGTGCCGCATCCGTCCGCCCCGCCATCAGCGCGGTGAGGCGGGCGAGCGTTGGCGCATCCGATCCCTGGTCCAGCACGATGACGTGGCGGCTGGCGCCGGTCTGCGCCAGGGCGGAGCGGATCGCGGCTTCCGTTTCCGCGGGGCGCCCGAGGGCGAGGATGATGATGTCGACATCGTAGGCGCCGGCGGGGGCGGGAGCACCGGCCAGAAGGCGCGGTGCGGCCGGGATCAAGGATGATGGCCGGGCGCGGGTATCGACAGATAGGCGATGCGCTTGGCTTCCTTCCGCCCGCGCGCGACGGAATCGAGCACCAGCCCGATGCCGAAGGACAGGAAAGCGAGCAGCACGAGCCCGGTGGCGAGCACGGCCGTGGGCAGGCGCGGCACGAGCCCGGTGTGCATGAACTGCAGCACCACCGGGGTGCCGAAGCCGAGGCCCAACAGCAGGAGCAGGGCGCCGCAGAGGGCGAAGAACCGCAGCGGTTCCTCCTCCTTCACCAGCAGCAGGATGGTGCGCAGGATGCGCAGCCCGTCGGCATAGGTGCGCAGCTTGGAGGATGATCCGGGCGGGCGCTCGCGATAGGCGGTCTCGATCTCGCCCACCGGCATGTCGAGCGCGAGCGCGTGCACGGTGAATTCGGTCTCGGTCTCGAAGCCCGCGGCAAGGGCGGGGAAGGATTTGACGAACCGGCGGCTGAAGGCGCGGTAGCCGGAGAGCATGTCGGTGATCCGGTCGCCGAAGATGCGGCGGACCATGCCGGTGAGCACCGCATTGCCCAGACGGTGGCCGCGGCGATAGGCATCCGCCCGGTCGGTGATGCGGGTGCCGGTCACCATGTCCAGCGATTCGTCCAGCAGCAGGCGCACCATGGCCGGGGCGGCGGCGGCGGCGTAGGTGTCGTCCCCGTCCACCAGCACGTACACGTCCGCCTCGATATCGGCGAACATGCGCCGCACGACGTGGCCCTTGCCCTGCAAGGGTTCGCGCCGCACGACGGCTCCCGCCGCGCGGGCCGCCGTCTCGGTGTCGTCGGCGGAGTTGTTGTCGAAGACGAAAACCGTGGCGCCCGGCAGGGCGGCGCGGAAATCGGCCACCACTTTCGGGATCGCCACGGCCTCGTTGTAGCAGGGCACCAGCACCGCCACGCGCGGGCTTGCCGATGCATCGGCGGTACGGTTGGGAAGCGTTTCCATCTGCATGGCGGTGGTGTGCCGGAAATCGGCGGCGAAGTCGATCAACCGGGCGTCAGCACGCGTTGCGCATGCCGAGCATGCTGACCGCCGTACGGGCCAGGATCAGCAGGTCGAGCCAGAGCGACCAGTTCTCGATGTATTCGAAATCCGCCTGGACCCGGCGCACCAGCTTGTCCTCGGTCTCCGTCAGCCCGCGCAGGCCGCGGACCTGGGCCAGCCCGGTCAGCCCGGGCTTCACCCGGTGCCGGGCGCCGTAGCGGGCTATCACCGCCTCGAACGGGCGGCCGGCGGCCGGCGTGCCGGGCGCGTGCGGGCGCGGGCCGACCAGCGACATCTGCCCGCGCAGCACGTTGAACAGTTGCGGCAGCTCATCGAACGAACGGCGCCGCAGCCACGCGCCGAAGGGGGTGACGCGCGGGTCTCCGCGGAACGCCTGGCGGGCGATGCGCGGCTCGGCCAGGTGGTGGTGCATGGTGCGGAACTTGAGCAGGTCGAAGCCCTGTCCGCCGAAGCCGATCCGTCGCTGGCGGAACAGCGCCGGGCCGGGCGAGGTAAGGCGGACAAGCCCCGCGATCAGCGCCATCGGCGCGGCGAACACGCCGAGCAGGACGACGGCCAGGACGATGTCTTCAGCGCGCTTGAGCAGGCTGGCCCAGCCGGAAATCGGACGGTCCATCAGGGGCACGAGCGACAGCCGCCCCGCCGCACTGGCGGGCAGCGCGAGCGCGAGGCGCACCGGCACCGGGTGATCGGCGAGCCGTGCGAGCAAGGCGGGCAGTTGCGCCTCGGTCATCGCCGGCGGGGTGATCACCACCTGGTCCACCTGGCCGGCCGCGATCATGGCGAACACGTGCTCCACCGGGCCGAGCCGCGGCAGCCCCCGCGTGCGGGCCGGCGCATCGGCAACGAAGCCGAGCAGCCGTGGCGCGTCGGCCCCGAATGCCGCCATCAACCGATCCGCCGCCGGGCGGCCGACCACCACGACGCGGGGGGCGAAGCGGCGCTTGGGATCGGCGGCGACGGCGCGGGACAGCAGCGCCCGCCCGGCGGCCAGCCCGCTGGTGGCGAGAATGGCGGTGATGATCGCCCAGCGCCCGCCGGTATGGGAGGCCTGCGGCATGAACTGCACCTGGATCAGGACCGCCCCCAGCGCGGCGAGGGCTGCGTGCAGCACCGGGCGAACGCCGCCGCCGCGCGCCCCCCCGGCACGCCAGCCCGGGCCGCGCACCGCATAGCCGCCGCCGAACGCTGTGAAACCGAGGGTGAGCAGCAGGAACAGCAGCATCATCTGATGCAGCGGGCCGGGTGGTGGCGCGCCATCGGCAAGCAGGCCGGCGAGCAGCGGGGCCAGCAGGCAGACCGCTCCGTCCAACGCCGCGGCCGCGGTGGCGATGGCGATCGGCGGCAATGGCGCGGCGGCGGACGGCACGGACGGCGCCGCCAGGCGAGACGCGGGCAAGACGGCGGCCGATCGTTCCGCCCCGCTCATCGCCAGTGCCCGGCGACATGGCGACAGGCCCGCGCGGCACCACGACGGGACTTTCCCATCTTCCGGCGATCTCCCCCAGACCCAAGCCGGCTCGGGCAGGTGTCGCCCAGCTCTGAAACTTCAGGTTGTAAATTAACCTATCGAAAAACTATCGCGCGAGAAAGAGAGAAATTGCAGAACATTCCGGCTATGGAGCCGGCCGCCACGGCCAGCACCGGATAGGCCACGCAGAGGGGTGATGTGGCGATCAGCGCGATGTAGGTGCCGCGGTTCAGCGCGAATCCGGCGAGGTTCGCGGCCAGGAACAGGGCCCATTGCCGGTGCGCCGGCCCGTTGCCGCGGCCGCGGAAGGTCCAGCAGCGGTTCAACCCCCAGTTGACCGAGGCGGCGACGAAATAGGATAGTATCCCGGCGCCATACAGGCCAAGCACGCCGCGCGTGGCATAGACGGTGCCGGCGTCGAAGCAGAAGCCGATGACGCCGACAACGCCGAAGCGGAGGAACTCGGCCAGCAGGACAAGCCGGGCCGGGGTCGCGTGCGCCCGCAGCGGCGGCGGCAGGGCATGGCTGAGCCGGGCGAGGAAGCCGTTCATGCGGCCCGCCCTACCTGCTCGCGGGGGCGTGCGCAATGGGGCGCAGGACGGTGCCTTGCCGACCGGCTTCCGCACTGTCATCGTGCTGTTCAGGCACGTGCTGCCATGGCATCGTGCCGGCATTGCAACGGCGTGAAACAAGCGCCGGCAGGGTGGCGCTGACGGACGGCGTGGGATTTGCGCATTCGGCAACGAAGACGAACGGGAGACCGATGATGAAGCGACGCGACTTCCTGGTATCGGGTGCCGCCGCCGGCGCGGCCAGCATGGGGCTCGCCGCCCCGCGGATCGCCCATGCGGCCAAGGCGCGGGTGCTGAAGTTCATCCCGCAGGCCGATCTCGCGGTGCTCGACCCGGTCTGGACCACCGCTTATGTGACCCGCAACCACGGCTTCATGGTGTTCGACACGTTGTACGGCCAGAACGGGAAGTTCCAGGCCACGCCGCAGATGGTCGCCGGGCACACGGTCGGGAACGGCGGGAAGCTGTGGAAGCTGACGCTGCGGGACGGGCTGAAATTCCATGACGGCGAGAAGGTTCTGGCGCGCGATTGCGTGGCCAGCATCAAGCGCTGGGGTGCGCGGGACGGTTTCGGCCAGGCGCTGATGGCCGCGACCGATGAACTGTCGGCCGCCGACGACAAGACGATCGTGTTCAAGCTGAAGGCGCCGTTCCCGCTGCTGCCGGATGCCCTGGGCAAGACGCCGAGCAACATGTGCCCGATGATGCCGGAGCGGCTGGCCAAGACCGACCCGTTCAAGCAGGTGACGGAGATGGTCGGCAGCGGCCCGTTCACCTTCAACGCGAAGGAGCGCATTCCCGGCTCCCGTATCGTGTACGAGAAGTTCGCGGGTTATGTGCCATTGTCTTCCGGCACGCCGGACTGGACCTCCGGGCCCAAGGTCGTGCATTTCGACCGTGTGGAATGGCACGTGATCCCCGATCCGGCGACCTCGATGAACGCGCTGATGAGCGGGGAGGTGGACTGGTGGGAGAACCCGACCTTCGACCTGTTGCAGGTCCTGAAGACCAACCCGAAGCTGCACGGCGGCGTGCAGGACCCGACCGGCCTCGTCGGCATCTTCGCGATGAACCACCTCTACCCGCCGTTCGACAACCAGAAGATCCGGCAGGCGCTGCTGGGCGCGGTGAACCAGGCCGAGTACATGACGGCGGTGTCCGGCACCAACAAGAACGACTGGCATGTGCCGGTCGGCGTGTTTCCGCCGCCGTCGCCGATGGCGACCACGGTGGGGCTCGATGTTTTCACCGGCCCGCGCGACTACGCGAAGGTGAAGGCGGAGATCATGGCCGCCGGCTACAAGGGCGAGAAGATCGTGCTGATGGCCGCGACGGATTTCCCGATCATCAAGGCGCTGAATGACGTGGCCGCCGACATGCTGAAGAAATGCGGCTTCAACGTGGACTATCAGGCGATGGACTGGGGTACCGTGGTGCAGCGCCGGGCCAAGATGGATCCGCCGGACAAGGGCGGGTGGAACGTGTTCAACACCTTCTTCGCGGGCCTCGACCAGTTCAACCCGGCCGGCGACCTGGTGATCCGCGGCAACGGCAAGAATGGGTGGTTCGGCTGGCCCACCGACCCGAAGCTGGAAGCCCTTCGGACGGCGTGGTTCGCCGCGCCCGATCTCGCGGCCCAGCAGAAGGTTTGTGTGGAGATCCAGAAGCAGGCGCTGATCGATGTGCCTTACATCCCGCTGGGGCAGACCTTCACGCCGACCGCCTACAAGAAGCAGTTGCAGGGTGTGCTGAACGGCTTCGTGCTGTTCTGGAACGTGAAGCGAGCGTAGGTATCCGGCTTCACGCGGGCGGGATGCGGGGGCGGCTTCCGTCGCCGCCCGATCGCCTGTAGCGTGACGCCCGCAGCGTGACATGGACCGGCTGTCGCACCCGGCCGCGAACAGACAACAAGGTGCAGGGGAAGGCTGGTCCCGCGGCCGACGAACGGAGGGACCCGATGGCTGAGCGTATTTTCGCAAGCCTGCATCTGGCCGTTCGCGTTGCGCATGGTGTGCCCGTGCGCGCGGCCAGGACCTGATCGGGGACACGGCATGCTCTCCTACACCATCCGCCGTGTTCTCGCCACGATCCCCGTCATGGGGTTCGTGGCGTTGTTCGTGTTCTCCCTGCTGTATCTCGCGCCGGGCGATCCGGCGGCGATCATCGCCGGCGATCAGGCGACGGTGGCGCAGATCGCGCGGATTCGTGCGTCGCTCGGCCTGAACAAGCCATTCCTGGTGCGTTTCGGCACGTGGCTGTGGCAGGTGGTGCACGGCAATCTCGGCACGTCCATCTTCACCAACCTGCCGGTCACGCACATGATCGCGCAACGGATCGAGCCCACGCTGTCGCTGATGATCCTCACCATGGTGCTCGCCGTGGTGGTGGCGGTGCCGTTGGGTGTGCTGGCGGCGTGGAAGCATGGAAGCTGGATCGACCGGGCGGTGATGCTGTTCGCCGTCATGGGCTTCTCCGTGCCGGTGTTCGTGATGGGGTATGTGCTGGCCTATGTGTTTGCGCTGAAACTGCAGTGGCTTCCGGTCCAGGGTTTCACCTCCATCCGGCACGGGCTCTGGCCGTTCCTGCGCACCCTGCTGCTGCCGGCCTTCGCGCTGGGGGCCATCTATATCGCGCTGATCGCGCGCATCACGCGGGCGGCGATGCTGGAGGTGCTGTCGCAGGATTATGTGCGCACGGCGAAGGCGAAAGGGCTCGGCCAGTACCCTGTGCTGTTCGAGCATGCGCTGAAGAATGCGGCGGTGCCGATCATCACCGTCATCGGCCTCGGCGTCGCGCTGCTGATCGGCGGCACGGTCGTCACCGAAAGCGTGTTCGCCATTCCCGGCCTCGGCACGCTGACGGTGGATGCGATCCTGCGGCGGGATTATCCGGTGATCCAGGGCGTGGTGCTGCTGTTCAGCTTCACCTACGTCATCGTCAACCTGATCGTCGATCTGCTCTACAGCGTGTTCGACCCGAGGATACGGCATTGAACTCCGCCCCCGCCTCTACCTATGCCATTTCGGACCCGATCGCCGTCGCGCCCGCCCTGCCGGATGTGCTGCCCGCGCCGAAGCAGCGCGGGCGGGTCATGCGCTTCGTCCATCGCCACCCGACCATCGCCGCCGGTGGGATGCTGCTCGGGGTGATGGTGTTCATTGCGATCTTCGCCCCGCTTCTTGGCACCGTCGATCCGACGGCGCTGAACCCGATCGGCCGGCTGCGCGATCCGTCGATGAAGCATCTGTTCGGCACCGACATGCTGGGGCGGGACATCTATTCGCGCACCCTGTACGGCGCGCGCGTTTCCCTCACCGTCGGCTTCGCCGTGGCGCTGCTGTCCTCGGCGGCGGGCATGCTGATCGGGCTGGTCGCGGGCTTCATCCGCTGGGCG
The DNA here is from genome assembly GCA_035532755.1 of Acetobacteraceae bacterium. Lineage (GTDB taxonomy): Bacteria > Pseudomonadota > Alphaproteobacteria > Acetobacterales > Acetobacteraceae > DATKQI01. Next base: position 11,699 of record DATKQI010000057.1, read on the forward strand.
GATGCGGTGCTGATGCGGATCATGGACGGGATGATGTCGATCCCGGCGATCCTGCTCGCCATCGCGCTGATGGCGCTCACCCGCGGGTCGGTCGTGAACGTGATCATCTCCATCACCATCTCGCAGATCCCGCAGGTCGCGCGGCTGGTGCGCGGCGTGGTGCTGACGTTGCGGGACCAGCCCTATGTGGAGGCCGCCATCGCCGCGGGCACGCGCACGCATACCATCATCCGCCGCCACATCCTGCCCAACACGCTCGCGCCGATCACCGTGCAGGCCACCTACATCTGCGCGTCCGCGATGATCATCGAGGCGATCCTGTCGTTCATCGGCGCGGGCACGCCGCCGATCGTTCCAAGCTGGGGCAACATCATGTCCGAGGGCCGGGCGCTGTGGCAGGTGAAGCCCTACATCGTGTTCTTCCCGGCCGCGTTCCTGTCGGTGACGGTGCTGGCGGTGAACCTGCTGGGCGACGGGTTGCGCGATGCGCTGGACCCGCGCCTGGCGAAGCGGCTGTAGCCCGCATGGCCCTGCTCGAAATCGAGAACCTGCAAACCCATTTCGGCACGCCTGATGGCGTGGTGCGCGCGGTGGATGGATTGTCGTTCAACATCGAGGCGGGAGAGACCGTGGCGGTGGTGGGTGAAAGCGGCTGCGGCAAGTCCGTCACCTCCATGTCCATCCTGCGGCTGGTTGCCGAACCTCCGGGGCGCATCGCGGGGGCGATCCGCTTCCAGGGGCGCAACCTGCTCGACCTGCCGGAAGCGGAGATGCGGAAGATCCGCGGCAACGAGATCAGCATGATCTTCCAGGAGCCGATGACCAGCCTGAACCCGGTGCTGACCATCGGCCGGCAGATCGGCGAGACGCTGCGGCTGCACCAGGGGCTGTCGGCGCGGCAGGCCGAGGCGCGCGCGGTCGAGATCCTCGCCCTGGTCGGCATTCCCGTGCCGGAGCAGCGGGTGCACGAATATCCGCACCAGCTTTCCGGCGGCATGCGCCAGCGGGTGATGATCGCCATCGCGCTCGCCTGCAACCCGAAGCTGCTGATCGCGGACGAACCGACCACGGCGCTCGACGTGACGATCCAGGCGCAGATCCTCGACCTGATGCGGGATCTGAAATCCCGCGTCGGCGCTGCCATCATGCTCATCACGCACGATCTCGGCGTGGTGGCCGAAACGGCCGAGCGGGTGGTGGTGATGTATGCCGGCCGCAAGGTGGAGGAAGCGCCGGTGGCGGCGCTGTTCGCCGACCCGCAGCACCCTTATACGCGCGGGCTGCTGGGCGCGGTGCCGAAGCTCGGCTCCTCGCTCCAGGGTGGCGGGCGGACCAAGCTGGCGGAGATCCCCGGACAGGTACCCAGCCTGCGCAAGGCCATCGTCGGCTGCCCCTATGCCGGGCGCTGCCCGCTGGTGCTCGATGTGTGCCGGCAGATCGCACCGGCGGTGGAGGCGAAATCGCCCGGCCATCTGGTTGCGTGCCATCGCGCCGAACGCCGGATGGCCGCATGAGCGAACACCTGCTCGAAGTGAATGCGCTGAAGAAGCACTTCCCGGTGCGGGCCGGGCTGCTGGGCGGGGTGACGGGCCAGGTCTATGCGGTCGATGGCGTGACGTTCACCATCGACAAGGGCGAAACGCTGTCGGTGGTGGGGGAGAGCGGCTGCGGCAAATCCACCATCGGCCGGACCATCCTGCGGCTGACGGAGCCGACGGGCGGGGAGGTGTGGCTGGGCGGCCAGCGGATCGACAACCTGTCGGCCAGCCGGCTGCGCCCGCTGCGCCGGCGCATGCAGGTGGTGTTCCAGGACCCGTTCAGCAGCCTCAACCCGCGCATGCGGGTGCGGGAGATCATCGCCGAACCGATCACGAACTTCGGCCTCGCCCGCCCCGGCAGCGAGGTGACGGACCGGGTGGCGCTTCTGCTCGACAAGGTGGGGATGCCGCGCGATGCCATGCGCCGCTTCCCGCACGAGTTCTCCGGCGGGCAGCGCCAGCGCATCGGTATCGCCCGCGCCCTCGCCCCCGGGGCGGACCTGATCATCTGCGACGAGGCGGTCTCGGCGCTCGACGTGTCGGTGAAGGCGCAGATCGTCAACCTGCTGTCGGATTTGCAGGACGAGCTGGGCCTCGCCCTGCTGTTCATCAGCCACGACCTCGCCATCGTCGAGCATCTCACGCACCGCGTGGCGGTGATGTATCTCGGCAAGATCGTGGAGCTGGCCGATCGCCGCACCCTGTTCGCCGCCCCGCGCCATCCCTACACCCGCGCCCTGCTCTCCGCCGTGCCGGTGGCGGACCCGGCGACGCGGCGGCAGCGGATCATCCTGAAGGGCGACGTGCCGAGCCCCATCCATCCCCCTTCCGGCTGCCGTTTCCACACCCGTTGCCCCTATGTCTTCGACCGCTGCCGCACCGAGGAACCCGCCCTGCGCACCATGGCCCCCGGCCAGATCGCCGCCTGCCATCTGGATGCGCTGCCGGCGGCGTGAGCGGCCAGGCTTCCCGCCCGTTGCGCGGATCGCTTGCTTGACCATATCCGGTGCGGGCGCTCACTATCGGGTGGAGCAGCCTGTCGGTGCGGGCGCAACGGTGTGAGCAAGGGGGAAGCGATGCCTCAGGTATCCCTGACGGTGAATGGCAAGGCACACAAGGTCGAGGTCGAGGGCCGGACGCTGCTGGTGGAGCTGCTGCGCGAGAAGCTGGGGCTGACCGGCACGCATGTGGGGTGCGACACCAGCCAGTGCGGCGCGTGCGTCGTGCATGTGGACGGCAAATCCGTGAAATCCTGCACCATGCTGGCGTTGCAGGCTGAAGGTGCGAAGGTGACCACGATCGAGGGGCTGGCGCAGGCCGACGGCACGTTGCACCCGATGCAGGAGATGTTCCGGGAGCATCATGCCCTGCAATGCGGCTTCTGCACGCCGGGGATGGTGATGAGCGCGATCGACCTCGTGCAGATGCACCCCGAGGGGTTGAGCGAGGAGCAGATCCGCCACGGGCTGGAAGGCAACCTGTGCCGGTGCACGGGCTACCACAACATCGTCAAGGCCATCGCCGCGGCATGGCCGATCATGCACGGCAAGGCGCCCATGCCGGTCGCTGCCGAATAGGCCCGGCAACCACGCAGCAATCACCCGCGCGGGCAGGAACAGGCCGAAGGCCGGCAGCCCGCCGTACAGGGATCAGGGGAGCACGTTCATGACGTTCGAGGGCATCGGCGCTTCGGTTCGGCGCAAGGAGGATCTCCGGTTCCTCAGCGGCAACGGCCACTACACCGACGACATCAACCGCCCGCACCAGCTGCACGCCCACATCCTCCGATCCGATCGGCCCCACGCGCGGATCGGCGGCATGGACACCAAGGCGGCGGCTGCCATGCCCGGCGTGGTCGCGGTTTATACCGGCGCGGACATGCAGGCCGACAACATCGGCGGCCTGCCCTGCGGCTGGCAGATCCACAACAAGGACGGCACGCCGATGGCGGAGCCGATGCACCCGGTCCTCGCGACCGGCAAGGTGCGCCATGTGGGCGACCCGGTGGCCGTGGTGGTGGCCGAAACGAAGCAGCAGGCGAAAGACGCCGCCGAAGCGATCGCGATCGACTACACGGACCTGCCGGGCGTGGCCACGCTGCGCGAGGCGGTTGCGGCAGGGGCGACTGCCGTTCACGACGATGCGCCGGGGAACGTCTGCTACGACTGGCATATCGGCGACAAGGCGGTGGTGGATGCCGCGTTCGCCAGGGCGGCCCATGTCGTCAAGCTCGACCTGACGAACAACCGGCTGATCCCGAACGCAATGGAGCCGCGCGCCGCGGTGGGCGAGTTCGACCGCACCACCGGGGACTACACGCTCTATACCACCAGCCAGAACCCGCACGTGATCCGGCTGCTGATGGGTGCGTTCGTGCTGCACCTGCCGGAGCACCGGCTGCGCGTGGTCGCGCCGGACGTGGGCGGCGGGTTCGGATCGAAAATCTATCATTACGCCGAGGAGGCGATCGTCACCTGGGCGGCGGGGAAGCTGCACCGCCCGGTGAAATGGACCGCCGAGCGCACCGAAAGCTTCATGTCGGACGCGCACGGGCGGGACCATGACAGCACGGCCGAAATGGCGCTGGATGCCGAGGGCAGGTTCCTTGCCCTGCGGGTGAAGACGCTGTGCAACATGGGCGCCTATCTCTCCACCTTCGGCCCGGCGGTGCCCACTTACCTGTATGCCACCCTGCTGGCGGGCGTGTATTCCACCCCGGCGATCTATGCCGAGGTGAAGGCGCTGTTCACCAACACCGTGCCGGTGGATGCCTATCGCGGCGCCGGGCGGCCGGAGGCGGCCTATCTGCTGGAACGCCTGGTGGACGTGATCGCGCATGACACCGGCCTCGACCGGGTGGAGCTGCGGCGGAAGAACTTCATCCCGTCGAGCGCCTTTCCCTATCAGACGCCGGTCGCGTTGCAGTACGACAGCGGCGACTACGAGGCGACGCTGCAGGCCTGCCTGAAGGCGTCCGGCTGGGCCGATTTCCCTGCCCGCCGCGCAGCGGCCGCCGCGCGCGGCAAGCTGCGGGGCATCGGCATCTCCACCTATGTGGAGGCCTGCGGCATCGCCCCCAGCGCGGTGGTGGGCTCGCTCGGCGCGCGTGCCGGGCTGTACGAGGTGGCGAACATCCGCGTGCACCCGACCGGCAGCGTGAGCGTGTTCACCGGCACCCATAGCCACGGCCAGGGGCACGAGACGACGATGGCGCAGCTCGTCGCCGAACAGCTCGGCGTGCCGCTCGATCAGATCGAGATCGTGCATGGGGATACCGCGAAGATCCCGTTCGGCATGGGCACCTACGGCAGCCGCAGCCTCGCGGTCGGCGGTTCGGCGATGGTGAAGGCGATGGACAAGATCATCGCCAAGGGCAAGAAGATCGCCGCCCATCTGATGGAGGCCTCGGTGGACGACATCGAGTTCAAGGACGGGAAGTTCACCGTCTCCGGCACCGACAAGTCGAAGGCGCTGGCGGAGATATCGCTCGCCGCCTACGTGCCGCACAACTACCCGATCGAGGAGCTGGAGCCGGGGCTGGAGGAGAACGCGTTCTACGATCCGAAGAACTTCACCTTCCCCGGCGGCTGCCATATCTGCGAGGTGGAGATCGACCGGGAGACCGGCATGATCCATGTGGTGAACTTCACCGCGGTGGACGATGTCGGCCGGGTGATCAACCCGATGATCGTGGAGGGGCAGGTGCAGGGCGGCGTGGCCCAGGGCATCGGCCAGGCGCTGCTGGAGAACGCGGTGTACGATGCCGCGGGCCAACTGCTCACCGGCTCGATGATGGACTACACCATGCCGCGCGCGGACGATCTGCCGAACATCTCGGTCGGCACGGAGGTCACGCTGTGCACCCACAACCCGCTGGGGGTGAAGGGCTGCGGCGAGGTGGGGGCCATCGGCAGCCCGCCGGCCGTGATCAACGCGGTGGTGGATGCGCTGAAGGATTATGGCGTCCGGCATCTGGACATGCCGGCCACGCCGCAGAAGATATGGTCGATCATCGCAGCGGCTACGCCGAAGATGGCGGCCGAGTAAGCAGAAGGCACAGGAGCCGAACGATGTATGATTTCGCGTATCAGAAGCCGGGCAGCTTGGCCGACGCCGTGAAGGCGCTGGCGGCGGATTCCGAGGCGAAGGCCCTGGCCGGCGGCATGACCTTCATCCCCGTGCTCAAGCAGCGCCTCAACAAGCCCTCGGCGGTGATCGACCTTGCCGGTGCCGGCCTGACGGGCATCACCGTCTCGGGCAGCACGGTGACGATCGGGGCGATGACCACGCACGCGGCCGTGGCGGCCTCGGCCGAGGTGAAGAAGGCCATTCCGGCGCTCGCCTATCTGGCCGGCCAGATAGGCGACAACCAGGTGCGCCACCGCGGCACTATCGGCGGCTCGCTCGCCAACAACGATCCCTCGGCCTGCTATCCCTCCGCCGTGCTGGCGCTGGGTGCGACGATCAGGACCGACAAGCGCAGCATCAAGGCTGACGACTATTTCCAGGGCATGTTTACGACCGCGCTCGCGCCGGACGAGATCATCACCGCGGTGGAGTTCCCGATCCCCGAGAAGGCGGCCTATGTGAAGTTTCCCAATCCGGCGTCGCGCTACGCGATGGTGGGGGTGTTCGTGGCCAAGGGGCCGGCGGGCGTGCGGCTCACCGTCACCGGCGCGGGGCAGAGCGGCGTGTTCCGCCACAAGGCGATGGAGGAGGCGCTGGGCAAATCCTGGTCCGCCGACGCGCTGAACGGCGTGACGACTCCGGCGGACGGACTGAACGGCGATATCCATGCCTCAGCCGAATACCGCGCGCATCTGATCGGGGTGATCGCGAAGCGGGCGGTCGCGGCGGCAGGCTGATATTTCGGTGCCGCGGGGAACAAGTGTTCCCTGCGGCAGCCTGATCCGTGTCTGGACAGGCTATTCCTTCACCCCGCCGGCCATCATCCCGCGCACGAGATAGGCGCGGGCGAAGAAGGTGAAGATCAGCACCGGCAGCAGCACCAGCACGCCGGCGGCGGCGATCTTTCCCCATTCCCAGCCGGCGTACTGCATGAAATTGACGATCGCGACCGGCGCCGTCATCGCGTTCGTCCGCGTAAGGATCAGCGCGAAGAAGAAATCGTTCCAGGACATGATGAAGCACAGGATGCCGGTGGCGGCGAGGCCCGGTGCGGTCAACGGCAGGACCACGCGCAGGAACGCCACCCAGACGCCGGCGCCGTCGATCCACGCAGCCTCCTCCAGCGCGCGGGGGATCGCGGCGAAGAAGCTCCGCATGGTCCAGATCACCATCGCGAGGTTGAAGGTGAGGTAGATGATCACGAGCCCGCCCACGGTATCCAGCAGGCCAAGCCAGCTGTAGGCGAGGAAGAAGGGGATGGTGAAGGCGATCGGCGGGGCCATGCGGGTGACGAGAATCCACATCGCGATCTGGCCCCGGGCGCGAAAACGCCAGCGCGACAGCGCATAGGCCGCCGGCACCCCGATCAGCAGCGAAAGCACCGTGGAACTCGTGCTTGCCATCAGGCTGTTGGCGAAGGAGGCCGGGAAGCCGCCCCCTGCCAGCGCCCGGTAGTTGGCGAGCGTCGGCGTGAAGCCGATGCCGCCGCTCATGATGTCGGCATTCGGGCGGAACGACATCTGCAGAAGCCACAGCACGGGCGCGAGCGCGAGGACCAGCAGCGCGGTGGCCGCCAGATGCGTCAGCATCCGCTGCCGATGCCGCCGTCGTGTTGCGCTATTCATCCGCGGCCTGCGCGCCGCCAAGGCGGTTGACCGCGAAGCTCAACACGAACACGCCCGCGACCATCATCGTGGCAATGGCGCTGCCATACCCCCAGTAAGCGAAATTGAAGGTCTGGATGAAGGCATAATAGTTGGTCACCTCGGTCGCCTGGCCCGGGCCGCCGTTGGTCAGCACGTAGATCAGCGGAAACGCCTTGATGCTGTCGATCAGCCGGAACAGCACCGCGACAGTCAACGCCGGGCGGATGAAGGGCAGCCGCACATACCAGAACATCTGCATCGCGCCCGCCCCGTCGATGCGTGCGGCCTCCAGCTGTTCCGTCGGCATCATCTGCAAGGCCGCCAGCACCATGAGCATGGTGAAGGGAAACCACTCCCACGTGTCGGCCAGCGCGATCGCGGGCAGGGCGGCGACGGGGTTCGTGATCAGCGAGCCGACGGGAATGCCAAGGGCGCCGAGCGCGCCGTAGAGCGGGCTGATGCCCGGCGTGTAGAGCACCTTCCAGATGATCGCGACCACGATCGGCGGCAGCACCATCGGCACCAGGAAGCCCGTGCGCACCGCCTCCATGAAGCGCGATTCGAGATTGAGCAGCAGGGCGAGGCCGACCCCCACCGCGGTCTGCAGCCCGACGGTGATCACCGAAAGCTCAAGCTGCAGCCGGACGGAATGCAGGAAGCTGCTGCCGAACAGCGCCTGGCGGTAGTTGCCGAGCGGGTCGGAGAAATTCAGCAGGCTCGCGGGGTTGACCGGCGTGAGCGGGGTGAGGCTGGTGACCACCAGATAGATCGCCGGCGCCAGCGTGACCACGGCCAGCACGATCAGCGCCGGGGCGAGGCCGAGGGTGAAGGCCCTGCGCTGCGCGTTGGCCCAGCCGGTGCGGGCGCTCATTCCGGCAGGATCAAAGCTTCACGCCCGCCCGGCGCAATTGCGCGATCGCGTTCGTCTGCGCCGCCGCCATCGCCTGCTTCGCCGTCTTCTCCCCAGAAATGATGCTCTGGATGGCGATGTCGATCTGCCGATCCACCTGCGGGTACGGGGGCACGGTGCGATAGGCCATGTAGCCCTTGGCGGCGAGGTCGATCGTGTCGAGATACATCTTCGCCACATCGAAGCCATTGTGGCTGAGCTTCTTCTTGAACTCGGGCATCTCGATGATCGACCGGCGGGTGACGGAACTCCAGCCCTGGTCGCGGAACATGCGCAGCAGCAGGTCTTTCGACATCGCCCAGACGATGAACTGCCACGCCGCGTCCTTGTGCCGGGAACCGGCGGGGATGCCCCAGCCATGCGTGGCAAGCTGCGGGAAGCGGCCCTTCGGCCCGGCCGGGAACAGCGAGAAGCCGCAGGTTTTCGCCACTTTGCTGGTTGGCTGCGCCATCGGCGTCACGAACGCTTCGTTCTCGGTGCTGTAGATCGTCCGGCCGTTCTGCAGCGTGGCGACCACCTCGTCGTAGGTATAGGAGAGCGCGCCCTTCGGGCCGTAGCTGCGCAGCAGGTCGCTGAAGAACCCGGCCGCGTGCACCGCCTCCGGCGTGTCCAGCACCGGCATCAGGTCGTGCGGCGGGTTGCGGAAGATGTTGGCGCCGAAGCCTTGCAGGTAGCCGATGAAGGTCCAGCCGTAATGGTTCTCGGTGATGAAGCCGGGAATGCCCTGCTGGCCGTTCACCGCCTTCAGCATCTTCGGCATCTCGTCGAACGTGTCCGGCAGCGTGAACCCGGCCTTGCGGATCAGATCGTAGCGGGAGGCGCCGGCCATCATGATGTCGGCGATCCAGGGAATGGCGCAAAGCCGGCCATGGCTGTCCTTGAACGCGCTCGTTGTGCCGGTGAGGAAATCCTTCGCATCCCACGCGGCCGGCGTGCGCTTCGGATCGTCCATGAACTGGTCGAGCGGCGTCACCCATCCCGCGCCCACCCAGCGGCCGATGTAGATGAAGGTGACGTTGATGACATCGTAGGCTTCGCTGCGGGTGGCGAGCGCGATGTCCATGCGCTGGTTGTAGATCGGGAAGGCCGGCGTGGTGTACACCACGCGTGCGCCGGTCTGTTCCTCGAACTCGGGGATGTACTTGGCGAGAAACTGCGGATAGGGCGCGCTCCAGCACGAAACGTTGAGCGTGACGCCTTTGAGCGGCTTCGATCCGACAGCAGCCGGCGCCTTGCCGGGAAGAGCGAGCAGGCCTCCGGTCGCCAATCCGGTCGCCAGAATCCGCCGCCGCGGCAGCTTCCCCTGCATCGTCTCTCTCCCTGTGCGCCCGCCCCGTTGTTCGGGATCGGGCCGTTCCCAGCATACTGCAACGTCGGGTCCATCTTGACAAGCAAACGTTTGCGGACCCTACACTGATTGAAGATTTCCGCAGGTGTGGCGATGGCAGATCCGGATTTTCTGGCCGCGCGGCTTGCCGTGGAGCTTGGCGACGCAGACATGGCACGCGAACTTGCCGCGCTGCTCGAAGCCGACACGCTGTGCTGGACCGCGCCGACCATCCCCGCGGCGCGCATCCGCACGATCATCGGCTTCACCTTCGGCAACCGCATGGCCGCGAACGGCAATCGCCTTCCCGGCCCGGTGAACGAGGCGCTGGCCGAGGTTGCAGTGGCACTGCACCGTGAAACGAACGCGCCCATCTACGCGCAATGGGAGGTGGCGGAGCCCGCCGCCGAACGCCTGCCTCCCGACACGGTGACGCCGATCCACCCTGGCCGGGACGAGCGGGGGGAGCCCGTCTATCTCAGCACCGGTGGTGTGCTGGAGGAGATCGCGCGGCGGGTCGATCCGGCGAAGCTCGGCCCGGTCTGTGTCGTCGCCTTCGCCGACCATATGTGCCGCTGCGTGATGACCGCGCGGCGCCTCGGCTTCGATGCCTACGCGCCGGAAGGCCATGCCATGCCGCGCGACTACGATCCGCTTTCAGGCCAGGCGTGGTGCCGCAGCCGCCTGGCCTATCTGCTGCACGACCTGATGATCCGCATCACCGAACGCCGCGCCGAGGTGCTGGCGCGCGGACAGCCGCGCCATCCGTGAAACCGGGTCCGATCGCGCGGGCGAAGGCGGCCTCGACGGCACGCGCGCTCCAGCCATCGCGCAGGATCGCGCGGCCGGCAAGGGCGAGGTGGGCATTGCGCCCGCGATCGGCGTGCAGCGCGAGGATCAGGCGTGCGAGGGCATCGGCATCCTCCGCGATGCAGGCCTCGGCCTGCATCGAAACGAAGGAGACCTCGAAGCCGAGCCGCACCAGCGCGTCCATGTGCGACAGGATCGGCCCCGAGCCCGCATCGCCATCGGATGACGGCCGGGCCGTGCTGATGACGAGGGTGCTGCATGCCCCCGCGCTCGGCGAGGCGGAAACGGCGGAGCGCATCGCCCGTGCCTTCACGCAAGCCGGCGTGGGGGAGCGGGTGACGCTCGGGGGTGCGCTGCCGTGGGATGAACTGCTCCGCGTCTGGGCGGGGATGGACCTCGCGCTGATGCCCTTTCCTTATGGCGGCGGCGTTTCCCTGCTCGAAGCGCTCTGGATGGGCGTGCCCGCCATCTCGCTCGCGGGCGAGAGCTTTGCCGCCCGCCACGGCGCGAGCCATCTCGGCGTGCTCGGGCTCGATGACTGGGTTGCCGCGTCGGAGGAGGCGTATGTCGCCCGCGCGGTCACGCATGCGAGCGACCTGGGCGGGCTTTCCCGCCTGCGGGCGGAGTTGCGGTCGCGCCTGCGCTCCAGCGCGCTGTGCGATGCGCGGGGCTTCGCGCGCGCATTCGAAAGGGCGCTGCGGCAGGTGTCTCGTCGCACATGATGCGGTGCGGTTGTGCCCCGTTGGGCGCAGTGCCATGCTCCGTCCTTCCGGCGCATCGCATGAGGGGTGTCCATGTCCGTCCTCGACCATCTCCGCGGCTTTCTTGAGGAGCTGACCGCGATCCGCCAGGATCTCCATGCGCATCCGGAGCTCGGGCTGGAGGAGCATCGCACGGCCGAACTGGTGGCGCGGAAGCTCGCGGAATGGGGGATCGAGGTGCATCGCGGCGTCGGGCGCACCGGCGTGGTCGGCGTGCTGCGCTCCGGCAACGGCAGGCAGGCGATCGGCCTGCGTGCGGACATGGACGCGCTGCCGATCACCGAGGCCACCGGCCTGCCCTACAGCAGCCGGACCCCGGGTGTGATGCACGCCTGCGGGCACGACGGGCACACCACCATGCTGCTGGGCGCGGCCCGCTACCTCGCCGAAACGCGCGCCTTCAACGGCACGGTCAACTTCATCTTCCAGCCCGGCGAAGAAGGCATCGGCGGCGCGCTGGCGATGTTGGAGGACGGGCTGTTCGAGCGCTTCCCCTGCGATGCGATCTTCGGCATGCACAACCGCACCGGCATGGAGATCGGCAGATATGCGATCCGCCCCGGCCCGATCGCCGCCGGCGGGGCGTTCTTCGACATCGTGGTGAGCGGCCGCGGCGCCCATGGCGCCCGGCCCGAGGCGAGCATCGATCCCGTGCTGGCCGCCTGCCACATCACCGCGGCCCTGCAATCCATCGTGGCGCGCAACCTCCGCCCGGCGGATGCGGCGGTGGTCAGCGTCACCAAGGTGATTGGCGGGGATGCCTACAACGTCATTCCGCAGACGGCGACGATCTCCGGCACCGCGCGCTTCTTCAGCAACGAGGTGCGGGACCAGATCGAGGCAGGCCTGAAGCGCGTCGCCGAAGGTGTCGCGGCCGGGTTCGGCGCCACCGCGACCGTGGATTTCCGCCTGATCTTCGCACCCACCGTGAACGATCCCGCGCAGACCGACGCCTATGCCGATGCCGCGGCCGATCTGGTCGGCGAGGACAGCGTGGATCGTGACCGGCCGCCCGGCATGGGGTCGGAGGATTTCTCGTTCATGATGGAGCGTGTTCCCGGCGCCTACATTCATGTCGGCAACGGGGAAGGCGCGCAGGCGCACCATCCTGCCTACGCCTTCAACGACGCGGCGATCCCGTACGGGTCCGCCCTGTATGCGCGCATCGTGGAACGAAGGATGCCGAAGGATGCGCTGGAATAGGAAACCGCCGTGCTCCGCTACGCAGCGCGTTCGGCGCTTCTCGCCTTTCTGGTATGCCTCACGGTGCTGGTGGCGAGCTTCGCGCTGACCCGCGTTTCCGGCAACCTCGCCATCAACATCGCCGGCCCGGAGGCCACACCCCAGACGATCGCCCGGATCCAGCATCAGCTCGGCCTCGATCGGCCGTTGCCGGTGCAGTTTTTCGACTGGGCGGATCGCGCCGCGCACGGCGATCTGGGTGAATCCTTCCTGTTCCACGAGAAGGTGTCGCACCTGATCGCCACGCATTTCCCGGTCACGTTCACGCTCGGGATGCTGGGCATCGCCATTGCCGTGGCGGTCGCGATCCCGCTCGGCATCCTCGCGGCGCTGAACGAAGGCAGCGGCATCGATGTCGCGGTCGGGTTCGTGGCCCTGGCCGGGCAGGCGGTGCCGAGCTTCTGGCTCGGCCTGCTGCTGATCATCTGGTTCGGCGTCGATCTGCACTGGCTGCCGATCGCGGGCGCGGCCACCTGGAAGGGCTACATCCTGCCGGCCTTCGTGCTGTCCTTCGTCGCCATCCCGGTCATGCTGCGCATGACCCGCGGCGGCATGGTCGATGCGATGCGGGCCGACTACGTGCGCACGGCACGGGCGAAGGGGCTGTCGCGCGGCTCGATCGTGCTGAAGCACGCGTTCCGCAACGCGGCGATGCCGGTGGTCGCGGTCTCCGCCGTGCAACTGGGCTTCATCCTCGGCGGCTCGGTGGTGGTGGAGGTGGTGTTCAATGTGCGCGGCGTCGGCTACCTCGCCTGGGAATCGATCGGCAAGGGCGATTTCCCGGTGGTGCAGGCGGTGGTGCTGCTGTTCGCGATCATTTTCGTGGTGCTGACCCTGCTGTCCGACCTGATCGGCGCGGCGCTCGATCCGCGGCTGCGGGGCGGCTGATGCGGGCGCGGCGCCTTCCGCTGTATCTCGGCGCGCTGATCGTGGGCGCCGCCGCGCTGATCGCGCTGTTCGGCCCGCTGCTCGCGCCGCACGATCCGTTCGTGCAGAACCTCGGCCACCGCTTCATCCCGCCGATGTGGATGAAGGGCGGTTCGGCCGCGCATATCCTCGGCACCGACCAGCTCGGACGGGACTATCTGTCACGGCTGATCCTGGGCGCGCGCATCTCCATGCTCATCGGCCTGTCCACCATCATCCTGTCGGGAACGATCGGCACCGCGCTCGGCGTGCTGGGCGGCTATTTCGGTGGGCCGGTCGATGCGGCGGTGATGTTCATCGTCTCCTGCCGGCTTGCCATCCCGGTGATCCTGGTGGCGCTCACCGTGGTGTCGCTGGTCGGCAGCTCCCTCACCGTGGTGGTGCTGACGATCGGGCTGCTGCTGTGGGAGCGTTTCGCCGTGGTTTCGCGCGCGGCCACGCGGCAGGTCTGCGCGCTCGACTACATCGCCGCCGCCTGGGCGGCCGGCTGCTCGCGCAGCCGCATCATCCTGCGCGAGGTGCTGCCCAACATCGTGCACCACCTGATCGTCATCGCGACCGTGGACATGGCGATCGCCATCCTGCTGGAGGCCGCGCTGTCCTTCCTCGGCCTCGGCGTCCCGCCGCCGCTGCCGTCCTGGGGGCTGATGATCGCCGAGGGCAAGGACTACATGTTCTTCAAGCCCTGGGTGATCGAAATCCCGGGGATTGCGCTGCTGATCCTGGTGCTCGGGATCAACCTGCTCGGCGACGGGCTGCGCGACGCGCTCGGCGCCCAGACTGAACGATGAAGACCGAGCGATGAACGCACCGACAACCGATGCCGCGCTGCGGATAGCCGATCTGAACATCCAATTTGGCGCGCTGCACGTGGTCCGCGGGATCAGCCTCACCGTCGCGCGGGGGCAGACGCACGGGCTGGTGGGCGAATCGGGCTGCGGCAAGTCGGTCTCGGCACTGTCGGTGATGGGGCTGCTGCCATGCGGGGCGCGGCGCACCGCCGGGGCCATTGCCTTCGGCGGGACCGACCTCGCGCGGCAGAGCGAGCGGCAGATGGCACGGCTGCGCGGTGACCGGATCGCGATGATCTTCCAGGAGCCGATGACGAGCCTGAACCCGGCCTACACCATCGGCTCGCAGATGATCGAGGTGCTGCGTCGCCATCGCGGCACCGGCCGGGCAGAGGCGGCGGAGGCTGCCGCGGCGATGCTGGCGCGGGTGGGCGTCACTGCGCCCGATCTCCGGCTCGGCCAGTTCCCGCATCAGCTTTCGGGCGGGTTGCGCCAGCGGGTGATGATCGCGATGGCGCTGCTCTGCAGCCCGGAACTGCTGATCGCCGACGAACCCACCACGGCCCTCGATGTCACCGTGCAGGCGCAGATCCTGCGCCTGCTGGCCGACCTCAAGCGCGACTTCGGCCTCGCCGTGCTGCTGATCACGCACGACCTCGGGATCGTCGCCCGCGTCGCCGACCATGTTTCGGTGATGTATGCCGGGGAGATCGTGGAGCAGGCGCCGGTCGCCTCGCTGTTCGCCGCGCCGAGCCACCCGTACACGCGCGGCCTGCTCGCCTCCATCCCGGTGCCCGGCAAAGTGCGGCGTGGGGGCATGCTGGGCAGTATTCCCGGCATGGTGCCGCGCATCGCGGCTGGCTTCGCCGGATGTGCGTTCCGGGACCGGTGCGCCCACGCCATGCCCGCCTGTGCGGCGGATGTGCCGGTGCGGCAGGCCGCGCCCGGTCACTCCTACCGCTGCCGGCTCGTCCCCGGCTGGACGCAAGCCGCATGATCGAGGCGGCCGGCCTGTCGCGCGTGTTCGACCAGGGTGGCGGCATGCTCGGGGTGCCCCGGCGCGTGGTGGCGGTGGATGACGTGTCGCTCCGCCTGGCCCCGGGCCGCGTGCTCGGGGTGGTGGGCGAATCCGGCTGCGGCAAATCCACGCTGGCGCGCATCCTGCTCGGCCTGCTGCCACCCACGGCTGGGAGCGTGCGGATCGACGGGCGCACGCTCGCCGCGATCGACCGGCGGGAACGGGCGCAACTGATCCAGCCGGTGTTCCAGGACCCGATGAGTTCGCTGAACCCGCGCCAGCGCATCGCTGATATCGTGGCGTTGCCGCTGCTGGCCCAGGGGAAGGCGCGCGGGCGCGAGCGGGCCGGACGCGTGGCGGAGATGCTGGAGCGCGTCGGCCTTGGCCCCGATATCGCCGCGCGCTACCCTGGGCAGCTTTCCGGCGGGCAGCGGCAGCGCGTGGCGATCGCGCGGGCGCTGGCGCCACGGCCGCGCATCCTGATCTGCGATGAGCCGACCTCCGCGCTCGATGTGTCGGTCCAGGCGCAGATACTAAATCTGCTCGCCGAACTGCGCGCCGCGTTCGGGTTGACCATCGTGTTCATCAGCCACAATCTCGCCGTCGTCGAGCATATCGCTGATGAGGTGGCGGTGATGTATCTCGGCCGCATCGTCGAGCATGGTGACGCCGAGCAGGTGTTCCGCGCGCCGCGGCATCCCTATACGCGCGCGCTGCTCGCCTCGGTGCTGACGCCGGAACCGGGGCTCGGCATCCCGGACGTGCCGTTGGGCGAGGGCTATCCAGACCCCTCGCAAATCCCGCCGGGCTGCCGGTTTCATCCGCGCTGCCCGATCGCGATCGACCGCTGCCGCAGCGAGGCGCCGGCACGCCGGGCGGTGGAATGCCATCTGGCCGGCGAAGGCGCCTGATCCGATGATTCCCCACATATGGAGGCAAGCATGAGGCGACGGACATTCCTGAGTGCCGCGGCAGCGACGGCGGCACTTCCCGGCCTGAGCGGCGTGGCGCATGCCGACAAGGCGAACGACACGCTGCATATCACCTGGCGGGACGCGGTCCCGGATGTCGATCCCTATCGCAACTCCCTGCGCACCGGCCTGATCGTGGCGTACGAGGCCTGGGATGGGCTGGTCTATCGCGATCCGAAGACCTTCAAGATCGTGCCGCTGCTCGCGACAAGCTGGACCTTTCCCGATTCCACCACGATCGACTTCACGCTGCGCCAGGGTGTGAAGTTCCACAACGGCGATCCGTTCGGTGCGGACGATGTGGTGTACACCTTCGAGACCATCCTGCACGACCCGAAGGCGTCGGTGCCCAGCAACTTCTCCTTCATCGCCGGCGTGCAGAAGCTGAACGACCATCAGGTGCGGTTCAAGCTCAAGAGCGTGTTCCCAGCCGCGCTCGAATATTTCGCCATGGTCCTGCCGATCTATCCGAAAGCCTACCGCGAGAAAGTCGGGCCCGCGGTCTATTCGCAGAAGCCGGTCGGCGCCGGGCCGTACCGGATCACCCGGGTGAACGGCAGCACCGCGATCGACCTGGAACGGTTCGAAGGCTACTACGCCGGCAGCCCGAAAGGCCGGCCCGCGATCAAGTACATCAAGATCAACGAGGTGCTGGATGCCGCCGGGGAGCTGACCGCCTTCATCAGCGGCCAGGCCGACTGGATCTGGCAGTACAACCCCGACCAGTTCCCGAATCTGGCCGAGTTGCCGGGCAAGGTTGCGCTCCGCGCGCCATCGATGCGGATCGGCTACATGTCCATCGACGCCGCCGGGCGCACCGGCAAGAACAACCCGCTGACCAAGCTGAAGGTGCGGCAGGCGATCATGTACGCCGTCGATCGCGCCGCCATGGCGAAGGATCTGGTGCAGGGTGGCTCCGCGCCGATCGCCGCCCCATGCTACCCGACCCAGTTCGGCTGCAACGAGAAGGCTGCGGTGGCCTATCCGTACGATCCGAAGAAGGCGAAGAAGCTGCTGGCGGAGGCAGGGTATCCCCACGGATTCTCCACCACGCTGGTGAGCTACCTGCTGCCGTCGTGGAATGCGGCGGTGCAGAACTACCTCAAGGCCGTCGGCATCAACGCCGATATCCAGCAGCTTCAGGTCGGCGCGGCGGTGCAGAAGGTGATCAGCGGACAGGCCCCCCTGGACCTCGGAAGTTGGGGCAGCTACTCGATCAACGACGTCTCCGCCATCCTGCCCTACTTCTTCGGCGGCGGCACGAGCGACTATGCGCGC
>DATKQI010000058.1:0-8237 GCA_035532755.1 Acetobacteraceae bacterium
CTGTGGCGCTCGAAGGCAATCCGGCGCTTGCAGCGGACCTGCATGCGAACTGCGACGCTGTCCACATCGTTGACCTCAACGACACCCTGCCGGATGTGGGCATGCCGGATCTGGTGCTGCTCCTCGATGTGCTGGAGCATCTTGCCGATCCCCTGAAGCTGCTCTCCGCCATCACCTCGATCATGGCACCGCATGCCACGGTGATCGTGTCGGTGCCCAACATCGCCCATCTCTCGGTGTCGATACCGCTGCTGCTGCGCGGCGAGTTCACCTATCGCGATGCCGGCATCCTCGACCGTACGCATCTGCGGTTCTTCGTCCGCGACTCCGCGATCGGTCTGCTCAACGCCGCGGGCCTGCAGGTTGAAACCGGACTGCTCACCGGGCTTGATGGGCCGCGCACATCCCTCGTCGATCGGCTGACGTTCGGGGGCCTGCGTGATCGGCTCGCCAAGCAATACATTCTTGCGGGACGTTCCGGCGGGCGCGGTGGACAGGGAGCGGTGCGCTGGATCCCGGTCCGTGCCCCGCGCCCCTGATCATGCTTGATCAGGGATCGACCGGCGCGATGCTGTCCAGGCGACGGCTCGCATCCCTGATCGCCGCGGCCGCTCTGCTGCCGGCGGCGCTTTGCGGCCCTCCGGCAATGGCCGGGTCCGCGGTGGAACTGCATCCGGCATTCACCATCGATCCCGCCACGCGCGACGCCTGGCTGAAGCGCTGGCAAACCAACATGCTCGCAGAGATCAGAGAGCGCACCTGCGACAGCGCCATGGGCGAGCAGATCGGCTGGCTGGTCGCCCCCGTGCTGGAGGGGCTTTGCGACGGTTATCTGGCGACCGGCGATGCGCGATGGATCGACCATCTGGTCGATTGGACGGATGCCTGGATCCGCCGTGGTGTGACCGAACCCGACGGCTACGTCGGGTGGCCGAAATTCGGCGCCGCCGGAGCCGACGTCGACGATCTCGACAGTTTCTACGCCGACAGTCTCCTCGGCGAGGCCATGGTGCTGCGGCCGGTGGTGCTGGCGGCAGCGGCAATCCGCGCGGCGCCGGCGCTGGACAGCCGTTACGGCCGGAAGGCCGCCGCCTACATCGCCCTGGCGCGGCGCATGTTCGAGAAATGGGACCGGCGCGGCGCCTGGCGCGCCGCGGGCGACGGCATGATCTCGGTCGTGCTGCCGTACGGCATCGATCCGAAGACCGGTCAATGGACGGCGAAGGCGCGTGACAGGGACGACCTTCGCCTCGGCTTCTCCCATCCGGACAACAAGGCCAACATGGTCGCCATGTGGCTCCTGGCGATGACCGATGCCACCGGCGATCCGGCCTACCGGGATCGCGCGGGCGCGTGGTTCCGGCTGATGAAGGCCAGACTGCACCTGCAGGCGAACGGTACGTACCGGATTTGGAACTATTGGGAGCCGGCAGGGCCCTGGGATTACCACGCTCCGGGCAGGCCCAAGCACTGGGTCGGCGTTCACCCCAATCCGGGCTACTACGAAATCGACGTGAAGGCGATGGTCACCGCCGCCCGGCATCGGGTCGTGTTCAACGTCGAGGACATCGGCCACCTCATCCGCACGGCGCTCGTCACGGGGCGGTCGTGGGCCGCGCTCGCCCCCTATGATGCAACGCTCCGCGCGCGGTTCGCGCAGGCGCTCGATCCGGACGGCTGGCAAGGACTGGTCCTGGTGCCGTGGTACCTGGCGCAGCAACGGTCATCGGCGCCGTGGCGGACAAGCCATTGACCGGCCCGGACAGCCTGTCGCAGGCGGCCGGGGGTGAGCGGCGTGCCGGTCTCGCGTTGTCCACTGGGATCGCCCGGCGTTCGAGCCATTTGCATCTTGGCACTGACATTTAGTTGACTGCTGTTTACTCTTGCACTAAATCCGTTTTGATGATCATTGCGACATAGGACGTTCTGTCGCCTCGGACGCATTATGAGACCGGGGCGAGAGTCGAGGCTGCAATGGTTATCGTCGTCGGGCTGCTCCGCGACAGGATATGGAGCATGTGTCGTGCCGGCTGGCCGCTCATGCGGAGCATCATCTCGTAATGAATGTACACCATGCTGACCCGTTGGACCTGCGCTCCCCTTCGCACCGCCCGGATTCCGGGCCCTTTCAGGATGAGCTGACCATGGATACAAACAGCAGGATTGCAGAGCGTCCCCCGAGCGATGTTCCGCGCAGCCGCGAGGCGGCAGGCCAGCCGCAACGGCTCGACCTGAAGGCCCGCACAGCGGCCGTCGCCGCCATCGCCGCCCAGTGGGCGACCGCGGTGGACAGCGAGGCGCGCTTTCCGGAGGAGGCGTTCGCCGAGCTGCGCAGGCAGCGCCTCATGGGCATCATGGTTCCGTCCGATCTCGGCGGGGAGGGCGCAAGCCTCTCGGACATCGTCGATGTCTGTTATCAACTCGGCCAGGCCTGCGCCTCCACCTCGATGATCTACGCGATGCACCAGGCATGCCTCGCGTGCCTGGTGCGGCACGGTCACGACCATGCCTGGCATCGCTCCCTGCTGCGTCGCGTCGCCGGCGACCAGCTGCTTCTGGCGTCCTCGACCACGGAGGGCCAGGGCGGCGGCAACGTCCGGTCCAGCTCGGCCGCGGTCGAATACACCGACACCGGCATCCGGCTCGAACGGGCGGCGACCGTGGTGTCCTACGGCAGCCGGGCCGACGCCATCCTCACGACGGCACGGCGCGCGGCCGATGCCCCGGCCTCTGACCAGGTCCTCGTCGCCTTCCTCAAGGAGGACTACAGGATCGAGCCGCTGCAGGGCTGGGATTCGCTCGGCATGCGCGGCACCTGCAGCTCGGGCTTCCGGCTCAACGCCACCGGAACGGCCGAGCAGATCCTGCCGGAGCCATACGACGCGATCCACCCGCAGAGCATGGTGCCGGTCTCGCATCTGGCCTGGGCCGGTACCTGGGCCGGCATCGCGGCCGGCGCCGTCGAGCGGGCGCGCGCCTTCGTCCGCCACGCGGCCCGCCACAATGGCGGCAACATGCCTCCGGGCGCCGCTCATTTCACCAAGGCGAGCGCCTCGCTGCGAACGCTGCGCGGCCTGATCGCCTCCTCGCTGCGCGCCTACGAGGAGATCGCCGACGACCGGAAATCCCTGGCGTCGCTCGACTTCCAGGCGGTGATGAATCTGACCAAGGTGGAGGCTTCGGAACTCGCCGTGGCCATCGTGCTGACCACGATGAAGGTATGCGGCCTGTCCGGCTACCGCAACGACACCGAGTTCAGCGTGGGCCGCGCGCTGCGCGACGCGCTGTCATCGCCCATCATGATCAGCAACGACCGCATCCTTGGGAATCTCGCAGGCACCATGCTGATGACACCGGTTCCCGCCGGCATCGAGTGAACCCACGGGCCTTATTTCAGTACGAACAGCCGAGGAAAATGGTAGCGGTCATGGACATGAACATGGATGCCGTGGAACTGCAGAAGGGCGCTGCCGCTCCGCAGGACCGTGCGGCGGCACTGGCGGCGACGCTGTTCCGGCCGATGGGGGTGGATGGCATCTATGCCCGTACCGGACTCTACGAGAATGTGGTCGAGCGTCTCGCTGCGCTGATCACGCAGCACCGTCCCGACGGCGCGGAGGTGCTGCGCTTCCCGCCGGTGATGAGCCGGCGGGATCTGGAGCGGTCGGGCTATCTCAACAGCTTCCCCAACCTGCTCGGGTGCGTCTGCGCCCTGCACGGCAGCGAGGCGGACATCCGGGCGGCGGTGCAGCGCTTCGAAGAGGGCGGGTCCTGGACGAGTTCGCTTTCGCCGGCCGATCTGGTGCTGTGCCCCGCCGCCTGCTACCCGGTCTATCCGCTGGCGGCGGCGCGCGGGCCGATGCCCCACGGCGGCTGGACCTTCGACATCGCCTGCGACTGCTTCCGGCATGAACCGTCGAAGTCGCTCGATCGCCTGCAGTCCTTCCGGATGCGCGAATTCGTCTGCATCGGCCAGCCGGACGACATCGTGGCGTTCCGCACGCGCTGGATCGAGCGGGCCGGCCATCTGGCGGAGGCACTCGGCCTCATCTCGGACGTGGCGCCGGCGAGCGACCCGTTCTTCGGCCGCGAAGGCCAGATGAAGGCCGTCAGCCAGATCCACCAGTCCCTGAAATTCGAACTGCTGGTGCCGATCCATTCGGCCGAGCAGCCGACCGCCTGCATGAGCTTCAACTATCATCGCGACCATTTCGGCACGACCTGGGGCATTCGCGGCGAGGATGGCGCGGTCGCCCACACCGGCTGCGTCGCCTTTGGCATGGATCGTCTGGCCGTCGCGATGTTCTGGAAGCACGGGGTCGATCCGCGAAGCTGGCCGCATGCCGTGCGCACGCTGCTGGACCTGTGATGCACGACGCCCGGCTCAGTCTGGTCGCCGGGAAGGGTAGGCCGGTGCATGCCGCTTGATCCGCATGTCGGGCGGTTCCTCCGGGCACTGTCGGCGGCCGGACCGGCCGCCGCCGCATCGCCGTCGGCGATCGATCAGCGCCGCGCCGCGTTTCGCGGCCTGCTGGCGTTCGCCGAGACCGGCGCGCGCGTCGCGCGGAGCGACGACGGCGTCCTGCCCGGATCGGCCGGCCCGCTGCGGTTCCGGCTCTACACGCCCCTGACCGGCGGCGGGGGCAGGCTGCCCGGCCTGGTCTTCTTCCATGGCGGCGGCTTCGTCGCCGGCGACCTCGACGCTTACGATCCGCTGTGCCGTGCCCTGTGCAGCGAAACCGGCTGCCGGGTGATCGCCGTGGATTATCGGCTGGCGCCTGAACACAGGTTTCCCGCAGCGGTCCAGGACGCCTATGCGGCGACCGTGTGGGTGGCCCGGCATGCCGAGGCGCTCGGGCTTGATCCTGAACGCATCGGGATAGCGGGGGACTCCGCCGGCGGCACGCTGGCCGCGGCGATCTGCCAGCTTGTCGGCACAACGCGGGAAGCGCGCCTGGCCCTGCAACTGCTGCTCTGCCCGATCCTCGACTGGGCGGAGGAAACGCCCTCCCGCCGCGCATTCGCCACCGGCTGCCTGGCCGACCGCGACATGATGCAGCGGGACATGGCCTGCTATCTTTCGCCGGGAACGCCGACGTGGCACCGCCACGTCTCGCCGCTTCGCGCCACCGGCCTGCAGGGCCAGCCGCCCGCCTATATCCACACCGCCGAGTTCGACCCGCTGCGCGACGAGGGCGAGGCCTATGCCGAGCGGCTGCGCGCTGCCGGCGTCCCGGTTCGCCACACCCGCCATGACGGCATGGTCCATCTGTTCTATGGCCTTGGCGCGGTCGTCCCCTACGCGCGGCACGCGCTCGCGCGGATCGGGGGGGAGATCGGGGCGGCGCTGACCGCAACCAACCAGATGCCACGCGGCATGGCCATGACGCACGCGACGGCCGGCGAAGACCGGCATGCGAAGGCCGCCAGCCTGTGAATCTGCTCGGCGCGCACATCGGGGACGATCTGGCGGAGCCTGCGCCGCCGCTTCCCGCGGCCCGGGTCCGCAAGGCGCTGACCATCCGGCGCAGCATCGAGGCGGTGGTGAGCCTTGCCTACCTGGCAGTCCGGTCCGGCATCGCGCGCGTGTCCGGCCGCGGCCGGGCGCGCCTGGTGATCCTGTACTACCATGCCGTTCCGGCGGCTCACCGGGTCCGCTTCATCCGGCAACTGGACATGATCGAGGCGGCTGCCGATGCCGTCGTGCCGGCCGATTTCTGCGGCGCCGAGACGCCGGGCCGGCGTCTCGTCGCGGTCACCTTCGATGACGCGTACACCAGCGTGGTCGAGAACGCCCTGCCGGAACTCGCCGCGCGCCGCATGCCGGCGACGATCTTCACCCCTTCCGGCATGCTGGGCCGGCCGCCGAGCTGGCAGATGGAGGACATGGACGAAGACCGCCGCGAAACCGTGGCGACGGCGGCATGCCTGCAGACCCTGCCGCCGGACCTCGTGACGATCGGTGCCCACAGCATCACGCACCCTTGTCTCCCCGAGATCGACCACGAGAGCGCCATGACCGAGATCAGCGGATCGAAATCCACCCTGACCGGCCTGCTCGGTCGCGACGTGACCGTCTTCTCCTTTCCCTACGGCGAGTACGACGACCGGATCATCCGGCTGTGCGAGGCCGCGCAATACCGGTTCGTCTACAATACGATGCCGTGGACACTCGATCCCGCCGACGCGGCGTTTCTGCGCGGCCGCGTGCGTGCGGATCTGAGCGACTGGCCGCTGGAGTTCTGGCTGAAGATCCGCGGCGCCTACAGCTGGAAAAGCGGCCCGCGACGGTTCAAGCGCTGGCTCCGCACCCGGCGGGCCGGACGCCCCTGACGAGCGGGCGCATGCCCGGACGCGGGGCCTCCCAATCATATTGTTTGCCGTAACATCTCAGTTGTGTTAGCAAGATTATTGCGAGGTAGCCAATGCGCATTCTGACGGTGTTCGGCACACGACCGGAAGCAATCAAGATGGCGCCCGTGCTGCGCCGTCTTGCCGATGTGCCGCGCGTCGACTCCCTGGTCTGCGTCACCGCCCAGCACCGGCAGATGCTCGATCAGGTGCTCGACCTGTTCGGCATTCGGCCGGACCTCGATCTCGATCTGATGCGCGACGGCCAGGGCCTCACCTACGTCACCACCGCCGTGCTCGAACGGCTGGGCGAGGTGCTGCGCGAAACCCGGCCCGATCGCATCCTGGTGCAGGGCGACACCACCACCACGATGGCCGCCTCGCTCGCCGCCTTCTACGCCAAGATCCCGGTCGGCCACATCGAGGCCGGCCTGCGCACCGGCAACGTCTTCTCGCCCTGGCCGGAGGAGATGAACCGGCGCATCACCACGCTGATCGCCGATCTGCATTTCCCGCCGACCGAGGCGGCGCGCGACAATCTGCTGCGCGAGTGCATCGACCCGGCGCGCATCGTGGTCACCGGCAACACCGTGATCGACGCCTTGTTCGATGCCATCGCCATCCTCGATGCCGATCCGGCCCGCGCCGCCGCCATCGACGCGGCGCTGCCGCGCCTCGATCCGGACAAGCGGCTCATCCTCGCCACCGGCCACCGGCGCGAGAATTTCGACGGCGGGCTGGAGCGCGTGGCGCACGGCCTGCTGCGCCTCGCCCGGCGCGGCGACGTGGAGGTCGTCTATCCGGTGCACCTCAATCCGAATGTGCAGCAGGCGGCCAGGGCCGTGCTCGGCGGCCATCCGGCGATCCACCTGATCGCCCCGCTCGACTACCTCCCGTTCGTCCACCTGATGCGCCGCGCCGCCCTGATCGTGACCGACTCCGGCGGCGTGCAGGAGGAGGCGCCGTCGCTCGGCAAGCCCGTGCTGGTCACGCGCGATACGACGGAACGGCCGGAGGCGGTGACCGCCGGCACGGTCCGGCTGGTCGGCACCGACACGGACCGCCTCGTCGCCGAGGCCGCCCGCCTGCTCGACGACCGCACCGCCTACGAGGCCATGAGCTTCGCGCACAATCCCTATGGCGACGGGCACGCCGCCGAACGCATCGTGGAGACCCTGCGTCATGCATAGCTTCAGCCGCATCGCCGTCATCGGCCTCGGCTATATCGGTCTGCCGACCGCCGCCGTGTTCGCGGAAAACGGCGTCGAGGTGATCGGCGTCGACGTGAACCCGCATGTCGTGGAGAGCATCAACCAGGGCCGCCCGCATTTCGGCGAACCCAATCTCGACGCGCTGGTGCGCCGCGTGGTGGAGAGCGGCAAGCTGCGCGCCACCACGAGCCTCGAACCGGCCGAGGCCTTCATCATCGCCGTGCCGACACCGCTGCGCGACCACGGCGAGGGGGCCGATGCGCAGCCCGACATCTCCTATGTCGAGGCGGCGGCGCGCGCCGTCGCGCCGGTGCTCGCCGCGGGCAATCTCGTGATCCTGGAATCCACCTCGCCCGTCGGCACCACCGAGCGCATGGCGGCGATCCTCGCCGAGTTGCGTCCCGACCTGAGCTTCCCGCAGCAGCGCGGCGAACTCGCGGAGGTGCAGGTGGCGCACTGTCCGGAGCGTGTGCTGCCCGGCCGCATCCTCGAGGAAGTGGTCAACAACGCCCGCGTGATCGGCGGCATGTCGCGCAAATGCGCGCAGCGGGCGCTCGGCCTGTATCGCATCGTGGTGCGCGGCGACTGCCGCGTGACCAATGCGCGCACCGCCGAACTCGCCAAGCTGACCGAGAATGCCTATCGCGACGTGAACATCGCCTTCGCCAACGAGCT
>DATKQI010000059.1:0-3354 GCA_035532755.1 Acetobacteraceae bacterium
AGCCGGCCTTCCGCCTTGGAGACGATCTTCTGCGCGACAACCAGGATATCCCCGTCCGCCAACAGGCCGGGCCCGGCCAGCGCATCGCCCAGCAGCCGCACCAGATCGTCGCCCGGCCGCACCAGCGGGATGCCGCCAACCGCCCTCACCTCGAACCCGCCTTGGGCGGGGCGGATCAAATGGAGCCCCCGTCCGCGGTTTTCCCGACGATCCGGATGCCGGCCCCGCCATCCACCTTGTACAGCCGGTTGATGGTGATGAGCACGGAGGTGAGCGCCTCGGCCGCCACGGAGTTCGCAAGCGGCCCGCCGTGCAGCCCCCGCAGCCCCGCCGCCTCCACCAGCCGGATGACCGCCGCACGCGCCTCCCGGTCATCGCCGAACACCAGCACGTCGCACTCGATGGCTTCATCGCTTTGCAGTCTGTGCGCCGAGACGTTGTGAAATGCCGAGACCACGATGGCGCCGGCCCCCAGGCGATGCCGCGCCTGCACGGCCGCACAACCTTCGGCCGGCATCTGCACCGTGCCCAGTTTCGGCGGCGCCAGCGGCACCGTTGCGTCCACCACGATCTTCCCGGCGCAATGCGGCGCGATCTCGTCCAGCGTGGCGGCGTGGCTCGCGAACGGAACCGTCAGCACAACCACGTCCGCCGCGCGCACCGCGTCCACGAGGCCAAGCCCCCGCACCGGCGCCACCCCGGGCGGCACCGCGAGGCCGGCGGCGGACGCGGCCGCCTTCTCCGCGCTGCGCGAACCGAGAATGACCGCATGGCCCGCGCGCGCCCAGCGCCGGGCCAGCCCCGACCCGAGAGCGCCGGTCCCGCCCAGGATCGCGATGCCGGGCTGCATGGTGAACCGATCTGCGGGCATCAATGTTTCCGGCCAGTTGTTCTTATCATACTATGGTTAGAACCATATGTATGATACCTAGACATGGCAAGAAAAATCTTATGATAGAGTGACTTGACATTCAATCATGATCAAGTCAAAACTACCCAAAGGCCCGACAACGCCGCATTGCCGCGCTCGGGCGGCCAGCCTGGATGAGCGACGGATATCGTTAGGGAGAGGCGATGACGCGTGGTGCAGGCATCGGCGCGAGGCTCCCCCGCAAGGAGGATGACCGCCTGCTGCGCGGCCGCGGCCGTTTCGTCGGCGATATCGCTTTGGTCGGCATGCGGGAGATGGCGTTTCTCCGCAGCCCCGTGGCCCACGCGCGCATCCGCGGCATCGACATCCCCGAGGAGTATCGCGGCGCGGTCTTCACCTGGGCAGACATGGCCGCCGCCGGCGTGCGGCCCATCCAGGCCGTTTCCGGCCTTCCCGGCTTCAAGGTTTCAGACCAGCCGGCACTGGCGAGCGGCAAGGTCCGTTTCGTCGGCGAACCGCTCGCGGTCTGCATCGCCGACACAAGGGCCGAGGCGGAGGACATCGCCGCCGCCATCACGGCCGAGTTCGACGAACTGCCGGTGAACATCGACATGCTGGAGGCCGTGAAGCCCGGCGCCGCGCTGGTGCACGAGCATTGGGCCGACAATGTTTTTCTCGAAACCGGCACCGGCGGCACGCTGCACGAGGCCGCCGCCGCGCCGGTCCGGATAACCCGCACCATCCGCACCGCCCGCCAGTGCATGGTGCCGCTGGAGGGCAAGGGCGTCGTCGCCCATTGGGACCGCCAGGCCGAGCAGCTCGTTCTGCACACCGCGACGCAGATGCCGCACATCGTGCGCAGCGGCCTGTCCGAATGCCTCGGCCTCGATGAAGGCGCGATCCGCGTCATCGCGCCCGATGTCGGCGGCGGCTTCGGCTGGAAGGGGCTGCTGCAGCCCGAGGAAATCGTCGCCGCCTGGCTCGCCCGGCGGCTCGATCATCCGGTGCGCTGGACCGAGGACCGGCGCGAACATCTCGTCGCCGCCGCCAATGCGCGCGAACATCATTACGAGATCACCGCCTATGCCGATGCGCGCGGCAGGCTTCTCGGCGTCGAGGCCGATGTCTGGGTGGATGCCGGCGCGTACTCCGTCTATCCGTTCTCCGCCTGCCTGGAGGCCGCGCAGGTCGGCAGCATTCTGCCCGGCCCGTACGATTTCCCGCACTATCGCTGCCGCACCTTCTCCGTCTGCACCAACAAGCCGCCGATCGTGCCGTACCGCGGCGTCGCCCGGCCGAATGTGTGCTTCGTGATGGAGCAGATGATCGACGCCATCGCCCAGGCGGTCGGGCGGGAAGGCTGGGAAATCCGGATCGAGAACCTGGTGCCGCCCGGAAAGATGCCGTTCACCAACATCACCGGCAAGCAGTTCGACAGCGGCGACTATCCCGAATCCGTGCGCCGCGCCGCGGCCGGGATCGGGATCGGGGCGGTGCGGGAACGCCAGCGCCGCGGCGAGGCGGACGGAAGGCTCATCGGGGTCGGCTTCGCCACCTATTGCGAGCAGGGCGCGCACGGCACGGCGGTGTACCACGGCTGGGGCATCCCCATGGTTCCGGGCTTCGAGCAGGCGCAGGCGCGCATCACGCCGGATGGCGGGCTGGAACTGCGCGTGGGCGTGCAGTCCCACGGCCAGAGCATGGAGACCACCTTCGCCCAGGTCGCCCATGAAGTGCTGGGCATCCCGGTCGGGCGCATCAGGCTGGTCCATGGCGATACCGCGCTCACGCCCTATTCCACCGGCACCTGGGGCTCCCGCGGCATGGTGATGGCCGGCGGCGCGGTCGCCACCGCATGCCGCGTTCTGGCGGAGCGGCTGTGCAGGATCGGGGCGCATCTGCTCCAGACGGATGCGGGAAACGTTGTGCTGGCGGATGGCGCCGTGCGCGGCGGGCAGGCCTCCATCTCCATCCGCGAAATCGCCCGCACCTGGTACCGCGCGCCGCAGCTCCTCCCCGCGGGTGTCGATGCGGGCGGCCTGGAGGTGACGAGCGGGTACAAGCCCCGATCGGACCAGGGAACGTTCTCCTACGCCACGCATGCCGCCGTCGTCGCCGTCGATCCCGAGCTGGGGCAGGTCGAGATTCTGGATTATTTCGTGGTCGAGGATGCCGGAACCCTGGTCAACCCCATGGTGGTGGATGGCCAGATCTTCGGCGGGATCGCGCAGGGGATCGGCACCGGGCTCTACGAACGCTCGCCGTATGACAGCGAGGGCCAGCCGCTCGCCTCCACTTTCATGGACTATCTGGTGCCCGGCTTCACCGAGGTTCCGCGGATCAGGATCGAACATATGCTGACCCCTTCGCCCCACACCGAATTCGGGGTGAAGGGCCTGGGCGAGGGCGGCGCGATCGCACCCGCCGGCGCGCTGTGCAACGCCATCAACGATGCGCTGCGCCCGCTCGGCGCCGTCGTCACG
>DATKQI010000060.1:0-2617 GCA_035532755.1 Acetobacteraceae bacterium
TGGTCCGCCTACGGCCTCGCGGCGAAGCTGCTGGGCGCGGTGCCGGTGCATGTGAACTGCCCGCAGAACAACGGCTTCAAGCTGCGGCCGGAGGATCTGGACGCGGCCATCACGCCGCGCACCAGATGGCTGGTCCTGAACTTCCCGAACAATCCCACCGGGGCGGCGTGCTCGGCGGCCGAGATGGCGGCCCTCGCCGCGGTGATGCGCAAGCACCCGCACGTGTGGATCCTCTCGGACGACATGTATGAGCATCTGCTCTACGACGGGTTCGAATACGCGACGATCGCCGCCGTCGATCCGGCGCTTGCCGACCGCACGCTGACGCTCTCCGGCGTCTCCAAGACCTATGCGATGACCGGCTGGCGCATCGGCTTTTGCGGCGGCCCGCGGGAGCTGATCAAGGCCATGGTCATCATCCAGGGCCATGCCACCGCTGGTGTGTCCAGCGTCGGCCAGGCGGCCGCGGCGGCGGCGCTGGACGGCCCGCAGGACGGGGTGGCCGAGCGGGCCGAGGCCTATCGTCGGCGGCGCGATCTGGTGGTCGATGCACTCAACACCGCACCCGGCATCTCCTGCCATCGGCCGGAAGGGGCGTTCTACGTGTTCCCCTCGGTCGCGGGCTGCCTCGGCAAGACGACGCCCGCCGGGCGGCGGATCGACACCGACGCCGATTTCGCCACCGCCCTGCTGGAGGAAGCACATGTGGCCGTGGTGCACGGCGCTTCGTTCGGCATGAGCCCGTATCTGCGGCTGAGCTACGCGACCGACGAGGCCGCGCTGGCCGAGGCCTGCCATCGCATCGTCGCGTTCTGCCGGGCCTTGCGATGAGCATCGCGATCCGCCCGGGCCTGGATGCCGACGCCGCCGGCTTCATCGCGCTGATCGGCGCCTGCTGGGGCGAATACCCCGGCCTGATCCTCGATGTGGACCTGGAACTGCCGGAGCTGCGCGCGCTTGCCGCGCATTACGCGGCCAAGGGCGGGGCGCTGTGGGTGGCCGAGGCGGACGGGGCGATGGTCGGCATGGTCGCCGCCGCGCCGCTGCGATCGGACGAGGCCTGGGAGATCGGGCGGATGTATGTCGCCCGCTCCCATCGCGGCACCGGCCTCGCCCATCGCCTGATCGAGATCGCGGAGGCGCATGCGGCGGCGGCCGGCGCGGCCCGGCTGGTGCTCTGGAGCGATACCCGCTTCGACGCCGCGCACCGATTCTACGAAAAGCGCAGCTACGTGCGCGCCGGTTCCATCCGCATCCTGGACGACATTTCGAAATCGCTGGAGTTCCGCTATGCGAAGCCGCTCGGCGGGCTGGCGGTGGAGGTGCTGGACGCGGCGGCGGCTGCCTCGGCCGAACGGCGGCTGGCCGAGGTCCTGAAAGCCTGCGTGGATGGCGGCGCCTCGGTCTCCTTCCTGCCGCCCCTGTCGGTCGAGGTCGCGCGCGGCTATTGGCGGAAGGTGTCGGCCGAGGTGGCCGCCGGCAAGCGGCTGCTGCTCGCGGCCTGGGTCGATGGCGTGATGGCGGGCACGGTGCAGCTCGACCTCGGCATGCCGCCCAACCAGCCGCACCGGGCGGAGGTGAAGAAGCTGCTGGTCCATCCCGAGGCGCGGCGGCGCGGCGTCGGCCGGGCGCTGATGCAGCGCGCCGACCAGGCGGCAAGCCGCGTCGGGCGGCGGCTGCTCACGCTCGACACGCGCGCCGGGGACCGGGCGGAGCCGCTGTATCGCGCGCTGGGCTGGGTGGAGGCCGGGCGCATCCCAGGGTATGCGCTGAGCGCCGAGGGCACGCTCTGCGATACGCTGTTTTTCTACAAGCAGGTAGCCTGAAGCGAGCCCGGCGGCTCCCATCCGGGTGGCGCCATCTCGAAGCCCGCGAAGCGGAAGGCGGGCGCGACCACGCAACTGACCAGTGTCCAGCCGCCCGCGCTGGCCGCGCTGGCCGCGCTCTGCCAGACATCGCGCGGCACCAGATACTGCAGCGTTTGCCCGCCCGCGAGATCGGGCCCGAGCATCACGCCTGGCAGGCGGCCGATTGTCGCGATCTCCAATCCCAGCGGCGCACCCGCCTGCCACACCCACAGCTCGGCCGCGTCCACCCGGTGCCAATGGCTGCGCTGCCCGGCCGGCAGCAGGAACAGGATCGCGGTTCCGGCTCCCCGGGCGCCATCCTCCGGCGCATCCCGCCAGGTTTCCCGGTAGTGGCCGCCTTCGGGATGCGGCCGGAGATCGAGCGCGCGGATCACTGCCGCCGCTGAGACGGCGGGGTCGCGCAGATCGATCACACCGGGTCTTTCGGCACCGTCCGGGCGATGCCGGGCTCGGCGGAAAACGCGTCGAACCAGGCGGCCAGCCGCGGGCGGTCCGTGCGCCAGGGTTCGGCCGCGAAGCGGAAATCGAGGTAGCCCAGCGCGCAGGCGATGCTGAGGGTGCCGATATCCACCATCGCGCCCGGCACCTTCGACAGCGGGTTGTCGGCCAGCAGGTCGGGCGGGGAGACGTGGGGGTTGGTGGCCACGCGCTCGATGCGGTCATCGAGGCCGCGGGTGATCGCACAGGCCATCACCTTGCGGACATAGGGGCTGGTCGGCGAGTAGTAGAGTTTCACGGCCTCATCCTCG
>DATKQI010000061.1:0-32715 GCA_035532755.1 Acetobacteraceae bacterium
TCAGCTTCGGCGCGGGAACAGGCCCGGCGGCAGATGCAGGATGCGCAGCAGGGTTTCGTACACCGCATCGAGCACGGGCAGCACCAGCCGGTCGATCGGGCCGACCATGGCGCGCGCGCAACCGGCCGCCACGATCGCCACGGGCACGGGCGCCATCATGTCGATCGGGAAATGCACGCCCAGGAACACCCGCGCCCAGGCCACGAACAGTCCATACACGCAGACCGCCAAGCCCCAACGCCGTGCCGCGGTGGTGATGATCAGCCCCAGCCCCAGGCTCCAGACGAAGGTGGCATGGTCGGAGGGAAAGGAATTGTCGGCCGGATGGGCGATCAGCTTGTGGCCCAGCCCGATCATGAACGGCCGCGGCTCGAACCACAGCGCGCCCAGCACCTGGTTGATGCCGAGCCCGATCAGCATGGCCAGCGCCACGCTCAGCAGCGCGCCCCGCCGCGCCGCCGGCCCCCAGATCCACAGCCCGGCCAGCAGCGCCGGGCCGGCATAGACCGGGCTTCCGGCGATCAGCCGGGCGACCAGCAGCAGCACGGCATTCGGATGCGCCGAGGCATTGATGAGCAGAAACAGATGCTGGTTCCAGGCCATGACGTCGCGCTCCTGCCGCCACGCGCCATCCGGGCGCGCATGCCCACCGCCTAGCCCAACATCATCGCAGTGTCACGGGAGAGCCCGCATGAGGCAAGCAAGCTTCGGATCGAAAAACGAGCGAAATCCGCGCGTTGTGGGGCATGTTCCGATCCGGTGGCGGCAAATCCTACAAATCCGTATACCCGGCGCCAGCCGGCCTCCATGCTGCGCCCCGCACCGTCCGGTGCGGACGCAGGCACCCGATCAAGGAAAACATGCGTGACAGCGGATGACAACGAGACGCACGCAGCCCGGCGGGCAGGATGAACGAGTTGTTCGGCAGCGATCTGCCGCATCTGGTCGCGCAGCACGGGTTCTGGATCGTCGGCCTGCTGGTCGCCCTTGAAAGCATGGGGCTGCCGCTGCCCGGCGAGACCGCGCTGATCGTCGCCGCGATCTATGCGGGCTCCGCGCATCATGCGGGCATCCTAGGCATCCTGGCCGCCGCCGCCGCCGGGGCCATCATCGGCGACAATATCGGCTACGGCATCGGGCGCGGCCTTGGCTACCGACTGCTTGCCCGGCACGGTGCGCGGATCGGGCTCACCGTGCGGAAGATCAAGCTCGGCCAGTACCTGTTCCTCCGCCATGGCGGCAAGGTGGTGTTCTTCGGCCGTTTCATCGCCGTGCTGCGGGCACTGGCCGCCCTGCTGGCCGGCATCAACCACATGCCCTGGCCCCGCTTCCTGCTGTTCAACGCGGCCGGCGGCATCGTCTGGGCGGGGCTGTATGGCGGCGGCGCCTATCTGCTGGGCCACCAGATCGATCGCATCGCCGGGCCGGTGGGCCTGGTTTTGGCGGTTGCCGCCGTTCTTGTCATCATCGTCGCCATCGTGCTGGCCCGCCGCCACATGGCCGCGCTGGAAGACGCCGCGGAACGCGCCCTGCCTGGCAAGCTGCCCGAGAGGTAGGCGGCCGCGAACCATGGGGTTTCGTATAGAAGCGGGCAGCTTGCGCGAAGGCCGCCGGTTGCATCCTCCGCAGTGTGCCCAGGGCGTTCCGCCTCGGGTGCGAGCAACGAGGAGACCCACCATGCCCATCCATTCAAGACCCGCCCATGCCCGCCTGACGGGATTCCGCCTCGCCCTTCTGCCCCTGGCCGCCGCGGGCGCGCTGGGGCTCGCCGCCGCGGCCCATGCCGAATCAGCCGGCAGCCCCGGCGAGATTGCCGCGGTGATGGCCGCCAAGACCACCGCGACGCAGGCCATTCAGACCGCCGAGGCCAAATCCGGTGGCCATGCGGTCGCGTTCGGTCTTCAGCACGATGCCACCGGCACGCTGTACGACGTCACCGTGGCAGGCACCGGCGGCACCAGCCGGATCCTGGTCGATCCGACGACGGGCGCAATCACCGGCGGCGGCGCCATGCGCCAGGGCCATCAGGGCCAGGGCCGCCAGGGCTATCAAGGATCGGGCGGCAACGGCGCCCAGGAAGGCGACGCGCAGGCGTTGATTCCGCCGGCCGGCGTGAAAGTGTCGCTGTCCGCCGCCATCACCGCGGCCGAGCAGGCCGGCAAAGGCAAGGCGCTCGATGCCCGCTACCGGATGGCCAACGGCCAGCCGGCCGTGCTGGTTGATGTCGGCAGCCCGACAGCCTCTACTATCGTGATGGTCGATGCGACCAGCGCGCAGATACTGGGCCAGATGCCTGCGACGGCCGAACAGGGCGGCGAGTCCGGACACGAGCACGGCGGACTGGAAGGAGGCAGCCACGAAAGGGGCGGCCGAGGCGGCAATCACGAAGGGGACCGCAGCGCAAACTGATAGCCGATAAACGCTATCCGATACCGGTGGCCGAAGGCGCTGGCTCGTCCGGCAGCCCCCGGCCACCGGCCACCCCGCCGGGCAACGCAACCGCGCCGCGATGGAGACAAAGGCGATGAAAATCCTGGTGGTGGAGGACGACGGCGAAACGGCCGCCTACATCGCCGATGGCCTGCGAGAGCATGGCCATCTGGTCGATGTCGCCGGCAACGGCCGTGACGGGCTGTTCCTCGCCGCCGACGGCGCCTACGACACGCTGGTGGTGGACCGGATGCTGCCGGGGCTGGACGGCATCGCCCTGGTCAAGACCATCCGCGGCGCCGGTGTGCAGACCCCGGTGCTGTTCCTCTCCGCCCGCGGTTCGGTGCCCGACCGGGTCAGCGGGCTCGATGCAGGGGGCGATGACTATCTGGTGAAACCCTTTGCCTTCTCCGAGCTGCTCGCGCGGGTGAGCGCACTCGGCCGCCGCCCGGCGGCATCCGCCGTCGATGCCGTGCTGCGGGTCGGCGATCTGGAGATGGACCTGCTGAAGCGCAGCGTGCATCGCGCCGGCCGCCTGATCGATCTGCAACCGCGCGAGTTCCAGCTTCTGGAATTCCTGCTGCGCCACGCCGACCAGGTGGTCACGCGCACCATGCTGCTGGAAGGGGTGTGGGAGTTCCATTTCGACCCGCAGACGAACGTGATCGATACGCATATCAGCCGGTTGCGCGGCAAGATCGACCGCGGCTTCCCGGTGCCGCTGATCCATACCGTGCGCGGCGCCGGCTACGTGGTCCGTGCGCCCGCGTAGCCTTCTCCGGGCTACCGCCTTCCGCGTCGCGCTGGCCAACGCGCTGGTGTTCGGCGTGGTGGTACTGGTGTTCTCGACAGCACTCTTCGCGATCTCGCGGGAGCGGGTGCTCGCGCAGATGGACAGCGACATCCATGGTGACTGGCAGAGCCTGCGCGCCACTTACGAGGATGAGGGCGCGGCCGGCCTGATACGCACGGTGGACCGGCTGGCGGAGGCGGCGGGCAACGGCCAGGCGTTCTACCTGCTGCGCGGCCGCCAGGGAAACAAGCTCGCCGGCAATATCCCGCTTGTCCCGATCCAGCACGGGTGGGCCTGGATCCATGTCCGCCACGGGCTGCCCGTGGAGCTTGACAACGGGCTGATGCGCACGCTCGGCCGCACCCTGCCGAATGGCCAGCGCCTGCTGATCGGGCGCAACCCCCGGCATCTGAACGACCTTGAGAACGTCTTCATCACCGGCCTGCTCTGGACCGAGCTGGGCGTGCTGCTGTTCGGCCTCGCCTCGGGCTATCTCGTCAGCCGGCGAATGCTGCGCGGCGTGCAGACCATCGCCGACGAGGTGGGCCATATCGGCGCGGGTGCGCTCAGCCGCCGCATCCCGCCGATCGGCGGCAGTGACGAGATCGGCCGCATCGGCGCGGCGGTGAACCTGATGCTGGACCGCATCGGCGTGCTCACCGACAGCCTGCGCCAGGTGACGAACGACATCGCGCACGACCTGCGCACGCCCCTCGCCCGGCTGCGGCAGAACCTGGAACGCGCCACGCTCCAGGCCCGTTCGGCCGAAGATCTGCGGGCCGCCGCGGAGCGCGCGTTGCAGGAAACGGATGCGATCATCGCCACCTTCAACGCCCTGCTGCGCATCGCCCAGGTCGAGGGGCAGGAGCGGCGCAGCGGCTTCGCCACGCTCGACCTCAGCGAACTCGTCCTGCGCCTGGCCGACGCCTACGGCCCGAGCGCGGAGGATGCCGGCCATCGGATGGACGTTGCGGTCGCGCCCGGCGTGCGGGTGTTCGGCGATGCCGATCTGCTCGGCCAGATGCTGGCGAACCTGATCGAGAACGCGCTGCGCCACACCCCGGCCGGCAGCCGCATCGCGCTGCGGCTGGAGCCGCGCCCATCCGGGCCGCGCCTCGTCGTCGCCGATACCGGCCCGGGCATTCCGGCCGAGAAACGCGCCCATGTGCTTGGCCGCTTCGTGCGGCTCGATGCCAGCCGCGGCACGCCGGGCACCGGCCTCGGGCTCGCTCTTGCCAAGGCGGTGGCCAATCTGCACGGCATCACCCTCACCCTCGCCGACAACGCCCCCGGCCTGCGGGTGATCCTGGATTTCCCGCAGCCATCCCCGTGACGCCGGCGTCCCGCCCGCCCTGCCAT
Source organism: Acetobacteraceae bacterium (assembly GCA_035532755.1). GTDB lineage: Bacteria > Pseudomonadota > Alphaproteobacteria > Acetobacterales > Acetobacteraceae > DATKQI01. Next base: position 4,583 of record DATKQI010000061.1, read on the forward strand.
GCGCTGCTCAACCAGGAGGACGGTGAAGGATGGATTGTGGTGCTGGCTGGGCATCCCTCCTTTGCCGCCGCGTCATCCTCCTGGCACGGCCGCCGTGCCGTCATCGCTCAGTGCATCGATCGCGATGTTCTCGGTTGCCAGCATCGGCTGCCGACTGACAATGAAAGCGAACAGGAACCGCCCCAGCGAGAGCGCCAGGATCAATGTCTCGAACCCCACGGTCGCCTGCGCCACCGGCACGAGGAAGATCGTGATGGAGATCGCGATGCGGCACACGGCATTGCATACGCCCTGCGAGCGGCCGCGCAGATGCGTGGGGAACAGTTCGCTCGCCCAGGCCCATGGCAGCCCCGCGCCGCCCAGCCAGCCGAAATAGCTGAACAGCATGAAGCATCCGATCAGCATGGCCGGCTGGCTTGAGAACACGCCCATCCCGATCGCGAAGAACCCCGACGGGATGAGCGACAGATAGGCGAGCTTCCGCCGCCCGATCCGGTCTATCAGCCGGTAGCTCGTCAGCGCGCCGAGCAGCCCGGTGAGCCAGATCAGCGCGCTGAACAGCACCGTCTGCGTCAGGGACAGATGGCCCACGTAGCGCAGCACGAAGGGCGTGGCGATCGAGGAGATCGATCCGGTCAGGCAATTGAGGAAGAACAGCGCCGAGACCCAGAACAGCCGCCGCGCGTGCGGCGGCCGGAACAGCTCGGCATAGCTGCCGGTCTGCCGTGCGGCCATCACCCCACGCGCCGGCACCGGCATGCCGAAGGCACGGAACGCCGCTTCCGCCTCCGCCGTGCGCCCCCGGTTGAGCAGCCAACGCGGCGATTCCGGCAGCAGCCGCCGGCCCAGCAGCACCAGCAGCGCCGGCAGCGCGGCCAGGGCGAACATCCAGCGCCAGGCCTGCGCACCGAATGCCCAGCCGAGCGGCAGCGCGATCAGGGTCGAGGTCAACGCACCCAGGATCCAGGTGATCTGCGTCAACGCTCCCAGGATCGCCCCGCGCCGGTGTCGCGGCGTGATTTCGGCGAGATAGGCGGTGCTCGTCGGGATATCCATGCCCACGCCCACGCCGATCAGGAACCGGGCGACGAAAAGCTGCGTCACGTTCGTGATGAATGCCGAGAGGATCGAGAACGCGACGAAGAAGACGAGGTTGATGACGAAGATCGATCGCCGCCCCAGCCGATCGGACATGTCGCCGAACACGATCAGGCCGATCATCGCGCCAAGAAAGGTGGAGGCGCCGAGCAGGCCGGTCGCGCTCGGGCTCAGCCCCAATTGCGGCTGCAGGTAGATCAGCGCCGTGCCCATCACCAGCAGGTCGTAGCCATCGATGAACTCGCCGAGCGCGACGAGGACCGCCGCGCGCCGCTGCAACCCCGTCATCTCGACATCGGGCTCGCTCCGGACCCCGATCGCCTGGCTTTGCGCCATGGACATGCTCTTTTCCCTCCCGCCGATCCTCAAGGGGATCGGTCTGTCATCGTCGATTTGTCAGCATGAGGCGGCAATATCGCTCCGTCGCCGCTCGAATCTCGCCACTCTGTGCCGCGTCACCACATCCTCAACGAGGGACGCGCCCAACCCCCGCGCCATGCCCGGCAGCGCGGAGCACCCCGCATGCGGCTGCGGCAGCGCATCGCCCACCAGGGCCGCGAACAGCGGCGTTTCATCGAACTGCATCTCCAGCCGGTCGAAGCCCGCTGCCACCGCCGCCAGATGCAGGCTTGCCGCGTGGCATACCGGGCCGGTCGGGTTGTGCGGGGAGAAGGCCACGCCGTGGGCGGCGAACCGCTCGGCCAGATGGAGCATCTCGGCGAGACCGCCGACATATTTCACATCCGGCATCATCACATCATAGGCGCCGGCGGCCAGAAACGGCGCGAAGTCGGCCAGCCCCACACCTTCTTCCCGGCCCGCGAGCCGCATGCCGCGGACATTGGCCAGCCCGCGCAGGCGCTTCAGCGCCGGCAGGTTCGCCTCCGTCTCCGGCAGCGGGCACTCCACCCAGTACACGTCCTGCGCCGCCGCGGCGCCGACCACCGTGGCCGCAGCGGCCTCATCCAGCCGCCAATGGCAATCCACCAGCAGATCCCGCCCGGGCCCAAGTGCCGCGCGTACCGCGGCGATCCGCTGCAGCCCGGGCGCCAGCATCGCCGGCACCGTGCCCGCCCGATGCGCATCCGGCGTCACCTCGTCGAACGGCGCGATCTTGATGGCGTCGAACCCCGCCGCAACGGCTGCCAGCGCACTTGCGGCGAATCCCTCGGGGCTGCGGTCCCGCGTGCGCCGATTGATATTGGCGTACAGCGGAATGAGACTGCGCTGCCGTGTTCCCAGCACATCGGCCACCGGCCGGCCTTGCCGCGCGGCATGCACATCCCACAGCGCATGATCGAGCGCGGAAACCACCGCCGCTTCCGGCAAGGACCCCGGGACTGGCGCCCCGCGCCCCCACGGCACCGAATCCGCCAGCCCGAGCATCCAGGGTGCAAGCTCCCGGGCCGCCCCCAGCACGGCGTCCTCCCGGCCCGGCAGCGTCGCCTCGCCGGTGCCGCGCAGCCCGGCCCCGGTTTCGATCTCCAGGAAGATCCAGCGCGTTTTCGCCGTCACCTCCACCACGCTCAGGCATAGCCGCGCGATCGGGTCGGCCTTCATGCGGCGGATTCCGCGCCACCCACGGCAAGACGCGCGTCGAAACGCGCCAGCAGGTCGAATTTCGCCTTGATCACATGCGCCCCCATGATCGTTGCCGCCGCGTCGGAATCATGCGCGGCCAGCGTGCGCAGCAGGGCGCGGTGATCGCTGGAGACGCCGGCGAACCGCTCCGGCCCGTAGCCGTGGTGGTGCCACAGCGCGGCGATCAGCACCCAGTGCTGATCCACCAGCGCCTCGGCCTGCCGGTTGCGGGCCGCGGCATTGATCATTTGGTGGAAGCGACGATTGCCCGTCAGCGCCGCGTCGTAATCCTGCGCGGCCACCGCGCTCTCCCGGGCCTGTTCGATCTGCGACAGCGCCGCGATCTGGGCCGCGCTGCAATGCCGGGCCGCGCCGCGCGCCAGCACCACCTCGATCGCGCAGCGCGTGTCGAACAGGTTCTCCACGAAGCCCCGGTCCGGGCCCCGCACCCGCGCGCCCCGCCCCGGCTCCATCACCACCAGGCCTTCGCCGTGCAACTGGCGGAGGGCCTCGCGGATCGGCATATGGCTCGCGCCATAACGGCCGGCGAGATCGTCGATCGTCACGCGCGCGCCGAGCGCGATCCGGCCGGCGGCGATGTCGTCACGAATGCGCTGGCCGACGTCCGTCAATCGCGTCACGTATACCCTCATGCGGAATTTGATCAAAAACTGCTTTCAAATCAGATAAGCGTCAATGATATTCGCATTAGTTGATCAAATATGTGAAGACACGCGCTCTTTCTCCCTGCCCCGAGGAACTGCCGAATGCCCTCTCCGCCGTTGCACCCGCATCCGCTCGAAAACGGCAGCGCGGCATGTTTTGCCCTGCACGGCCGGCGCGCGCTCGTCACTGGCGGCAGCCTGGGCATCGGCCGGGCCATCGCCCTCGGATTTGCCGAGGCCGGCGCCGATGTCGCGATCCATCACGCCGCGGAAGCGGACGGCGCGGCCAAGCGCGCAAGTGCTGCCGCCGAGGTGGTTGCAGCGATCAAGGCGTGCGGCGTCCGGGCACACGCCGCCGCCGCCGATTTCACGACCCCCGGCGTCGCCCGCGGCATGGTCGAGGCGGTAGCGGCGGCGTTCGGAGCCCCGGATATCCTCGTGATCTGCGCCTCGATACAGACCCGCGCCGATTTCCTCGCGGTCCGTGCCGAGGAGGTGAACCGGCAAGTCGCGGTGAACTTCGCCGCCACGATCGAGCTGCTGCAGGCCGTCCTTCCCGCGATGCAGGCGGCCGGCCGGGGCCGGGTGCTCGCGATCGGCAGTGTGAACCAGACCCGGCCGGAGAGCGAGCTGCTCGTCTACGCCGCGCTGAAGGCCGCCCAGCATGCGCTCATCCTGGGCCTTGCCCGCCGCCATGCGGCGGAAGGCATCACCTTCAACACCCTCTCCCCCGGCCTCGTCGCCACCGAGCGCAACCTCTGGCGCCGCGCCGATGCCGCTGCCTGGGCGGCGATCCAGCATGCCGCCAACCCGATGGGCCGCGCCGGTCTGCCCGAGGATATGGTTGGCGCCGCCCTGCTGCTCTGCTCGGATGCCGGCGCCTTCATCACCGGCGCCGATCTGCAGGCAACCGGCGGCGGCCATCTGTGACCGGCCTCGCCGCGGAACGGCGGGGCGGCATTTGGACAGCCGCCAAGGCCGCCAACACGCTCGGGGAATCGCCGGTCTGGTGCGAGCGGGCGCAGGCGCTCTACTGGGTCGATATCCGCGCCCCGGCGCTGCTGCGCCTCGACACCGCAGGAACGATCACGAGATGGCCGATGCCCGATCTGTGCGCCGGGGTGGTTCTGGCCGAGGATGGGCTGGTGCTGGCGATGCGCCATGGCCTGGCCTGGTTCGATCCGGCCGGCGGCCGCTTCGGCTCTCTCCTCCCGGTCGAATCTGCGGCACTGGAGAATCGCCTCAACGAAATCGGCTGCGACCGCCGGGGCCGGCTTTGGGTCGGCAGCATGCGCGACTACGGCGCGGCGACCACCGGCGCCCTCTACCGGATCGATGCGGATCTGTCGGCGCGGCGCGTGCTCGCGGATATCACCATCCCGAACAGCCTGTGCTGGAGCCCCGACGGGGCCACGATGTATTTCGCCGACAGCGGCGAAGGCGGCATCCGTGCCTATCCGTTCGATGGCGCGCGGGGCCTGCCCGACGAAACAGCCGCCCGCATCCTGATCAGGCCGGGCGCGGCGCCCGGAAGGCCTGATGGATCGGCGATCGATGCCGCCGGGTTCGTATGGAACGCGCGTGTGGGCGGCGGTTGCCTCGTCCGCATCGCACCGGATGGCCGCATCGACAGGGTGATTCCATTGCCTGTCTCCCAGCCGACGGCCTGCACCTTCGGCGGTCGTGATCTGCATACGCTGTACATCACCACCGCACGCCAGCGCCTGCCGGCCGCCGAACTGCTGCGACAACAGGCAGCGGGAGACGTACTGGCGATGCGCGCCAATGTCCCTGGCCTCCCGGCTGCCCGGTTTGCGGGCACAACCCGGCATATCAAGGATCAACTTGCCTGACAGGTCTTGTTTCCAGCTAGCTATTTTTCAATTCACGGTTTCGTGATAACAAGCGCTACCCCCTGTGTGAATCGGCCGAACCGGGCCTAGCGTATGAAAACTTCGTGACCCAACAATATTCAGAGAGGGACGTCATGGCGGGCTCCACTTCCACTATCGGCGGCGAGACCAAGCTGCGCCGCGATGCCGGCATGATCGGGCTGCTGTTCGCGAGCGTCGGTGGCATCGTCGGCTCGGGCTGGCTGTTCGGTCCGCTCAACGCGGCGAAGACCGCCGGGCCCGCCGCCATCCTTGCCTGGCTCATCGGCGGCGTCGCGGTGCTGCTGCTCGCCTTCGTCTATGCCGAGCTTGCCACCGCCTTCCCACGCGCCGGGGCCGTGGTCGCGTTCCCCAAGCTCAGCCACGGCAACCTGATGGCGGTGGTGATGAGCTGGGTGGTGTTCCTGGGCTACGTGTCGGTGCCGCCGGTCGAGGTGATGGCGGTGCTGACCTATGCGAACAACTACATTCCGGGGCTGGTGAACGCGCATAGCGGGATTCTCACCACGCTCGGCTTCACCGTCGCCGTCATCTTGCTCGGCGCGTTCACGCTGCTCAACGTGCTGGGCATCCGCTGGGTGCTGCACATCAACAGCACGCTCACCTGGTGGAAGCTCGCGATCCCGATGCTGACCATCGTCGTGCTGCTGGCCGCGGGCTTCCATGGCGGTAACCTCACTTCCCACGGCTTCGCGCCTGTCGGCGTGCATGGCGTGCTGTCCGCGGTCTCCACCTCGGGCATCGTCTTCGCCTACCTGGGTTTCCGGCAGGCGATCGAGCTCGCCGGCGAGTCGTCCAGGCCGCGGCGCAACCTGCCGATCGCCATTGTCGGTTCGGTGCTGATCGGCCTCGTCATCTATGTGCTGCTCCAGGTTGCGCTGATCTACGCGATCAACCCGAAGGATCTGGCGAACGGCTGGGCCAAGCTGACCTTCAAGGGCATCGCCGGCCCGTTCGCCGGCATCGCCAGCGGCCTCGGCATGGGCTGGCTGGCCTTCCTGCTGTATGTCGATGCGGTGGTCTCCCCGGCCGGCACCGGCATCATCTTCTGCACCACCACCGCCCGCGTGGTCTATGCGACCGGGGAGGAGGGATTGATGACCTCCGCCTTCTCGAAGGTGGCCGGCCGCGGCGTGCCGTGGGTGGCGCTGATCGTCACCTTCGCCTTCGGGGTGTTCTTCTTCTTTCCGTTCCCCTCCTGGCAGACGCTGGTCGGCTACATCTCCTCGGCCACCGTGCTGTCCTACGGCATCGGCCCGGTGGTGCTGCTGACCCTGCGCAAGACCCTGCCGATGGAGAACCACCCGCGGCCGTTCCTGCTCGGCGGCGCCAACATCATCGCCCCGATCGCCTTCATCATCTCCAACCTCATCATCTTCTGGAGCGGGACGGGCACGGACAACTTCCTGTTCGGCATGCTGCTGGTCTTCTTCGTGATCTTCGTTGCCTACGAGCTGATCACGAAGCAAACGCTCTCGCACCTGCAATGGCGGGGCGCATGGTGGCTCGCGCCCTATTTCTTTGGCATGTGGCTGCTGACCTATCTCGGCCCGAAGGACCTCACCGGCGGAAAGAACCTGTTCTCCGGCGATGTCGGCATGATCCTCATCGTCGTGTTCAGCCTTGCCATCCTCGCACTCGCCCGCGCCTCCGGCATGCCGGACCCCGAGGAGGCACGCGCCACCATCCTGGCCGGGGAGCCGCAGCTGATGATGCCGCACCCGGCCGAATAGGCAAAAGACGACCCGAAGCCGCCGCGCGCTACATGCCGAGCGCGCGGCGGTACACGTCCAGCAGCGTCTCCTGCTCCTCGATCTCGGCCGGTTCCTGTTTGCGGATGCGGATGAGCTGCCGCAGCACCTTCACGTCGAACCCGGCGGATTTCGCCTCCGCGTAGATGTCCTTGATGTCGCTGGCGAGCGCCTTGCGCTCCTCCTCCAGCCGCTCGATCCGGTCCACCAGGCTGCGCAGCCGGTCGGCGGCCACGCCGCCGGTGGTGGGGCTGCTCTGCTTGTCGGTCGCATCCAGGGCCATCCACGCCTCCGTCGGTTGTCGCAGGGGCGGCGGAGTTAGCCGGCCCGCCCCCGCGGGTCAATGACCGGCGGGGCCTTTCGCGAATGCGGCCTGCTGCGCGGGCGATGCCTCCTTCTGGTGCAGCGCCTGCCATTCCTTGTAGGGCATCCCATACACGATCTCCCGCGCATCAGGGTCGGGAAGCGCGATGCCGCGCCCCTCCGCGGCTTCCCGGTACCAGCGCGAGAGGCAGTTGCGGCAGAATCCGGCGAGGTTCATCAGGTCGATGTTCTGCACGTCGCTGCGCTCGCGCAAGTGCTCGACCAGCCGGCGGAACGCGGCGGCCTCCAGCTCGGTGCGGGTCGCGGCGTCGAAATCGGGTACGGGCATGGCATTCTCTCCGTGCTGACCGGCACACACATGGCGCGTCCGCCGCGTGTTCGCCATACTGGCCCGCGATGAACCAGCAGACGCCACCCGCCTTCACCGACGCGCGCGCCCGTTCGGCCCTGCGCGCGGTGTTCGATGCCGCCGTCGCCGCCGCCGATCCGCGCAAGGTGCTCGCCGCGCATCTGCCGCAGCCCCCGGCCGGGCGCTGCATCGTCGTCGGCGCCGGTAAATCCGCCGCCGTGATGGCCGCGGCGGTGGAAGCCGCCTGGCCGGACCAGAGCCTTTCCGGCCTCGTCGTCACCCGCTACGGCCACGCCGTGCCGACCGCGCGGATCGAGGTGATGGAGGCCGCGCATCCGGTGCCGGATGCGAACAGCGAGAAAGCCGCCCGCCGCATGCTCGCGCTGGTCCGGGACCTCGGCCCGGACGATCTGGTGCTGGCGCTGATGTCGGGCGGCGCATCGGCCCTGCTCGCGCTCCCGGCGGAGGGCCTCACGCTCGCCGACAAGCAGGCGGTCAACCGCGCGCTGCTGCGCTCCGGCGCCGGGATCACCGAGATGAATGCGGTGCGCAAGCACCTGTCCGCCATCAAGGGCGGCCGGCTTGCCGCCGCCGCTGCACCCGCCCGTGTCGTCACGCTCGCGATCAGCGATGTGCCGGGCGACGATCCGGCGGTGATCGGCAGCGGCCCCACGGTGCCCGATCCCACCAGCTTCGCCGATGCCCGCGCCATCCTCGCCCGCGCCGGCATCACCCCGCCCGCCGCCGCAGGCGCCCGTCTCGCGCGGGCAGCCGATGAAACGCCCAAGCCCGGCAGCCTGCCGCGCGCGCATTTCCAACTGGTCGCCACCCCGCTGATGGCGCTTCACGCAGCCGCCGCGCAGGCCCGCGCCCTGGGCGTCAGCCCGCTGATCCTGGGTGACGCGCTGGAAGGCGAATCGCGGGAGATGGGCACGATGATGGCGGGCATCGCGCGGTCCATCCGCGCGCACGGCCTGCCCGCCCGCCCGCCCGCGCTGCTGCTTTCGGGTGGGGAGACGACGGTGACCATCGGCGCCGGCGCGGCCGGGCGCGGCGGCCGCAACACGGAGTTCCTGCTCGCCCTCGCTGTCGCGCTTGGCGAGGCACCCGGCATCTGGGCTGCCGCCGGCGACACCGACGGGATTGACGGCACCGAGGATGCGGCCGGCGCCATCATCACGCCGGACACGCTTCCCCGCGCCCACGCCCTGGGGCTCGACCCGCGCGCGCTGCTCGCCGGGCACGACAGCTATACCCTGTTCGACGCGCTGGGCGACCTGATCCGCACCGGCCCGACCCTCACCAACGTCAACGACATCCGCGCCGTCCTGGTGGCCTGATCGTGGCCTTCCGCCCCCTTGCCTGAAAGAGCATCCCGCATGCCCGCACACAGCCAGATCCGCCGTCGCCGCCGCACCAAGATCATCGCCACGGTCGGTCCCGCCAGTTCCACCGCGGAGATGCTGGAGCGGCTGTTCCTGGCCGGGGCGGATGTGTTCCGGCTGAACTTCAGCCACGGCAACCACGACGACCACGCCGCGCGCATCGCCATCATCCGCGACCTGGAGGGCAGGCTCGGCCGCCCGATCGGCATCCTGGCAGACGTGCAGGGGCCGAAGCTGCGGGTGGGTCGCTTCGGCGGCGGGCGGGTGCACCTGCAAACCGGCCACCGCTTCCGGCTGGACCTCAACCCCACGCCCGGCAACGCCAACCGCGTGAACCTGCCGCACCCGGAGATCATCAAGGCCGCCACCATCGGCACCACCCTGCTGCTGGACGACGGCAAGCTGCGCCTGCGCGTGGTGCACACGCGGGATGACCACCTGGAGACCGAAGTGATGGTCGGCGGCCCGCTGTCGGACCGCAAGGGCGTGAACGTGCCGGACGTGGTGCTGCCGATCCCTGCGCTGACCGTGAAGGACCGCGAGGATCTCGCCTTCGCGCTCGATCACGGCGTGGACCATATCGGCCTGTCCTTCGTCCAGCGGCCGGAGGATGTGGCCGAGGCGAAGGAGATCGCCGCGGGCCGGGCCTGGATCATGACCAAGATGGAAAAGCCCCAGGCGCTCGAAAACCTCGACGAGATCCTGCGCCTGTCGGATTCGGTGATGGTCGCCCGCGGCGATCTCGGCGTGGAACTGCCGCCCGAGGAGGTGCCGCTCGCCCAGAAGCGCATCGTCCGCGCCGCCCGCCAGCTCGGCCGGCCGGTGGTGGTGGCGACCCAGATGCTGGAGAGCATGATCAGCGCCCCCGCCCCCACCCGCGCGGAAGCATCCGACGTCGCGACTGCGGTGTTCGACGGGGCGGATGCGGTGATGCTGTCCGCCGAAACCGCCGCAGGGCAATATCCCTACGAGGCGGTCAACATCATGGACCGCATCATCGCCCGGGTGGAGCAGGATGCGGGCTGGCGCGCCATCCTCGATGCCTCGCGCCCCGCGCCGGAGCCGGTCTCGGCCGACGCCATCGCCGCCGCGGCCCAGCAGGTCGCCCACACCATCGGCGCGAAGGCCATCGCCGCCTTCACCGCATCGGGCAGCACCGCGCTGCGCGTCGCCCGTGAGCGCCCGGATTGCCCGATCCTGGGGCTGACGCCGAACACCGAAACCGCCCGCCGGCTGGCCGTGGCGTGGGGCGTGCATGCCGTGGTGACGCCGGAGGTCCATTCGATGACGGAGACCGTCTCGAAAGCCTGCCACGTGGCGCAACGCGAAGGCTTCGCCGAAGCCGGCGAGGAAATCGTGGTTACGGCCGGCGTGCCTTTCGGCCGCTCCGGCACCACCAACGCGCTGCAGGTCGCGACCGTGAAATAGGGCGGCCGCAGCCCCGTTCAGCTGGTGTGAATCTTGTTGTACTGGCAGGCAGCCGCCGGTTGGGCGGTCATCGCGGCGATGCTCGCCATGCCGCCGAGCACGACCAGAGCCAGCAGAACGATCCTGACCATTTCAGCCTCCATCGAACCCCTGCGCCCAGCATACCCCGATCCGGGGCGGCGGGCGAACAACAATCGCCGCCACGGATCGAAGCGCCGGATATCGCCCCCCGCTACAGCGCTGCCCGGATGCCGAACAGGAAGCTCTGGCCGGGGGTGGCGTAGCCGCTCGCCGGTTCGAAGCGGGAATAGAACAGGTTGTTCCCGTTCGCGAAGATCGTGATCTTCGGCGTGAGCCGATAGGAGACGGTGAGGTTGACGATGGTGCCCGGCTCGGTCAGGCCGGTGCCGGCCGGGAAGCCGGCATTGTCCACCAGAAAATCCTCCGATCCCCCGGTGTAGAGCACTTCCGGCGCGATGGTCAGCCCCGGCAGGGGCGTGGCGCGCACGTCGATCGACGCCTGGTTCTCCGGCCGGCGCAGCAGCAAGCTGCCGGTGGAGAGGTCGCGCGCGTCGGTGTAGGTATAGGCCGCGTCGATCGACAGCCACGATGCCGGCCGCAGCGTCAGCGCCGTTTCCACCCCCTGCGTGCGCGCGGCGCCGACGTTCACCGCGGTGAAGACCGGTGCGAACTGGGTGACGATCAGGTTGCTGATCCGGTTGTGGAAATAGGTGACGGAGACGGAGGCGAACCGCCGCCGCCCGAACGCCGGAAGATCGGTGGTGATGCCCACTTCCCAGCCGCGGCTGTGCTCGGGCTTCAGGTTGGGGTTGCCCACATAGCCGCTGCTGTCGATGCCGTAACGGTCGAACAGGGAGGGCGCGCGGAACGCCGTGCCATAGGCGAATTTCAGGTGGGAGGCGATCTCCGGCAGGGCGAGGTTCGCCCCCAGCCGCCACGTGAACGCGCTGCCCACATTCTGCACCGCTTCCTCGCGCAGGTTTCCACTCAGCGTCAGCCGGTGGAACAGGGTTGTCTGGATCCCGGCATGCCCGGCGTCGGAAGATGCGCTCGCGTCGAGGTTCTGCCGATAGACGAACCCGCCGGTGATGCTGTTCAGCCGCACTTTCGCCGAATCGAGGCTGTGGTCGTACCCGAACGTCAGGCTGGTGAACCGGGCCGGGCCGGCATCGGGCAGCAGCAGCGTGTTGTTCCATTGCAGCGCGGTGCGATAGCCGTGGTAGCGGCTGTCTTCCATCGCCTGGTTCGGGTCGTTCGCATCCAACAGGTTGGTGTAGCGGCGATCGTCCTGCAGGCGCGAGAGATACAGCCTTGTCGTCAGCCGCCCATCGAACAGGCGGCTGCGCACGCCGACGCGGCCGAACAGGCTCGTATCCTGCCCCATCTCGTTCCGATCGTCGAAAGCGGGAAAGCCGACATCGGGATAGGCGTATTTCACGTAGCGCCCGCGCAGCAGCAGCGACAGCCGCGTGCCCTGCACCGGCGTGTATCCCAGGTCGATCGTGCCGGTATCGTTGCGGTATCCGTCGCCGCGCCCGGTGTATGCGGCCAACCGCCGCGCCAGCGCATCGAAGCCGGAGGTCGATTCCCCACCGTAGCTCAGCGCATAGTCGAACTTGCCGGACGACCCGGAAAGCGATGCACCGCCCAGCAGCGTGTCCTGCGTGCCGCCGGCGAGCGAGAGGCTGGCGCGCGGCGTGCCCTTGCCGTGGCGGGTGATGATGTTGATCACCCCCCCCACCGCGCCCGAACCGTAGAGGCCGGACATCGGCCCGCGCACCACCTCGATCCGCTCCACGTCGGAAAGGGTATCGACCCCGAAATTGAACGCATCGTTGGCGATCGACGGATCGTTGATCGGCGTGCCATCCAGCAGAACCAGCGCATGGTTGCCATTGGTGCCGCGGATGAACACCGATGCGTTGCCCCCGGGCCCGCCGGACTGCACCACCCGCACCCCGGGCACCGCCGAGAGCGCCTGCACGAGCGAGGTGTAGCCGCGTTGATCGATGGTCTTGCGGGTGATCACCGTCACCCCCGCGGGCACGTTCTCCACCCCCGTCGGCACCCGCGTGGCCGTCACCACGGTTTCGGGAATAGCAGCGGTGGCATCGGGGGGGGTGGCATCGGGGGCGGACTGGGCCCGGGCCGCCGGCGCGAGGCAGGCGGTGGATAGAAAGCTTGTCGTCAGCAACGCAGCGAGCACAAGGCGGCGCATGCGGTCCTCCATGCAGCGGAACCGCGCGCGGCGCGCGCGGCCCCCAGAAACAGGGACGACTTCCGCCTGCGGGTCTCTCTCCCGTTGCCTCGGTGCACCCCGCCCGACGCGCGCGAACAGTCTCGACACGGGCCGGTCTCCTGGCTCACGGATCGTTGCCCGCCCCCTGCCTTCTCGTTCCCTTGTGGAGAACAATGGCGCCGTCGGGGGCCGGACTCACCGCCTACAGTTGCGGGGGCAGCCGCCGATGGGCCGTGCATCCGGCCTCGCGCGTTCCCGTTTCAGCCCTTGCGGGCCACCTGTGTCTGTGGCGGAACGTAACCGGCGGCGGTGGTGTTGTCACCAGCGGCTTGCAACAATGCCGGTCGGCCCTGCCATCCGGCCCTCGGCTCCGGCCAAGCCGCAGAAGGAAGCCTGCATGCGCCTCGCCGTCCTCATCCTCGCCTGCTACGCCCCGCGGGGCCTCGCGATCCTGGAGGCGTATTTCAGGGCCTGCGATGCGGATCTGCTGGTGCATGTCGATGCCAAGATGCCGATCGAACCGTTCCGTGCCCATGCCGATCCGGCCGGGCGGCTCCGGTTCGTCGAACCGCGCGAGTCGGTGTTCTGGGGCGGCTTCAATATGGTCCGCGCGGTCGTGCATCTGTTGCAGGCGGCCGAGCAGAACGGCGGATACGATCGCTACCTGCTGATTTCGGATGACTCGCTGCCGCTGCTGTCGCCGGGGGCGCTGTGCGCGCGGCTTGCCGAGGATGTCGAGTTCATGGAGATGTACCGCATCGAGCCCGGGGACCGGATGCACCGCTACGAGGGGTTCTTCATGCTCGATTCCGGCGCGACCTCGGCGCGCGGCGCACCGGTCAACGACCGCGAGATCACGGCCGAATGCCTCGCCGCGATGGCGCGGCTGACCGCGCTGCGCCAGCAGGGGAAGAAGCCGTTCAGCAGCATCCATGGCGGCTCGCAATGGTGGGCGGTGCGGCGCCCGCTGGTCGAGACGATCCTCGACAGCTACGACAATGACGACTGGATGCGCGAATCCTTCGAATTCTCCGCCATCCCGGACGAGGCATATTTCCACACCATCATCGCCGATCGGTGCCCCCCGGCCCGGTTCACGCATTTCATGTACACCGATTTCAGCCGGGACCCGCGCCCCTACGTATTCCGCGATGCGGATGAGCTGCGTGCGCTGAACCCCCATGGCCGGCTGTTCGTCCGCAAGGTGGACATGGCCGCACCTTGGCTGCCGGACCTGCTGCACACATTCTGACAGGGGCAGGCGCGGCCAGCCTTGTCAGCGGCCGGAAAACCCTGGCACCCGCTTCTCCAGAAACGCCGTGCGCCCTTCGCGGTAGTCATCGCTGTCGAAACACGCCGCGATCGCCCGCTGCACCGCCGCCATGTCCCGCGCGCCCGCATCCTTCTCCGCCGCCGCCACCGACAGTTTGGACGCAGCCACCGACAACGGCGCGTTGTCGGCGATCCGCCGCGCCAGATCGAGCACCGTGTTCGACAGGTCCTCGTTGCTCACCACGCGGTTCACCAGCCCGATCCGCTGCGCCTCCTGCGCGTCGATGCGGGCGCCGGAATAGAGCAGCATGCGGGCATGCGCGGGGCCCACCAGCGAAACGAGCTTCGTCACCATGTCGAATCCGTAGGCGATGCCGAGCCGGGCGGCCGGAATGCCGAACTGGCTGTCCTCGGCCGCGATCCGCAGATCGGCCTGCATCGCGATGGCCAGCCCGCCGCCGAGGCAGAAGCCGCGGATGCGCGCGATCACCGGCTTCGGAAACGCGGCGAGCTTCGCCCGGCCCGAGCCGGCCAGCCGGTCATAGGCCGCGCGCGCATCTTCGGTGCCGCGCTGCTCCTCGAACTGGCTGATGTCCGCGCCCGAGACGAACGCCTTGTGGCCGGCCCCGGTCAGCACCACCGCGCGGATGGCGGCATCGGCGGCGAAGGCGTCCAGGATTTCACCCAAGCCTCCCCACATCTCCACCGACATCGCGTTGCGCTTCCCGGGCTGGTTGAAGGTGATGAGGCCGATGCCCGCTTCCGTCTCCGCCAGCATCCTGCCGCCTGCGAACTCCATCAGCCCCTCCCTGTCCGGCCCGAGACCCCGGCTTGCCTCACGTGCGCAGATGTTCGGGAATGACCATGCCGAGGCGCAACGGAATGTTCCACACCTCCCGCACCTGGCGCACCGGGCGAAAGCCGACACGCAGATACATCGGCAGCGCGCGCGGATGGTCGGCGGTGCAGGTGTTCACGCTCACCCCGCGCACAACCTCGCCATGAATCGACTGCGCCCAGGCCGCATCGACCGCCCGGCGCAGGAACGCATGGCCGAGCCCCTTGCCCACGGCCTGCGGCATCAGGCCGAAATAGCTGAGATTCACCACCGGCCAGGATGCGGCATCCAGCTCGAAGAAGCCGGCCGGCACGCCGTTGTGGTGCAACATATGCACGGATACGCGCGGATCGCGCAGGATCGCCGCCAGATCCTCATCCCGCATCACCCGCCGCAGCCACCACAGATGCGGCGCGCCGACCGTGTCGTACAGCTCGTGATAGAGTGCGAGCGACGGCTGAGGCAGATGCACGACCTCGGCCGAAGGCGGGAGCGCCGGCGCCGGTTCGTCGGGCGGAGCATCCATGCGCAGGAAGCTCACCGTCACCTTCACCCGCGCCACCGGCTCCATCCGCAGCACGCCGGGTCCGCTCAATAATGGTGAAGATGCCGCATGCGCGGCGCTATTTCTGAGGAACGCCGCATGCGCGGTGCTATTTCTGAAGAACGCCGCATGCGCGGCGGGGCGCCGGCCGGCTCCATCAGTCGTCGAGGAAGCTGCGCAGCTTGCGGCTGCGGCTCGGGTGCTTCAGCTTGCGCAGCGCCTTCGCCTCGATCTGGCGGATGCGCTCGCGCGTCACGTTGAACTGCTGGCCCACTTCTTCCAGCGTGTGGTCGGTGTTCATGCCGATGCCGAAGCGCATGCGCAGCACCCGCTCCTCGCGCGGGGTGAGGGAGGAGAGCACGCGCGTGGTCGCCTCGCGCAGGTTGGCCTGGATCGCGGCATCCAGCGGGATCACCGCCGCCTTGTCCTCGATGAAGTCGCCCAGGTGGCTGTCCTCCTCGTCGCCGATCGGCGTCTCCAGGCTGATCGGCTCCTTGGCGATCTTCAGCACCTTGCGCACTTTTTCAAGCGGCATGCCGAGCTTCTCGGCCAGCTCCTCGGGCGCGGGCTCGCGCCCGATCTCGTGCAGCATCTGCCGTGAGGTGCGGACGAGCTTGTTGATCGTCTCGATCATGTGCACCGGAATGCGGATCGTGCGCGCCTGATCGGCGATCGAGCGCGTGATCGCCTGGCGGATCCACCAGGTGGCGTAGGTGCTGAACTTGTAGCCGCGGCGATACTCGAACTTGTCCACCGCCTTCATCAGCCCGATGTTGCCCTCCTGGATCAGGTCCAGGAATTGCAGGCCGCGATTGGTGTATTTCTTGGCGATCGAGATCACGAGCCGCAGGTTCGCCTCGATCATCTCCTTCTTCGCCCGCGCCGAATCCCGCTCGCCCCGGCTCACGGTCATGTACACGCGGCGGAATTCGTCGATCGGGAGGGAGGCATCGGTCGCCACCACGCCGATATGGCCGCGCAGCTCGTTGATCCGCGCGAGGTGCCTCGAAACAAAGGTCTTCCAGCCCTTGCCGGGCAGGCGGCTCACCCGCTCCAGCCAGTTCGGGTCCAGCTCGTGGCCGCGGTATTCCTTCAGGAAGTCCTCGCGCCCGACCTTGGCACTTTCCGCGAGGCGCAGAAGCTGGCCCTCCAGCGCGGTCAGCCGCTGGTTCAGCTCCTTGAGCTGCGCCACCAGCTCCTCGATGCGGTTGTTGTGCAGGCGTACCTGCTCGACCTTGCCGACCAGCTCCTCGCGCTGCTTCTCGTACGTCTTTTCCGAGCGCGCGTTGACCTCCTCGCCCGAGGAGATCGTCTCCAGCCGCCGGTTCTGCATCTTGTGCAGCTTCTTGTAGAGCGCCTCGATCTCCTCGAAGGTCGCCAGCACCTCGGGCTTCAGCTTCTCCTCGAGCGCGGACAGGGACAGGCCGGGCCCCTCGCCCTCCTCGCCCTCATCCAGTTCCTCGACCGCCTCGAACGCGGGTGCGGGTTCGGGGGCGCCATCCACGCCCGCGGCCACACCCCCGGCCACGCCGTCAGCCTCGGCTTCCGCCTCGATCGCCGCGACGCCGAGTCCTTGCGTAGCCTCCAGATCCACGATGTCGCGCAGCAGCATCTTGCCGTTCTTCAGCGCGTCGTGCCAGGCGATGATGGCGCGGAAGGTCAGCGGGCTTTCGCACAGCCCGCCGATCATCATGTCGCGCCCGGCCTCGATGCGCTTCGCGATCGCGATCTCGCCCTCGCGGGAGAGCAGCTCCACGCTGCCCATCTCGCGCAGGTACATCCGCACCGGATCGTCGGTGCGGCCAACGCTCGCCTCATCGACGTTGCCGGCCTGTTCCTCTTCCTCTTCCGCCCCTTCGGGCGCCGCGGCCTTCACCGCCGGGGCTTCGCCCTCCTCGGTCTCCTCGCCCTCGACGACCTGGATGCCCATCTCGTTGAGATTGGCCATCACATCCTCGATCTGCTCGGAGCTGTTCTGGTCAGACGGCAGCACCGCGTTCAGCTCGTCGAAGGTGATGTAGCCGCGCTCCTTCCCCTTCGCGATCAGCCGCTTGACGGCGGCCGACTGCGTGTCGAGCAGCGTGGTTTCCACGTCCTGCTCGGGGCTGGCAGCTTCGGCAGTCGCCGTCGGTTTCGTCGCCATCGTTCAGGCTCTCCGCAAAACAATCTCTCTATAGAAGGGGTCGCGCACGCTGAAACCCAACCTCGTCAAGCGTCCGCATCCTGCTCGCCGCGGGCAAGTGCCGCGCGCGCCGTCGCGATGGCCACCAGCCGCCGCTCGGACGCCGCATCGGCCCGGGCGGTGAAATCGCGGCTTGCGGCCGCCACTTCCTCGTCCAGGCGGCTGCGCCGCATCAACCCGTAGATCTGCCACCAACTGGCCGCAGCCTCCGCCGGCAGGGCCTCAGCCATCGCGCAGGCCGGCAATGGCGAACCCGTCAGCGCCCGCGCGGCATCCCCTTCCAGTCCAACCTGGGTCAAGTGGTTCATCAGGCTGGACGAGTCAAGCGCCGGTGCGCCGTCCACCCACGCCGACAGCGCAGCGCGGATGCGCGCCAGCGGCAGCGGCAGGTCCAGCATGGCGAACGCCTCCTCCACGTCCGGCATCAGGTGCGGGTGGGTCAGCAGGATGGCGGTCAGCACCCGCCCCTGCTCGGCGATCGTCCCGGCCTCGCTCGCTGACGGCCGGGCCAAGGAGACATGGGCGGAAGCCTTCGGTGACGCAAAACGGCCGCCCGGCCCGCGCCGGCCATCCCCCCGCCGCTCCCCGAAGAACCGGTCCAGCAGCGCGCGGCGGTACTCGCTCGCCAGCGGCCGATCGGCGATCCGGCCCGCGGCCGCCTCCAGCCGCGCGCGGAAGGCGGCGCGCGCCTCGGGCGTAATCCCGCCGGTCCCCTCGCGCAGCAGGTCGAACAGGGCAACGGCGAGCGGCCTTGCCGCCTCCACCACCGCCTGGAACCCAGCCGCCCCCTGGCGCCGGACCAGCGTATCCGGATCCTCCCCCGCCGGCAGCGCCGCCAGCCGCAGCGTGCGTTCCGGCCCCAGCATCGGCAGCGCGATCTCGGCCGCCCGTGCCGCCGCCCGGCTGCCCGCGGCATCGCCGTCGAAACACAGCACCGGCGCCGGAGACAGCCGCCACAATTCCTCCAACTGCTCGCCCGTCAGCGCCGTGCCGAGCGGCGCCACAGCGCCCGCAAACCCCGCCTCATGCAGGGCGATCACATCCATGTAGCCTTCCACCGCCACCACCGGCGCCCCGCGCCGCGCCGCCTCGCGCGCCAGATCGAGCGCGTACAGCGTGCGCCGCTTGGAAAACAGCGCGGTTTCCGGCCCGTTCACATATTTCGGCTGCCCCTCGCCCAGGATGCGCCCGCCGAAGCTGATCACCCGGCCGCGCCGGTCGCGGATCGGAAACATCACCCGGTTGAAGAACAGATCGACCTGCCGCTCCCCCTCGCCGCCCTTCATCAGCCCGGCCTCGACCAGCTGCGGCACCTCGATCCCCTCACGCGCCAGATCGGCCGCCAGCGCCCCGCGCCCCTCGCCGGACCAGCCAAGGCCGAAGCGGCGGATCGTCTCCTCGCCCAGCCCCCGCCCGCGCAGATACTCCAGCGCCGCGCGCCCCTCCGGCAGCATCAGCCGCCGGGCGAAGGCGCGCTGCGCCGCCTCCAGCACCTCGTGCAGCCCGGCCCGCTGCTGCTCCGCCTCCGCCGCCGCCGGGCTCGGCTTCGGCACCTCCATCCCCGCCTCGGCGGCGAGGGACTCCACTGCCTCGACGAACCCGCGCCCCTCGCTCTGCATCACGAAGCCGATGGCGTCTCCATGCGCCCCGCAGCCGAAGCAGTGGTAATGGTCGTCGTACACGTAGAAGCTCGGCGTCTTCTCGTTATGGAACGGGCAGCACCCCTTCCACTCCCGCCCCGACCGGCCGAGCTTCGTCCGCCGCCCGATCAGCGCCGCGAGCGGGGTGCGGACACGCAATTCGTCCAGGAATTGCGGCGGCAGCGCCATCAGCCGGCCAGCCTTGCCTTCACCAGCGGCCCCGCCTGCGCCATGTCGAGCGTGGCGGCGTAGCGGGCGCGCAGCTCCGCCATCACCTTGCCCATGTCCTTCATCCCCGCCGCCCCGGTCGCCGCGATGGCGGCCTCCACCGCGCGGCCCATCTCCTCCGCCCCCATCGCCCGCGGCAGGAAGCCCTCGATCACCGCGATCTCCGCCTCCTCCTTCGCCACCAGATCGTCCCGTTTGCCCTGGCGGTACATCTCCACCGACTCGCGGCGGGATTTCACCATGCCGCGCAGCATGGCGATGATCTCCTCGTCCGGAATCGCGGAAATCCCCTTCGGCCGGGCGGCGATGTCGGTATCCTTCAGCCGCGCGAGGATCATGCGCAGCGTGGAGGTGCGCGGCGCGTCCCCCGCCCGCATGGAGGCCTTCAACTGCTCGGTAAACGCCTCACGCAACGCCATGCCGCCTCCGCTGGTATGATGAGCGACCGGTGTATCACAGCCGAACCCCCGGCGCAGCGGGTGAGCACACCGTCACAGATCCCGGTCACCGTCATCGGGAACCGGCAGCAAACCCGCCTCATCACGTATCCCTCCCGCGTTTTCACCACCGTAACCAGACAGGGCGTTCCTCGCCACGCCGAACGCTTCCCCGTGTCGTCCGGGAGTTAATTTCCCACACCGGATCAAACCTTGCGCCGGGAAATAATTTCCCCTATCTCCTCCCCATGCCCATCACCGTCGCCGAGATCATCGATCGCCTGGGCGGCCCGGATGCCGCCGCGCGCCTCACCGGCGTGGGCACCGAAGCGCTGCGCAAATGGCGCCAGTCCGCCGCCATTCCCGCCCGCCACTGGCCCGCCATCCTCGCCGCCACCGGCCTCACGCTACCCGATCTCCCCGGCCAGCCCGAACCGCAAGGCCACGCCATGCCCCCCGCCGCGCCCCACGATGCCCCGCCCGACGGCGCCACCGCCGCGCTGATCCTCGCCGACGGCGCCATCTTCTGGGGCCGCGGCTTCGGCGCCCACACGCACGCCCCCGCCCCGGTGGGCGAGGTCTGCTTCAACACGGGCATGACCGGCTACCAGGAAACCCTCACTGATCCGTCCTACGCCGGCCAGATCATCACCTTCACCTTCCCCCACATCGGCAACGTCGGCGCCAACGCGGAGGATATCGAGGCAGCCACCCCCGCCGCCCGCGGCCTCGTGGTGAAGGATGACATCACCGCCCCGAGCAACTGGCGCGCGCAACAGCACCTGCACGCTTGGCTCCTGCGGATGAACCTGCCCGGCATCGCCGGGGTGGATACCCGCACCCTCACGCTGCGCATCCGCGATGCCGGCGCCCCCGCCGGCGTGCTCGCCCACCCGGCCGACGGGCAGTTCGACCTTCCGGCCCTGCGCGCCCGGGCCGCCGCCTGGCCCGGCCTGCTCGGGATGGATCTCGCCAAGGAAGTCTCCTGCACCCAGTCCTATGAATGGGACGAAACGGAATGGGCCTGGCCCGCCGGCTTCGGCCGCCAGGCGGCACCCGCCCACCACGTCGTCGCGGTGGATTACGGCGCGAAGCGCAACATCCTGCGCAGCCTCGCCGCCGCCGGCTGCCGTGTCACCGTGGTGCCCGCCACCGCGACGGCCGAGGATATCCTGCGCCACGAGCCGGACGGCGTGTTCCTCTCCAACGGGCCCGGAGACCCGGCCGCCACGGCGGAATACGCGGTGCCCGCCATCCGCGGCGTGCTCGCCTCCGGCAAGCCCCTGTTCGGCATCTGCCTCGGCCACCAGCTTCTGGCCCTCGCCCTCGGCGGGCGCACCTTCAAGCTCGATCGCGGCCATCGCGGCGCGAACCAGCCGGTGAAGGAACTCGCCACCGGCCGGGTGGAGATCACCAGCCAGAACCACGGCTTCGCCGTCGATCCCGACACCCTGCCCGCCACCGTGAAAGTGACGCACGTGAGCCTGTTCGACGGCAGCAACGAAGGCCTCGCCTGCACCGACCGCCCGGTCTTCTCCGTGCAGTACCACCCGGAGGCGAGCCCCGGCCCCACGGACGCGCACCACCTGTTCCACCGCTTCGTCGCGATGATGAAGGGCTGAACCGATGCCCAAACGCACAGACATCCGCTCCATCCTCATCATCGGCGCCGGCCCCATCGTCATCGGCCAGGCCTGCGAGTTCGACTATTCCGGCGCCCAGGCGTGCAAGGCCCTGCGCGCCGAAGGCTACCGCGTGATCCTGGTGAACTCCAACCCCGCCACGATCATGACCGACCCGTCGCTGGCCGATGCCACGTACATCGAGCCGATCACGCCCGAGATCGTCGAGAAGATCATCGCGAAGGAGAAGCCCGATGCGCTGCTGCCCACCATGGGCGGGCAGACCGCGCTCAACACCGCGATGAAGCTCGCCGCCGCCGGCACCCTCGCCCGCCACGGCGTGGAGCTGATCGGCGCGAAGGCCGAGGTGATCGATCGCGCGGAAGACCGGCTGAAATTCCGCGATGCGATGGCGGAGATCGGCATCGAAAGCCCGCGCAGCGCCATCGCCCACACGATGGAAGACGCCCGCGCCGCGCTGGCCGAGGTCGGCCTGCCCGCCGTCATCCGCCCCAGCTTCACCCTGGGCGGCACCGGCGGCGGCATCGCCTACAACCGGGAGGAGTTCGAGCAGATCGTCCTGGGCGGGCTCGACGCCTCGCCCACCACGGAGGTCCTCATCGAGGAAAGCGTGCTGGGCTGGAAGGAGTTCGAGATGGAGGTGGTCCGCGACAGCGCGGACAACTGCATCATCGTCTGCGCGATCGAGAACATCGACCCGATGGGCGTGCACACCGGCGATTCCGTCACCGTCGCCCCCGCCCTCACCCTCACCGACCGCGAATACCAGCGCATGCGCGATGCCTCCATCGCCTGCCTGCGCAAGATCGGCGTGGATACCGGCGGATCGAACGTGCAGTTCGCGGTCAACCCGGCGGACGGGCGGATGGTGGTCATCGAGATGAACCCCCGCGTCTCCCGCTCCTCCGCGCTCGCCTCGAAAGCCACCGGCTTCCCCATCGCCAAGATCGCCGCGAAACTCGCCGTCGGCTACACGCTGGACGAGCTGGCGAACGACATCACCCGCACCACGCCCGCGAGCTTCGAACCCACGATCGACTACGTGGTGGTGAAGATCCCCCGCTTCACCTTCGAGAAGTTCCCCGGCACGCCCGCGCTGCTCACCACCTCGATGAAATCGGTGGGCGAAGCGATGGCGATCGGCCGCAGCTTCGCCGAGGCCTTGCAGAAGGGCCTGCGCAGCATGGAAACCGGCCTGTCGGGTCTCGACCCGATCGACCCGCCCGGAGATGGCGGGGCCGATGCCTTCCGCGCCGCGCTGTCCGCCCCGCGGCCGGACCGGCTGCTGATGGCCGCCCAGGCCCTGCGCGCCGGCCTGCCGGTCGAGGAAATCCACGACGCCTGCAAGTTCGATCCGTGGTTCCTCCGCCAGCTCGCCGAAATCGTTGCCGCGGAGGCCGAAATCCACGCCTCCGGCCTGCCGCAGGAGGCCACCGCGCTGCGCCGGGTCAAGGCCCTCGGCTTTTCCGACATCCAGCTCGCCACGATCGCGGGCGTGAAGGAGCGGGACATCGCCGCCCTCCGCGCCCGCCTCTCCGTGCACCCGGTGTACAAGCGCATCGACACCTGCGCCGGCGAATTCGCCTCCGCCACGCCTTACATGTATTCCACCTACGAAGGCGGCTTCGGCACCCCCGCCTGCGAGGCCGCGCCGACCGCGCGGGAGAAGGTGATCATCCTCGGCGGCGGCCCCAACCGCATCGGCCAGGGGATCGAGTTCGACTATTGCTGCGTCCATGCCGCCTATGCGCTGAAGGAAGCCGGGTTCGAGACCATCATGGTCAACTGCAACCCCGAAACCGTCAGCACCGACTACGACACCTCCGATCGCCTCTATTTCGAGCCGCTGTTCGCCGAAGACGTGATCGCCCTGATCCGGCGGGAACAGCAGGCCGGCACCGTGCTCGGCTGCATCGTGCAGTACGGCGGGCAGACGCCGCTGAAGCTCAGCCAGTCCCTCGCCGCCGCGAACATCCCCATCCTCGGCACCAGCGCGGATGCGATCGACGTGGCGGAGGATCGCGAGCGCTTCCAGCTCCTGCTGCAGCGCCTCGGCCTGCGCCAGCCGGACAACGGCATCGCCCGCTCCACCGCCGAAGCCGAGGCGATCGCCGAGCGCATCGGCTACCCCGTCATCATCCGCCCCAGCTATGTCCTCGGCGGCCGGGCGATGGAGATCGTGTACGACCGCACCGGCCTCGCCCGCTATATGCGCGAGGCGGTGCGCGTGTCCGGCCAGAACCCCGTGCTGATCGACCGCTACCTGAACGAGGCGATCGAGGTCGATGTGGACTGCATCGCCGACGGGGAAGGCGTGTACGTCGCCGGCGTGATGGAGCATATCGAGGAGGCGGGGATTCATTCCGGGGACTCCGCCTGCTCCCTGCCGCCCTACTCGCTCTCGCCCGCGATCGTCGCCGAGATGAAGGCGCAGACGGAATCGATGGCGAAGGCGCTCGGCGTGGTCGGGTTGATGAACGTGCAGTACGCCATCCAGAACGACACGGTGTACGTGCTGGAGGTGAACCCCCGCGCCTCCCGCACCGTGCCGTTCGTCGCGAAGGCCACGGGCGTGCCGGTGGCGAAGATCGGCGCGCGCGTCATGGCAGGGGCGAAACTGTCCGATTTCGCGCTGGACGACGATGCCACGCACCGCCACGTGGCGGTGAAGGAAGCGGTGTTCCCCTTCGCCCGCTTCACCAATGTCGATACGATCCTGGGCCCGGAGATGAAATCCACCGGGGAGGTGATGGGCCTCGATGCGAGCTTCGCCCGCGCCTTCGCCAAGGCCCAGCTCGGCGCCGGGGTGAAGCTGCCCGATGCCGGCACGGTGTTCCTCTCGGTGAAGGATGCCGACAAGCCGGCGCTCATCCCGCTCGCCCGGCGTCTCGCGGACATGGGCTTCTCCATCATGGCCACGCGCGGCACCGCCGGGCATATCCGCCAGGCGGGGGTGGAGGTGCGGGTGGTGAACAAGGTGCTGGAAGGCCGGCCGCACTGCGTGGACGCCATCCGCTCGAACGAGGTGCAGCTCGTCATCAACACCGCCTCCGGTCCGCAATCGATCACGGACAGCTTCGACATCCGCCGCAGCGCGCTCACCCATGGCGTGCCGCACTACACCACCGTCTCCGGCGCGCGGGCGGCGGTGCAGGCCATCGCCGCCCTGAAATCGGGCAGCCTTGAAGTCGCGCCGCTCCAGTCCTACTTTCGTTCGCTGTTCTGATCCCGTCGTGGCCGGGCGAATTCCCGGCCGCGACGGCCTTGTTTACGGCCGGCGCCGGCAGGCGTCGCCCGCACGCCTGGAAGCGCAGACGACGAAACGCACACGCCCAACATGACGGATCGAGGATCGCGCCTTGCAGAAATTCCCGATGACGGCCCCCGGCCTGCAGCGCCTTGAAGACGAGCTGCGCAAGCTGAAAAGCACCGAGCGCCCGGCCATCATCCGGGCCATCGCCGAGGCGCGCGCCCATGGAGACCTGTCGGAGAACGCGGAATACCATGCCGCGCGCGAACGCCAGTCCTTCATCGAGGGCCGCATCGCCGAGCTGGAGGAGATCACCGGTGCCGCCGAGGTGATCGACCCGGCGAGCCTGACCGGGGACCATGTGAAGTTCGGCGCCCATGTACGGCTGGTGGACGAGGAGACGGAGAAGGAAGCCGCCTACCAGATCGTCGGCGTGCACGAGGCGGACATCAAGCTCGGCCTGCTCTCCATCTCCTCCCCGCTCGCCAAGGCGCTGATCGGCAAGAAGGTCGGCGAAACCATTTCGGTCCCGGCCCCGGGCGGGGACCGCTCGTACGAGATCCTCGACCTGAAATACGGCTGAGCCGCGTGCTCACCCTCGCCGATGTCGAAGCCGCGGCCGCGCGCATCGCCGGCCGCGTGCTGCGCACGCCCGCCATCCCGTCGGAGTCCCTCTCGCGCGCCACCGGGGCGGATGTCATCCTCAAGCTCGATCATCTGCACCCCACGGGCGCGTTCAAGGAACGCGGGGCCGCGAACAGGCTCGCGCTGCTCACCGAAGCCGAGCGAACGGCCGGCGTCATCGCCATGTCCGCCGGCAACCACGCCCAGGCGGTCGCCCGCCACGCGAGCCTGCTCGGCATCGCCGCCACCATCGTCATGCCCCGCTTCACCCCGGCAACGAAAGTCACCCGCACCGCCGGCTGGGGCGCGAAGGTGGTGCTGCACGGCGAAACCCTGGCGGAGGCGGCGGAATACGCCTGGCGCCTCGCCGCCGAACAGGGCCTCGTGTTCGTCCATCCGTACGACGATCCGGCGGTGATGGCCGGCCAGGGCACGCTCGCGCTGGAACTGCTGCAGGATTATCCGGATCTGGAAATGCTGGTCATCCCGGTCGGCGGCGGCGGCATGCTGGCCGGCGCCGCGGTCGTGGCGAAGGCGCTGAAGCCCGGCATGGTGGTGTTCGGGGTGGAGGTCGAGGCCTATGCCCCCCTCGCCCAGCGTCTCGCCGGGCAGCCGGTCTCCGTCGGCGGCGCCACCATCGCCGAGGGCATCGCGGTGCGCGACATCGGCGCCGCCCCCTTCGCGGTGATCCAGGATCTCGGGATCGAGGTGCTGGTGGTGCCCGAACAGGCGATCGAGCAGGCCATCGCCCTGCTGGCGGAAGGCGCGAAACAGGTGGCCGAGGGTGCGGGCGCGGCCGCCGTCGCCGCCCTCCTCGCCTTCCCTGACCGCTTCGCCGGCCGCCGCGTCGGCCTGCCCATCTGCGGCGGCAACATCGATCCGCGCATCCTCGCCAACACGCTGCTGCGCAACCTGCTGCGCGATGGCCGCCTGCTGCGGGTGGTGATGGAAATCCCCGATCGCCCCGGCGTGCTGGCGGACATCGCCGGCCGCATCGGCGGCCAGGGCGGCAACATCATCGAGGTCTCGCACCAGCGCCTGTTCGCCGCCCCCTCGGTCCAGGCCGCGCAACTGGAAGTGATGATCGAAGCGCGGGACGCCGCCCACGGTGCTGCCATCGCCGAGGCGCTGGAAGAAGTTTACGTGGTGCGCCGCGGCTGACCCTCTCCGTCATGCCGGCGCAGGCCGGCATCACCCCTTGCGCGCCGCCGCCACCAGCTTCTGCATGTCTGAAAAGCTGATCGCCCCGGGCACCAGTTGCCGCCCGACGACGAAGGCCGGCGTGCCGTTCACCCCGAGGTCATGCGCAAGGGCGAGGTTCGCCTGGATGCGCGCGGCGATCGCGGGATCGTCCATCGCGCGCACCAGCCTCGCGCCGTCCAGCCCGAGCCGCTCCGCATCGGCGCGGATGGAGGCCCGGGTGGGGGCGGCCGCCTCGCCCATCAGCGCATGCTGCAGCTTCAGGTAGCCGCCCTGCCGCTGCGCGGCCAGCAGCGCCTGCGCCCCCAGCAGGCTGGCCGGCCCGAGGATCGGGATGTCCTTGAACACCAGCCGCACGTCCGGGTTCCGCGCCAGCAGCCGGTCCATCACCGGCAGCATGGTCCGGCAATACGGGCAGCGCGTGTCGTAGAACTCCACGATCGTCACCCGCCCCGCCGGGTTCCCCGCCACCGGATCGGCCGGGTCGTGCAGGAGCATCCGCTTCTGCCGCGCCACCGCGGCCGTCTGCCGCACGGAATCGCTGGCTTCCAGCGCGGTGACGGCATCGCGCAGGATCGAGGGATCGCGCTGCAGCGCCCGCCGCACGATCTGCACGATCTCGGCCCGCTGCGCGGGCGTGAATGCGGATGGCATGGCAGATTCGCCGGCCGGCTGCGCCCGCGCAAGTCCTGGGGCGAGCATCAGCAGCATGGCGAGAAGCGGCAGGCGCGGGAAGCAGGGCATGGGCGGGATGATCCTGGAGGAATGCGCGGCAGCCTGTCGCGGATGCACCCGGCGCACAAGCGGCCGTGACGCGGCGGCTGGCGAACGGGCGGTTGCCGGGTGGGGCGAAGCCGTCTATGGCACCCTGCCGGATCACGATGGTCCGGAACCGGGCCGGGGCAAACCCGGCCTGCGATTCAGCGGGGCGATACAGGGAGATGGCGTTGGTGCGCGGCTCGGTCCTGGTCTTTGCGTCACGATACGGCTCCTCTGCCCGCCCGCGCCGCGGGTTCGCGCGCCAGGGCCGCGCAAGGCTGCGCAGCGGCCTGCTGTTAGGCCTGTCGCTCAGCCTCGCCGGCTGCGGCAGCCAGACCTTCTTCACCGGCCCCGCCCCCACGCCCGGCATGCCCGGATATGTGCAGGGCTTCCTCGGCGGCGTTTCGGCCGATGAGCCGCGTGCGGCGCTGGTCGCGCGCTCGGTGCTGGCCGAGGGCGGCAATGCGGCCGACGCCGCGGTCGCGCTCGGCTTCGCCCTGACGGTCACGCTGCCGTCGCGCGCCGGGCTCGGCGGCGGCGGCGCCTGCCTCGCCTATGAACCGCAGACGAGGGGTCCCGGCCATGGCGTGCCGGAGGCGGTGCTGTTCCTGCCCAAGGCCACCGCCTCCGTGCCGGCCAGTGCGGACCGGCCGGCGGCGGTGCCGATGGTTCCGCGCGGGCTGTTCCTCCTGCACGCGCGCTATGGCCATCTGCCGTTCGACCAGCTCATCGCCCCGGCCGAGCGCCTCGCCCGGCTGGGCACCCCCGTTTCCCGGGCGCTGG
>DATKQI010000062.1:0-3521 GCA_035532755.1 Acetobacteraceae bacterium
CTCGGCCAGCAGGAACCCCACGCCGCAGGCCCGCACGGACCGCGCCGCCGGACGCGACGACCCCATGCCGAAATTGAAGCCGGCGACGATCGCATCGCCCTTGCCTACCTGATCGACCCAGCCCGGCCGGTTGGACTGGAACACCGCGCGCGCCTGCTCCTCCGGGCTGCGATAGAGATAGGGGCCGGGCAGGATCAGGTCGGTGTTGATATTGTCGCCGAAGCACCAGACGCGGGGCGCGATCATGCGAACACCTCCTCGGCGCCGGCGATGCACCCCGCCAGCGCGGACGCCGCCACCGTCGCCGGCGAGGCCATGTAGATGCGCGCGGACGGATCGCCCATGCGGCCCTTGAAGTTGCGCGTGCTGGCGGTGATGCACACCTCGTCCGGCCCCAGCACGCCCATGTGACCGCCGATGCAGGCGCCGCAGGTGGCGGGCGTGACCACCGCACCCGCCTCCAGCAAGGTTTCGATGTAGCCGGCCCGCAGCGCGGCGCGGAAGATCGCCTGCGTGCCCGGCGTCACGATGAACCTTGTGCCGCGCGCCACCTTGCGCCCGCGCACCACCCGCGCGGCGATCTCCAGATCGTCCAAGGTGCCGTTGGCGCAGGAGCCGATGAACGCCTGGTCGATCCGCGTGCCCGCGACCTGCCCCACCGGCACCGACTGGTTCACCACCGCATCGGGCAGCGCCACCAGCGGTTGCAGGGTCCCGAGGTCGATCGTGCGGCGTTCCCGGTAGGTGGCATCCGCATCCGGCCAGACCGGCTCGAACGGCCGGTCGTTGCGGGAACGCACGTAGTCGATCAGCGTATCGTCGGGCTCGAAGATGGTGAACTCGGCGGACAGCTCGGCGCCCATGGTAGCGAGCGTGCGGCGGGCGTTGATCGACAGGCCCGACATCCCGGGGCCGCCGTATTCCACGTTCTGGTTCACATGCGCGCCGTATGTCCCGGCGATGTGCAGGAACAAATCCTTCGCGGTCACACCGGGGCGCAGCGCACCGGTGAAATCGTAGCGGATGGTTTCCCCGACCCGGAACCAGGCGGAGCCGGTGGTGACCGCCCACAGCATGTCCGGCCCGCCGACGCCGCGCGCGGCGCAGTTGAAGGCCCCGCCGGCGCAGGTGTGGGAATCGGCGTTCACCAGCACCTTGCCGGGCAGCGCGTAGGCGCGATCGGCGATCACGGCGTGGCTGATGCCCTGATCCGGGCCGACGTCGTGCAGCCGCGCGATGCCGAATTTGGCGGCGAATTCGCGCCCGGTCTTGTGGCAGGTGGCGGCCTGCACCGTGGCGGCGGGCACCAGATGGTCGAATATGATGGCGATGCGGGACGGATCGTGGACTTTGAGCACCTCCCGCCAACCTTCGGGGAGGAAGGAGAGATCGAGCAGGACGGCGGTGTCCACATCCACCACCGCCACGTCGCCGGGCGCGACTGTGGCGGCGCCGGACGCGCGGGCGAGGATCTTCTCCGTGATGGTCATGCCCATGGGTGGTTTCCTCCCGCATGTTGCTTGTCGGAAGGCTAGCGCACGTCTGCGCGCGCGACCAGGGCCGGGGGGCCTGACCCGGATCAGCCCGATCCGCTTTCCGCCCGACCCGGACCGCGCGCGGCGCGCCGCACCGCAGCCGCCGTCGTTCCAGCCGCTGCGGCGAAATCAGCGGCGAACGCGTCCGATGCCAGCTCGTCCAACGCCGCCCGCAGGCGCGCCGCGCGATCCGGCCCGAACGCCGTCTCGAACCGCGCCTGGGCCTGCCGCCACAGCGCCCGTGACTCCGCGAGTCTGGCTCGACCCGACGCCGTCAGCCGGACCAGCCGGCTGCGCTGGTCGCGCGGGTTGTCCGCCAGAACCACGAGCCCGTCGCGTTCCAGCGGCCGAAGATTATGCGCCAGCGCCGACGGATCGATCACCAGCGCACGCGCCAGTTCCCCCAGCGCCGGCGCCGCCCCCGCGCGGGCGAGCCGTACCAGGATCGCGTGTTGCGTGGCGCGCAGGCCGCACGGGGCAAGCACCTGGTCGTAGAGCAGCGAGACCCGCCGGTTCGCCCGGCGCAGCGCCGCCCCGTTGCACAACCCCGCATCCGCCGGCGCTGCCGTCCGAGGCGCACCGGCTTGACGTGATATCGGCATCTGCCTACATCCTCCATTACCAGCATATGCCGGTAATTCCCCGGCCCGCAAGCGCCGGCCGCATCCCGCGTCCGGTCTCCGCAACGAACGAGGCACAAGATGCGCATCCTGGTGGCCGGCGCCGGCGCGATCGGCGGCTATTTCGGGGGCCGGCTGGCCGAGGCCGGCCGCGACGTCACCTTCCTCGTGCGCCCGCAGCGCGCCGCGCAGTTGGGCCGCGACGGGCTGCGCATCACCAGCCCGCACGGCGACCTCACGCTCGCCCCGCGGCTCGTGACCGCGGAACGGATCGCCGCGCCGTACGATCTCGTGCTGCTGACGGTGAAGGCGTTCGCGCTCGACCAGGTGCTGGCGGACGTCGCGCCGGCGATCGGTCCCGCCACGATGATTCTGCCGCTGCTCAACGGGATGCGCCATCTCGATGCGATTGGAGAACGATTCGGCGCGGCCGGCCTGCTGGGCGGCGTCTGCTACGTGGCCACCATGCTGGACCCGGACGGGCGCATCGTCCAACTGAACGAGATGCAGAAGCTCACCTACGGGGAGCTGGATGGCACCGCCTCGGAGCGGATCGCCGCGCTGGACGCGACCCTGGGCGGGGCCGGGTTCGCCGCCGCGGCCTCGCCCGCGATCCTGCAGGCGATGTGGGAGAAATGGGTGATGCTGGCGTCACTCGGCGCCATCACCTGCCTGCTGCGCGGCACGGTGGGGGACATCGCCGCCGCGCCCGGCGGCGCCGACCTCGCCCGGCAGATGCTCGACGAATGTGCCGCCGTCGCCACCGCTGCCGGCTTTCCGCCGGAGGCGGCGTTCCGCGCGCGCACCGAGGCGATGCTGACCGCCGCCGGCTCCGGCCTCGCGTCATCGATGTATCGCGACCTCACCCAGGGCCTGCCCGTGGAGGCCGAGCACATCGTCGGCGACATGCTGGTCCGCGCGCGCCGGTTCGGCGTGGCGGCACCGCTGCTTGCGACCGCCTTCGCCCATCTGATGGTCTATCAGAACCGGGTGGTCGCGCGCTGACCGCCCGGGTCAGCCCAGCAGCCGCAGCACCGGCGGGTCGGCCAGCGGATCGACCTCCACCTCCGCCCCGTCCGGCACCGCGCGGGTGATATCGACGTCGAACCCGGACAGCAGGGTGAACCCCGCCAGCGCCGCGCCCTGCACCATGATCGGATTGACCCGGTTCAGCACCAGCGCCGCCGGCGCGATGCCGCGCGCCGCCATCTCGTGCAGCATCCAGGCGGTGGCGACGCCGCCTTTCGCCGCGTCCAGCACCAGGATGCGCCCGACATAGGACTGCCCGGCCAGCGCGTGGTCGGGACGGGAGAACACGCCGCGCAGCCGATCCAGATCGTAGCGGGCGGAAAACCCGTCCGAGGCG
>DATKQI010000063.1:0-8182 GCA_035532755.1 Acetobacteraceae bacterium
GGTCCGGCTGCTCCGGCAGGAGCCGCGGATGGCCCTGGCCGATCTCGCCCGCGGCGTCGGCATGTCGGCCCCGGCGGTGCGCGAGCGGCTGCAGCGGCTGGAGGAGGAAGGCGTCATCACCGGCTACCGGCTGGAGCTCGATCCCGCCGCCCTGGGCTACCCCATCCTGGCCTTCGTCCGGGTGCGGCCGGCGCCAGGGCAGCTTGCCAAGATTGCGGAAACCGCGAAGCGGATGCCGCAGGTCGTCGAATGCCATCGCGTCACCGGGGAGGATTGCTTCGTCCTCAAGGTCCATGTCGCGGCGATCGACCAGCTCGATCGCGTGCTGGACCAGTTCCTGGCCCACGGGCAGACAACGACGTCGATCGTGCAATCGACCCCGGTGCCCCCGCGCGGCCTGCCGCTGCCGGGCGAGTAGCGCACGCAGAAGTGGCGGTGGCCGGGGCATGATGGCAAGCTCATCGTGCGAAGCCGTGACCAGCGGCCCAAAGAGACAGGGGAGACATAAAATGGCTGCGAAGCGCCGTTCGATTGCGTCCCTCATCCATGCGTGGCGCGTGCTCCGATGAGGCTTGCCACATTCACCCAGGCGGGGCGGCGAAGCTGGGGCGCGGTGGTCGAGGACGGGATCATCGATCTCGGCCGGGTGATGGACCTGACGGACATCCACACCCTGCTGGCCGCGGACCGGCTGTCGGACGCCGCGGCGATCGCGGCCGGCCGGGCCCCGGATTACGACAGGGCCTCCGTCACGCTGCTGAAGCCGCTGCGCCGCCCGGGGAAGTGCCTGTGCCTGTCGGCGAACTACCCCGATGCCGGGGCAGGGGGCGCCGGGCCGTTGGCGCCGGCCCACCCGAGCCTGTTCGCGCGCTTCCCCGAAAGCTTCGTCGGCCCCGACGCGCCGATCCTGCGGCCGGGGGAATCGGCGAAGCTCGATTACGAGGGGGAGGTGGTGGTGGTGATCGGCCGCGCCGGCCGCCGCATCCCCGAAGACGAGGCGATGGAGCACGTGGCCGGCTACATGCTGGCCAATGACGGCACCCTGCGGGACTGGGTGCGGGAGGAATCCCTCGATGTCATGCCGGGGAAGAACTTCTTCCACTCCGGCTCGCTCGGCCCCTGGATCGTCACGCGGGACGCCGCGGGCGACGGGCCGTTCGTGCTGACCACGCGGGTGAACGGGGAGGTGCGCCAGCAGGACAGCACCGCCCGGCTGGTCTTCCCGATCCCGGTGCTGATCGCCCAGATCTCGCGCTTCATGGCGCTGGCTCCGGGGGACATCATTCTCACCGGCACGCCGGCCGGCATCGGCGCGCGGTTCGACCCGCCGCGCTACCTCGTGCCCGGCGATGTGGTGGAGGTGGCGGCCGAGGGGCTGGGCGTGCTGCGCAATACCGTGGCGGACGAGGAGGAGGAGTGACCCCCGCGACTGTCACGTGGATTTCATACAGCCGGACATGGATGATATTTTAATAACGTACGTTATCATTTGCCCTGTTGTGGATCATGTTCCCGGGCGTCGGCGGAACACCGCCAACGAAAAGACCCGGGCCGGACGGCCCACACAGGAGACTGACGATGAACAAGACCATTTTCGCCCTGATCGGCGCCATCACCCTGGCTTCCGCCAGCGTGGCCTATGCCGGCTCGGACGCGATCGTGACCGGCCCGGCCCAGCCGATCTATTCGGAACAGGCAGCCGGCAGCCAGGGCAGCAATACCGCGCCGGAATTCGCCCTGAACGGGCAGAAAGTGCAGTTGGGCGGTGGCGCGCTGGCGCCGATGCACGGTTCCAACGCGCCGGTGCTGTCCGAGGCCGAGGCGGCGCTGACCCACGCGAACGGCTGACGATGCGGCTGATCTGGGCATGATCCGGACGGCCTGACCCTTCGGGTGCCAATCGAAACGGGGCCGGTCCGCAAGGACCGGCCCCGTTCGTGTGCGCGGGCCGTGGACCGTGCGGGCGGTTCGGCGCATCGTGCCACGATGCCGATTCGCGCCCGGCTGATCGCGGTGATCGGCCTTACACAAACCTTGGCCTGGGCCAGCACTTTCTATCTGCCGGCGGTGATCGCCGGGGCCGTGGCGACCAGCCTGCATGCCAGCCGCGTGGCCGTGATCGGCGGGCTGTCCTGGGCATTGCTGGTGGCCGGGCTGACGGCGCCGTTCGTGGGCAAGGCGATCGAGCGGCGGGGCGGCCGGCTGATCCTGGCCGGCGGCAACCTGGTGCTGGCCGCCGGGCTTGCCCTGCTGGCCGCAGCACCCGGATTGCCCCTGTGGTATGCGGGCTGGACCGTGCTGGGCTTCGGCATGGCGATGGGGCTGTACGATGCGGCGTTCGCCACGCTCGGGCGGCTGCTGGGTACGGCCGCACCCGGCGCGATCTTCGGCGTGACCATGATCGCGGGCTTCGCCAGCACCATCGGCTGGCCCACGGCGACGGCGCTGACCGCCGGCATCGGCTGGCGCGGGACCGCCCTGGTCGGCGCGGCCTTGCTGGCGGGGGTGAATGCTCCGGTATTGTGGTGGCTGGTGCCGCCGCTGGCGGACGGTGTGCATCGGGCGGGCGCCGCGCAAGCCGCTCCACCGGCCCATCCGGGCGCCCGGCAGGCCTTCCTGCTGCTCGCCGTGTTCCTCACCTTGCGCGCGGCGATCAGCGCCACCGTGTCGGTCCATGTGCTCACGCTGCTGCACGGGCTCGGGCTGAAGGTGGCGGCCACGCTCGCGGTGGCGGCATTGCTGGGGCCATCCCAGGTGAGCGGGCGGCTGATCGAGGCGGTGGGGCGGCGCTTCCGCGATGCGCTCGGCACCGCGCGCATCGCCGCCGCGCTGATGCCGCTCGGCATCCTGGCCCTGCTGGCCACCGGCCCCAGCGCCGCGCCGGGAAACGCGGTGGCCTTCGCCATCACCTACGGCATCAGCAACGGCGTGCTGACCATCACCCGCGGCGTGGTGCCGCTGATGCTGTTCGGCCCGGCCGGCTATGCGGAGCGGATGGGCCGGCTCGCCATGCCGCAGCTGATCGCCCAGGCGGCGGCGCCCACGCTGCTCACGCCGCTGGTGACGCTGTTTCCCGCGCGCGACGCGATGGCCCTGCTCGGGCTGGTCTCGCTGCTCGCCTGGGGGTGCCTGCTCGGGATCAGACGGCCTGCTCCACGGTGAAGCCGGCGTCGCGGATGGCCTCCGCGATGGCCGCTTCCGGGCGGGCCGAGCGGATTTCCACCTGCTTGCTGTCCAGATCGGCAGCGATCTCGGCCGAGGCATCCACCCCGCGCACCGCGCCGGTCACGGCCTTCACGCAGCCGCCACAGGTCATGTCGGGGATCGAGAAACGGATCATCGGGAACTCCTTCACCTTCACGCACGCATATCGGGGTTGCCACTATGGGAAGGTCAAGGGTGGACAATCCGGCTTGACCTTCCCATGATGGGAATCTCCATCTGCGGCTGGTCATCCAGGAGGCCGCCATGCCCGATACCGCACTGCCCATATCCGATCTGAACGAACTCGACCTCGCGATCGAGGGCATGACCTGCGCATCGTGCAGCACACGGGTGGAGAAGGCGCTGGCGCGGGTGCCGGGTGTTAGCGCTGCCATTGTGAACCTGGCCACCGAGCGCGCCCGGGTCCGCGCGCTGCCCACGGTTTCCCCCGCGGCGCTGATCGCGGCGGTGGAGCGGGCCGGCTATGGCGCGCGCCCGGCCGCCGCGCCCGCGAAGCCCGGCCGTCCGGCGCGGGAGGCGGTGCATCTGGCCGCCGCCGTGATCCTCAGCCTGCCGCTCATCGCGCCGATGCTGCTGATGCCGTTCGGGCTGCATGCCGCCCTGCCGGGTGTCGTGCAACTGGTGCTGGCCGGCGTGGTGCAGTTCTGGCTGGGCGCGCGGTTCTACGTCTCCGGCTGGAAGGCCGCGCGCAATGGTAGCGGTAACATGGATCTGCTGGTCGCGCTCGGCACCTCGGCCGCGTTCGGGCTGTCGGCGGTTTCGCTCGCACGCGCCTGGCCCGGGCCGGCGCCGCATCTGTATTTTGAGGCGTCCGCCGTCGTCATCACCCTGGTGCTGCTGGGCAAGTATCTGGAAGGGCGGGCGAAACGGCAGACCGTGGCGGCGATCGCCGCGCTGGCCGCGCTGCGCCCCGCGCAGGCGCACCGGCTGCGGGACGGGGTGGAGCAGGATGTGCCGGTGGAGATGCTGGCGGTCGGTGATCTTGTCCGCATCCGCCCCGGCGAGCGGATGCCGGCGGACGGGGTGGTGGAATCGGGCGAGGGCAGCGTGGATGAAAGCCCGATCACCGGTGAAAGCCTGCCGGTGGCGAAGGCGCCGGGTGCGACGCTGACCGGCGGGACGCTCAACAACGAGGCGCCGCTGGTGCTGCGCGTGGCCGCGACGGGGGCGGAGACGGTGTTGGCGCGGATGATCCGGCTGGTGGAAAACGCCCAGGCGGGCAAGCCGCCGATCCAGCGGCTGGTCGATCGCGTGGCGGCGGTGTTCGTGCCGGTGGTGCTGGCGATCGCGCTGGTGGTGCTGGCGGGCTGGCTGCTGGCCGGGGCGAGCGTGCCGGTTGCGATCATCAACGCGGTGTCCGTGCTCGTCATCGCCTGCCCGTGCGCGCTGGGGCTCGCCACGCCGACCGCGATCATGGCGGGCACCGGGCTTGCCGCCCGCCACGGCATCCTGATCCGCGACGCCGCGGCGCTGGAGCAGGCGCACGCCATCACCACCGTGGTGTTCGACAAGACCGGCACGCTGACCGAGGGCAGGCCGGTGGTCGTGGCACTGGACGCGGCGCCGGGTGAGGATGCCGGCGAGGTCCTGCGGCTGGCTGCCGCGCTGCAAGCCGGCAGTGAACATCCGCTGGCCCGGGCCGTGCGCGCCGAAGCGGCGCAGCGGGGGATTGCAGTGCCGCCGGCCACCGCCGCCCGCACCTTGCCCGGGCGCGGCGTGACGGCGGAGGTGGAGGGCCGGCGGCTGGTGCTGGGCAGCGCGCGGCTGCTGGCTGAAGCGGGCGGGTCGGCCGAGGCATTGCAGGGTGCGGCCGACCGCCTGGCCGCCGAGGGCCGCACCGTCGCGTGGCTTGCCACTGCCGAGGGGCGGATGCTGGGGTTGATCGGCTTCGGCGATACCGTTCGGCCGACGGCGGCCGCGGCCGTGCACCGGCTGCGGCAAATGGGCCTGTCGGTGGTGCTGCTGACCGGGGACAGCGAGGGCGCGGCGCGGCAGGCGGGGGCGGCGCTCGGGATCGACACGATCGTCGCCGGCGTGCTGCCGGCCGAGAAGGCGGAACGGGTGGCGGCACTGCGCGGCACACGCGGCGTGGTCGCGATGGTGGGTGACGGCGTGAACGACGCCCCCGCCCTCGCCGCCGCCGACATCGGCTTCGCCATGGCCGGCGGGACGGACGTGGCGATGGAGACCGCGGGCATCACCCTGATGCGCCCCGATCCGCTGCTGGTGGCGGACGCGATCGACCTGTCGCGCCGCACCTGGGTGAAGCTGCGGCAGGGGCTGTTCTGGGCCTTCATCTACAATCTGGTGGGGCTGCCGCTGGCCGGGTTCGGCCTGCTGAACCCGATGCTGGCCGGGGCGGCGATGGCGTTCTCCTCGGTTTCCGTGGTGGCGAACGCGCTGACTTTGCGGCGCTGGAAGGGGCTCGCGACATGAACGCCGAACCGCTGGTGACGATCCGCCGGGCCGCCGAGGCGTCCGGCGTGTCGGCCAAGATGATCCGCCATTACGAGCAGATCGGCCTGATCCGCCCGCCGGTGCGCTCGGAGGCCGGCTACCGGTTCTACGCGGGCGCGGACGTGCAGACGCTCGCCTTCGTCCATCGGGCCCGCGCGCTTGGCTTCTCGCTCGACGAGATCCGCCGCCTGCTGGCGCTGTGGCAGGATCGGGATCGCCCCTCCGCCGAGGTGAAGGCGCTCGCGCTGCGGCATGTCGCGGCGCTGGAGGCGAAGGCCGCGCTGCTTCAGGACATGGGCCGCACGCTGCGCCACCTCGCCACGCACTGCCATGGCGACCACCGGCCCGAATGCCCGATCATTGACGCGCTGGCCGGTGCGGAGGGCGCGCACCCGGACGCGGCGCACCTGGACGGGGCGGAGCAGATCGGGGAATGATCCTGGCGGCATGATGCCGTGGCAGGAGAATGCGATGTCCGTCGTCCTGATGCTCGCCGGGGTATGGGCGGTGAACCTGCTGGGGGCGATGACCCCCGGGCCGGCTTTCGTGATGATCACCCGCATCTCCGCCGGGCAATCCCGGCCGGCGGCGCTGGCCGCCGCGGCGGGTGCTGCGCTGGGCGTGCTGGTGTGGGCCACCGCCGCCACGCTCGGCATCCAGGTGCTGCTGGCCCGCGCGATGGCGGTGTATGTGGGGTTGCAGATCGCCGGGGCATTGTATCTGCTGTGGCTGGGTGTGAAGGCCTGGCGGCACGCGGGCCAGGGCGGGCTGCCGCGCGGGCCGGCGCGGACGATGCGCCCGCGCGACGCCTTCCGCACCGGGCTGCTCACCAACCTGTCGAACCCGAAGGTGATGGTGTTCTTCGGCAGCATCTTCGTCGCCCTGTTCCCATCGGGCACGCCGCTATGGGTGCGGCTCGCAGCACTCGGCATCGTCGCCGTGAACGAGCCGCTGTGGTACGGGTCGGTCGCGCTCGTGTTCTCCTCGGCACCGGTGCAGGCGGCGTATCGGCGGGCGCAGCGCTGGATCGATCGCGCGGCAGGCACCGTGATGCTCGCCTTCGGCCTGCACCTGCTGGCCAGCGTGCGGCGGTGACGCACTGAACAGCGTGCGGCGGTGACGTACTGAACGTGAAGCCCCGGCCGTGACGCTGGAGCAGCTTCGCATCTTCGTCGCCGTGGCCGAGCGCGAGCATGTGACGCGCGCGGCCGAGGCGCTGAACCTGACCCAGTCCGCCACCTCCGCCGCCATCCAGGCGCTGGAGCGGCAGTACGAGACGAAGCTGTTCCATCGCGTGGGCCGCGGCGTGGCGCTGACCGAGGCCGGCCGCACCTTCCTCTCCGAAGCCCGGGCGGTGCTGGCGCGCGCCGCCGCCGCGGAACTCGCCCTGTCGGAACTGGCCGGGCTGAAGCGCGGCAGCCTCGCCGTCCAGGCCAGCCAGACCATCGCCAGCTACTGGCTGCCGCCGCTGCTGGTGCGCTTTCGCGCCGCCTGGCCGCTGGTTTCCCTGCACGTGTCCGTGGGCAACACCGCCCAGGTGGCCCGCGCGGTGCTGGACGGCGCGGCCGAACTCGGCTTCGTCGAAGGCGCTGTGGACGAGCCGCTGTTGGCCTCCACCACCGTCGCGCACGACCGGCTCGTCATCGTCGTCAGCCCATCCCACCCCTGGGCCACGCACCCCCCCGCCAGCCTGGCCGACTCCGCCTGGGTGCTGCGCGAAGCCGGATCCGGCACACGATCCGAGTTCGAGCTCACCCTGCGCCGGCTGGGCATCGACCCCGCGGCACTCGACCTCACCCTCGAACTGCCCTCGAATGAAGCCGTGCGCGCCGCCGTGGAAGCCGGCGCCGGCGCCACCGCCATCTCCGAACTGGTGGTGGCCCACGCCCTGCGCGCCGGCCGGCTGGTGCGCACCGGCCCGAACCTGCCCCCCCGCACCTTCCACGCCCTGCGCCACCGCCACCGCTACCACAGCCACGCCGCCGCCGCGCTGATGGCGATGGCGGTGGGGTAGGAAGCAAGGCCAGGGCTCTGCCCTGGACTTGCTTTCTCCCCTGCCGTCAGGCTGCCGCGGCGGCGCCGCCGAGGTAGGCGGCGCGGACGCGGGGATCTGTGGCGAGGGTGTGGGCGGGGCCGGTGAGGGCGATGTGGCCGTTTTCGAGGACGTAGGCGCGGTCTGCGATGCGCAGGGCCTGGCGGGCGTTCTGTTCGACCAGCAGGATCGACATCCCTTCCTGGCGGATGCGCTGGATGATGGTGAAGATGGCGCGCACCAGCTTGGGGGCGAGGCCCATGGAGGGTTCGTCGAGGATCAGCAGGCGGGGCTTGAGCATCAGGGCGCGGGCGATGGCGAGCATCTGCTGTTCGCCGCCGCTGAGCGTGCCGGCGAGCTGGTGGCGGCGTTCGAGCAGGCGGGGGAAGGTTTCGAAATAGATCTGCATGCGCCGGGCGATCTCGGCGGGGTCGTGGCGCAGCAGGTAGCCGCCGAGGCGGAGGTTTT
>DATKQI010000064.1:0-3121 GCA_035532755.1 Acetobacteraceae bacterium
TGGACCACGTAGCCGACGCCGCCGACATCGATCAGGCAGCGCCCCTCCTCCACCGCCTCGACCCGCCCGGTCAGCCGCCCGATCATGCGGCGGGCGCCCCGGCCCAGGCGCGGCGGCTCGCGCGGTGGTGGGCGTGACAGATCGCCACCGCGAGCGCATCCGCGGCGTCCGCGCGGCCCAGCGTCGCGCCGGGGAGCAGGCGGCGCACCATCATGCCAACCTGGTCCTTGCTGGCCCCGCCGGTGCCGACAACCGCCATCTTGACCGTCTTCGCCCCGTATTCCGTCACCGCGATGCCCAGCAGCGCCGGTGCGAGCAGCGCGATGCCGCGGGCATAGCCCAGCTTCAGCGTGGCGAGCCCGTTGCGATTCACATACGTCTCCTCCACCGCCGCTTCGTCCGGGCGGTAGGCGAGAAGCAGGGCCGCCAGCGCATCGTGCAGCGCCTTCAGCCGCTCCGGCACCGCCGCATCGCCGTCGGTCGCGATCACGCCGTCGGCGACATGGCGCAGCCGGCTGCCCTCCGATTCGATCAAGCCCCACCCGGTGAAGCGCAGCCCGGGATCGATGCCGAGCAGACGGACCATCGTTCAGGCCGACAGCTTCTGCATCACCGACTCCGGCACGTCGAAATTCGCATAGACGTTCTGCACGTCGTCGCTCTCCTCGATCACGTCGAGCAGCTTGAACAGCATCGCGGCCCGGGGCTCGTCCACCGTCACGGACGTGGCGGGCCGCCAGTCGAGCTTTGCCGATTCGGGGGCGCCGAACCGCGCCTCCAGCGCATCCCGCACCGCGAAGAAGCTGTCTGCCGCGCAGGTCACCTCGTGGCCTTCCCGGGTGCTTTCCACGTTCTCCGCCCCGGCCTCGATCGCCGCTTCCAGCATGTCGTCGGGGCTCGCCACCGTCGCCGAGTAGCGCACCATGCCGAGGCGGTTGAACAGAAAGCTGACGGAATTGGTCTCGCCCAGCGCCCCGCCGTATTTGCTGAAGGCGGAGCGGATATCGGAGGCGGTGCGGTTGCGATTGTCGGTCAGCGCCTCCACGATGATGGCCACGCCCGCGGGGCCGTAGCCTTCGTAGCGCACCTCCACGTAATCGTCGCCCGCCGCCGCGCCCGCCGCCTTCTTGATGGCGCGATCCACCGTGTCTTTCGGCATGTTCGCCTGGCGCGCGGCGGCCACGGCCGCCCGAAGCCGCGGGTTGGACCCGGGTTCGGGCAGGCCGGCGCGGGCGGCGACGGTGATTTCGCGAATCAGCCGCGCGAACTGCCGCCCCCGGCGGGCATCCTGCGCGCCCTTGCGGTGCATGATGTTCTTGAATTGCGAATGGCCGGCCATCGCGGCGCTCTCCGAGTCGAGGCGGTTTCGTGGAGGCGTGGTTCTAGCAGCGGCGGGACATTTGGGGAACGATCACGCGGTGGCGGGCACCGCCACGCGTGGCATCGTCTGCGACAGCCGGCCGCCCAGGCGCACCGGCTCGATCCTGCGGGCGAGGCCGGTCGCATCGTCGGTCTCCACGAATATGCCGCACACCGTCGCCTCGCCGTCCGCCGGATGCAGCCGCTCGCCGGGGAGCTTCTTCCAGAAACGCGCCGCCGCGCCCTCCTTCGCCATGCCGATCACGCTGTCGTAATCGCCGCACATCCCCGCATCAGACATGAAGGCGGTGCCGCCGGGCAGGATCTGGTGATCGGCCGAAGGCGCATGGGTGTGGGTGCCCACCACCAGCGACACGTCGCCATCGAAGGAATGGGCGAAGGCCATCTTCTCGCTGGTCGCCTCGGCATGGAAATCGACAACGATCGCGGCGACGGTGCCACCCAGGCGGTATTTGCTCAGCGCCTCGGCGGAGGTGCGGAACGGGCAGTCCAGCGGGTCCATGAACAGCCGGCCCATCACGTTCAGCACCAGCGCCCGCCGCCCATCCGCCAGCACGGCGACGAACATGCCTGCCCCCGGCGTGCCGGGGGGGAAATTCAGCGGGCGGATCACCCGCGGCTCGGTGCCGATGTAGCCGACCAGCTCCTTGCGGTCCCACGCATGGTTGCCGAGCGTGATCACGTCCGCCCCGGCGGCGAACAGCGTGGTTGCCATCTCCGGGGCGAGGCCGAAGCCGTGCGAGGCGTTTTCCCCGTTCACCACGGCCAGATCGATGCCGAGATCGGCGCGCAGCCGGGGCAGTGCCGCCGCCGCCGCATCGCGGCCGGTGCGGCCGACCAGATCGCCCAGGAACAGGATGCGCATTCACCTCTCTCCGAAAATCCGCACGCAGCACTCGGTGGCAACGGCCGGAAGCGCGATGTCGTAGGGTCCCACCGGCACCGCGTCCAGTTCCTGGGCGGCGAAGGCGCAGCCCAGGCGGGCTGCCACGGGCAATCCGGCCAGAGTGCGGTCGTAGTAGCCGCCGCCGTAGCCCAGGCGATGGCCGCGCCCGTCGAATGCGAGCAGCGGCACCAGCAGGAAATCGGGGATCATGATTTCGCCCGTCGGCTGCCACACCCCGAACGGCCCCGGGCGCAGCACCGCCCCGGGCTGCCAGCGGCGGAACAGCAGCGGCCGGCCCCGCGGCGGCGTGACCGGCAGGACCACGGCATGGCCGCGGCCGATGAGGGCGAGCAGCAGCGGGCGAAGATCGATCTCGCCCGCCATCGGCCAGAAACCGGACACAACGGCACCGGGCGGCGGCGCGTACCGATCCAGCACGTGCCCGGCGAGGCGGGTGCCCCACGCGGGATCGCAGCCGGCTCGCGCCGCCGCGGCGCGGGCCCGTGCCGCCTGCTTGGCGTCGGTGGGGTCTGTCAGGGTGTGCGGAGCCGCCATGGCCGTTGGCGCTTCATCCTCCCAAGGCCTGCTTGTGCAGGTGGGCACCGGATATCATGACCAGGATCACGACAGAGCCAGCTCCCGAGGGAGATGCTTACTGGCCCCGGGGATGACTTGCCTGACGCACCGGGCAGCTCCGCACCCTCCTATCTAGGCACTCTCGATCGTCGCGGCAATCTCCTCCGCCCGGCGGGCGAGCTTGCTGAGCTTCGGGCCCAGCGCCGGATCGCGTCCATGGCCGGGCCGGCCGGTGCGGGCCTGGGCCAGTTCCAGCTTCATGTCGTGCAATTCGTCGGC
>DATKQI010000065.1:0-8527 GCA_035532755.1 Acetobacteraceae bacterium
CCCGCGTTTCCTTCTCGCGCCTTCCCGGTGCGCGCCTCACCGGACGGCTGCTGCTGCTGGCGCTGCTGGCCGGCGCGCTGCCCGGTTGCAGCTTCTTCCAGGCACGCAGCCAGGTACGCGGCAACCCGGTCGATCCGGACGTGCTGAAGGAACTGGTGCCGGGCACTTCGTCGGAAGCGGATGCGCGCGCCCTGCTCGGCTCGCCCACCCTGCACGCGGCGTTTGACGACAATACCTGGCTCTACATCAGCCAGATCACCCGCCCGCGCGTCGGCCGCATCCAGGGGGTGGAGCAGCAGCACGTCGTCACCCTGCATTTCGCGCAGAACGGCGTGCTGAAAAGCATCGACCAGGCCACGAAAAAGAACGCGCTGCCCGCCGCCATGGCATCCGGCAGCACGCCCTCCCCGGGCAGCAATCCGTCGATCCTGCAGCAGTTGCTGGGCAACGTCGGCCGCTACTCGCCGATCGGCGGCAACACCGGCAACGGCCTCGGCGGCAGCCTCGGCAGCCTCGGCAACACCGGCGCCCCGTAGCGGCCCTTTCTGCGTCCGCGCCATCGCCACGCGTTTCATCCCGCACGGCGTTCCCTCGCCGCGGGCCGGCGCCGCTTGCCGGTTGCACCGCGATCGCCCGTTCCCGTCCCCGGTTTCCGAACGTCTTCCCGGACCTCGCGAATCTATGGCAATGTCATCGAAATCCGGTGTTCAAAACCGCGGATCGCGCTTTATAATTTATCCGATTTCCAGGGGCCTGCGATGACACCCATCGAATTATATCTCGATCTTCTCAAAAAATCGCTCACAAACACAATTTTCGACGAAGAGCCCGATGCAGATGCCAAGAACCAGGCGGCGTACGTGCACGGTTTCGTCCATCACTACATCAAAGGGGCGGCCATCTCGATGCTGCCGCTCGCCCGGTTCGACAATCTTCAGGCGTGCATCGCGGATGTGCTGGCCCACGGCATTCCGGGCGACCTGATCGAAACCGGCGTCTGGCGCGGCGGGGCGACGATCTTCATGCGGGCGATGCTGAAGGCCCACGCGGTGACGGATCGCCACGTCTGGGTGGCCGATTCGTTCGAAGGCCTGCCCGAACCGGATGCCGCGCGCTTCCCCACGGAGGCGAAGTTCCATCAGGGCGCGATGATGAAGGTCTACAACAACCTCGCCGCCGGGCTCGATGAGGTGAAGCGCAATTTCGCCGCCTACGGCATGCTGGACGATCAGGTGCGGTTCCTTCAGGGCTGGTTCAAGGACACGCTGCCCTCCGCGCCCATCGGGAAACTCGCGGTGATGCGTCTCGACGGGGACTACTACGAATCCACCATGGACGGGCTGACCAACCTCCATGACAAGCTCTCGGTCGGCGGCTATGTCATCATCGACGATTATGGCGAGGATGCCTGGACCAACTGCCGCCAGGCCGTGGATGATTTCCGGCGCGAGCGCGGAATTGCGGACCGGCTGATCCCGGTCGATTCGAAATGCCATTACTGGCAGCGGACAGGCTGATGGACACGCACCCGATGCCGACACCGCGACCGGCTGACCATGATGCGCCGCATCCCGAGGAAAGCCCCGCCATGGACCGGCAGACCCCCGCGGACACCATGCCCTCCACTACGCCGGAAGCATCGCTGGCGGAGCTGATCGAACCCGCCATCCGTGCCGCCGAGGCAGGCGACTGGCCGGAGGCCCTGCGCCACTGGCACGATGTGCACGCCCGCTTCCCCGACCATCCGGTCGGTCCGGCGAATGCCGCCGCCGCGCTGCGCGC
Organism: Acetobacteraceae bacterium; assembly: GCA_035532755.1. Classification (GTDB taxonomy): domain Bacteria; phylum Pseudomonadota; class Alphaproteobacteria; order Acetobacterales; family Acetobacteraceae; genus DATKQI01. The sequence goes on from DATKQI010000065.1 coordinate 1,783, forward strand.
GCTCGGCCGGCTGGACGAGGCGGAGGCGCTGCTGAGGAAGATCGCGCCGCATTTCTCGGACAGCATCGACATCGCGGTGAACTACGCCCTGGTGGCGCAGTTGCGCGCCGACTGGCCGGAAGCGCTGCGCCGCTGGCAGCACGTGCAGGCCCGCTTCCCCGATCATCCCGCCGGCCATGCCGGCACGGGCGCGATCCTGCGGGAGGTCGGGCGGCTCGCCGAGGCGGAGGCAACGCTGTCCGCGGCGCAGAACCGCTTCCCCGACAGCCTGGACATCGCCGCCAACCGGGCCCTCGTCGCGCAGTTGCAGGGCGACCTGGTCGGTTCGCTGGATCGCTGGCGGGCGGTGCAGGAACGCTTCCCCGACCATCCCGCCGGTTTCGGCGGCGCCGCCGGCGTGCTGCGCCAGCAGGACCGGCTGGACGAGGCGGACGCCATCACCACGGCCGCCCTCGCCCGCTTCCCCGACAGCATCGAGGTGGCGGTGAATCATGCGCTGGTGGCGCAGGCCCGGGCGGATTGGCCGGAAGCGCTCGCGCGCTGGCAGGCAGTGCGGGAACGCTTCCCCGACCATCCCTCCGGCACGGTCGGCGCCGGCATCGCGTTGCGCGAGATGGCCCGGCTGGACGAGGCCGAGGCTCTGCTCGCCCCGCTCCTCGCCCGCTTCCCCGGCAATGCCGAGGTGGTGGTGAACCATGCCGCGATCGCCACCGCCCGCGCCGACTGGCCGGAAGCGGTCCGCCGCTGGCGCGCCGCGCTGGCGGCGCATCCTCAGCACGCCGCCATCCACGCCGGGGCCGGCACGGCCCTGCGGGAGGCCGGGCTGCTGGACGAGTCGGAGGCGCTGCTGCAGGCGGCCGTGGACCGGTTCCCGCCGAGCGCGGACCTGCTGGTGGGCTTCGCCCAGACCGCCAGCCTCCGGCGCGACTGGCCGGCGGCGCTGCGCCGCTGGGATGCCGCGAAGGCGCTGTTCCCGAACAATGCGGCCATCATGCTCGGGCGCGGCGACGCGATCTGGCTTTCCCGCATGGATGCCGCCGACGATGGCGCGGAAGCGGCGCATGGCGCCCCATCCGCCGGCGCGGCCGCATACGACGGCACCATCCACGCCGCCGCCCCCTTCCAGCGGGACCCGACGCGCGCCGCCCCAGGTTCTGAAGCCGAGGCAGGCGCATTGCGCGAGCTGCTGATGCAGTTCGAGAGTCTGGGCGACAATTGCGAATTCGGTTCGGTGCAGCGGCAGGCGGGGGCGGAGCCGCTGGGGCTGCTGCGGTTCGTGTCCATCGCGCCCGAAGGTCTGCTCAAGCTGCTGGAAACCGGTTTCGAGGGGGTGGGCGACCCGGCAAACACCACGCTCGATCTGCAAGCGCATGGTGAATACTTCCTCACCGATACGCGCGGCCTGTTCCAGATGCACACCTTCATGAAGCCGAACCAGGTGGAGCCTGTCCGCTTCCGCGAACAGCAATGCCGCCGGCTGCGCTATCTTGCCGGCAAGCTGGTGGATGACCTCACGCGGGCGGAAAAGATATTCCTGTTCAAGCGCAGCTACGGGCAGATGTCCGACGAGACGGTGGCGCGGCTGCACCGGGCGATGCGCCAATACGGAGATACCACGCTGCTGTGCGTGCGCCTGCAGGACGAGGCGCACCCGACCGGCAGCGTGGAGCGCGCCGGAGACGGCGTGATGGTCGGCTACATCGACAAGTTCGTCCCGCTCGACCGGCTGAGCGACGTGTCCTTCGACGGCTGGTACCGGCTCTGCCGCGGCGCCCATGCCTTGTGGAAAGGCACCCCCGAGGCTGCCCCCACCTGACTCCGCAACCAAGGACAGCCGTGCAGCCAGCATGACCGGAAGCCCCCAACTCCACTGGCTCCCAGCCGAGCCCGCGTTCCGCACCCGGCTGCGCGCGCTGCGGGCCGGCGCGGCCGATGCCGCCGCCTGGGCGGAGGCGATCGCGCTCGCGAATACCCGGCTCGACTTCGTGCAGACCAACGCGCTGGACGAAACGGTGCGGCGCCTGTTCGCCGGCCCGCCGGAGGGGCTGGCCACGAAGCCGGTGCGGCTCGCCGTTCTCGGCTCCTCCACGCTCGCCCATCTGCATGCGGCAATCCGGGTCGGGGCGCTGCGGCGCGGCATCTGGCTCTCCACCTATGAGAACGACTACGGCCAGTACCTGCAGGAACTGCTCGATCCCGCCTCGCCCCTGCATGAATTCCGCCCGACCGCGATGCTGTTCGCCTTCGACAGCGCCCATCTCGCCATGGGCGTGGGGGCCGGGCTCGACGCCGCGGCTGCCGCCGAGGCGCTGGATGCCTGCGAGGAACGCCTGCGCACCTGCTGGGCGACAGCCCGCTCGGCCTTCGCCTGCCCCATCCTGCAGCAGGCCGCCCTGCCCGTCTTTCCCGACGTGCTCGGCGCGAACGAGCACCGCTTGCCGGGCTCCCGCGCCGGCTTCATCGCCCGGCTGAACCGGCGGCTGCGCGACATGGCGGACGCCGAGGGCGTGGACCTCCTCGCGCTCGACGACCGCGCCGCGCGCGACGGGCTGCCGGCCTGGCACGACCCGGCGCTGTGGCATCGGGCGAAGCAGGAAGTGGCGGTGGCCGCCGCGCCCGTCTATGGCGACCTTGTCGCCCGCCTGCTGGCCGCGAAGCAGGGGCGGTCGGCCAAGGCCCTGGTGCTCGATCTCGACAACACGATCTGGGGCGGCGTGGTCGGGGACGACGGGTTGGAAGGGCTGGTGCTGGGCCAGGGCAGCGCGCTCGGGGAAGCCTTCGTGGCGGTGCAGGACTACGCGCGCGAACTGTCCGCCCGCGGCGTCATCCTCGCCGTGTGTTCCAAGAACGACGAGGCGAACGCGCTGGAACCGTTCGAGCGGCATCCCGAGATGCTGCTGCGGCGCGCCCACATCGCGAGCTTCGTCGCCAACTGGAGCGACAAGCCCGCGAACATCCGCGCGATCGCGGAGGAGCTGAACATCGGCCTCGATGCGCTGGTGTTCGTGGACGACAACCCCTTCGAGCGCGCCCTGGTGCGCCGTGAACTGCCGATGGTAGCGGTACCGGAGGTGCCGGAAGACCCCGCCCTGGTGCCGCAGTGCCTCGCCGATGCCGGCTATTTCGAGGGCACCGCCGTCACCGCCGAGGATCGGGAGCGGACCAGCCAGTACCAGCAGAACCGCGCCCGCGAATCGCTCCGCGCTTCCGCGACCGACCTGCCCGCCTATCTGCGCGGGCTGGAGATGGAGCTGGTCTGGCGCCGCTTCGACCGCGTCGGCCTTTCCCGCACCGTCCAGCTCATCAACAAGACCAACCAGTTCAACCTGACGACGCAGCGCTACTCCGAAGACGAGGTGCTGGCGGTAATGGACGATCCGCGCGCCTTCGGCCTGCAACTGCGGCTGCTCGACCGGTTCGGCGACAACGGCATCATCGCCATCATCATCGGCCGGATGCAGGATCGGGACGACCTGCTGATCGACACCTGGCTGATGAGCTGCCGCGTGCTCGGCCGGCAGGTGGAACCGACGACGCTGAACCTCATCGCGGCGGAGGCGAACCGGCTCGGCGCAGCCCGGCTGCTCGGCGAATACCGGCCGACGAAGAAGAACGGCATGGTCAAGGACCACTACCCCAGGCTGGGCTTCGCGCCCGACGGCGAGCACCGCCACATCCTCCCGCTGGCCGGCTTCACGCCCGCGGAAACGTTCATCACCGTAAAGGAAGGCTGAGCCCGTGACCGAGGCCGAGATCTACAGCGCGCTGACCGAGATCTTCCACGACGTGTTCATGCGCGACGACATCGCGCTGACCCCGGCGCTGAGCGCGCCCGACGTGGAGGGCTGGGATTCGTTCAAGATGATCGAGATCATCATCTCAACCGAGGAACGCTTCGGCATCAAGATGAACACGAAGGAGCTGGACAGCCTGCAAAGCGTGGGCGACCTCGCGGCGCTGATCGGCAGCAAGACCGCCCGGTAAGATTCAGCCGAAGGTGCCGCCGCGGGGGAAGCCGCTCGGCGGCAGCTTCCCGGCCTGGCCGCGTTCGCCGAGCCACGCGGACAGTGCGGTTTCGGTGCGGGTCTTCTCGCCCAGCCGCCAGGTCAGCCCATCGGCGAGGCGGAAGGTTTTCATGTCAGAAATTCCGCCATCCCGATATTTCTGTAACATTACGCCCGCGCCCTTCGCCATCTCCGGCACCTGATCGAGCGGGAAGACCAGCAGCTTGCGGTTCTGCCCCACCACGGCCACATGGTCGCCCTCCACCTTCACGCACAGGGCAGCTTCCTCCCCCGGCTTCAGCGTCAGCACCTGCTTGCCGGTGCGCTTCTCGGCCGCGAGATCGGCCGCCGCGACCACGAAGCCGCGGCCGGCGCTGTTCGCCACCAGGTAGCGCGCGCCGTCCGCCGGCACGAACAGCGCCACCACGTCGTCCTCGTTCGACAGATCGGCGAGCAGGCGCACCGCCTGCCCGTCTCCCCGGCCGCGCGGGATGTCGGCGGCCTTCAGCGTGTAGGCGCGGCCGTTGGTGGCGAACAGGCACAGACGGTCGATGCTCTCGCACGGCAGCAGCCGCTTCAGCCGGTCGCCTTCCTTGAATTTCAGCTCCGTCCCGTCTGCCAGATGGCCCTTCACCGCGCGCACCCAGCCTTTCTCGGACAGGATGACCGTGATCGCCTCGCGCTCCACGAACGCCTCGGTCGAGACCTCCAGCGCGGGCGGGGGGGCGCCGAGTTCGGTGCGGCGGGCACCCAGCGGCCCGGTGCCGAATCGGACGCGGGTTTCCTCGATCTCGGTGCCGATCCGTTCCCACCGCAGCTTCTCATCGCCCAGCAACGCCTTGATCTGACGGTTTTCCTTTGTCAGCCCCGTGTGTTCCTTGCGGATCTCCATCTCCTCCAGCCTGCGCAGGCTGCGCAGGCGCATGTTCAGGATCGCCTCGGCCTGCATCTCGCTGAGCGTGAAGCGTTCCATCAGCCGCGCGCGCGGCTCGTCCTCCTCGCGGATGATGCGGATCACCTCGTCGAGGTTGAGGAACACCGCGAGGTAGCCGGCCAGTACCTCCAGCCGCCGCTCGATCGCGGCGAGGCGGTGGCGGGAACGGCGGATGAGCACCTCGTGCCGGTGGTCGAGCCAGGCGCGCAGCACCTCCGGCAGGGCCATCACGCGCGGCGTACGGGTCGCGTCCAGCACGTTCATGTTCAGCGGGAAGCGGCTTTCCAGCGGGGTGGCGCGGAACAGCGATTCCATCAGCATGTCCGGCTCCACCGCGCGGGTGCGCGGCTCCAGCACGAGGCGGACATCCTCCGTGCTCTCGTCGCGGATGTCGCCCAGCAGGGGCAGCTTCTTCTCCTCCAGCAGCTGGGCGATCTGCTCGATCAGGCGCGCCTTCTGCACCTGGTAGGGGATCTCGCTCACCACGATCTGCCAGGTGCCGTGCTTCGCCTTCTCCACCGCCCATTTCGCCCGCACGCGGAAGCCGCCGCGGCCGGTTTCGTAGGCTGCGGCGATGGCGGCCGGGTCTTCCACCAGGATGCCGCCGGTGGGGAAATCGGGGCCGGGCATATGGGCCAGCAGATCGGCGGCGGTGGCACCGGGATGGCGGATCAGATGCAGCGCGGCGGCGCAGACCTCGCCGGCGTTGTGCGGCGGGATGGAGGTCGCCATGCCGACCGCGATGCCGGCGGCGCCATTGGCCAGCAGGTTCGGGAAGGCGCCGGGCAGGACGACCGGTTCGTTCTCCTCTCCGTCATAGGTCGCCCGGAAATCGACCGAATCCTCGTCGATGCCCGACAGCAGCGCCTTCGCCACCTCGGTGAGCCGGGCCTCGGTGTACCGCATGGCTGCGGCGTTATCGCCGTCGATATTGCCGAAATTGCCCTGGCCTTCGACCAATGGGAAACGCGCGGCGAAATCCTGCGCCAGCCGCACCAGCGCCTCGTACACCGAGGCATCGCCGTGCGGGTGGAACTTGCCGATCACATCACCCACCACGCGGGCGCATTTCTTGAAGCCGGCGGCGGGATCGAGCTTCAGCAGGTGCATGGCGTACACCAGCCGCCGGTGCACCGGTTTCAGCCCGTCCCGCACATCCGGCAGGCTGCGCGACATGATGGTGGAGAGCGCATAGGCCAAATATCGCTCGGACAGCGCATCGGCGAGCTTGGTGTCCTCGATATGGCCGGTCAGGTCGTCGGGCATGGGCGGTCTCAATTCATCGAAGGGGCGGTCAGGCCCAGGGGCGCCATATCAGATGGCATATCAGGGGCGAGTCGGCACTGGCGAGTCGGCCAGCGCCGCCACACGGTCCAGCAGGGCCGCGCGGGCGGCGGGCAGCGGGCGGTGGTGGTGGCCGAACGCCTCCCGGGCCAGGAAATGGCCGGTGAGGCGCAGCCCGTCCCGCCATTGGGCGGGATCGCCGGGGAAGCTGTTGGGGCCGCTGCCGAGCAGGAAGGGCGGCAGCGGCAGCAGGCGCCCGGCCCAATTACCGGCAGCGGCGGCCGAGACCGCCCGCGCGGTCTTCGGCGAGACGAAGGCCAGATCATCGACCGCGCCACTGACAGCGCAGCGCGACAGATCGAGCCCGTAGCCGAGATCGGCGAGCAGCAGCGCCTCCCACCGCACGAGGTCGGCGAGCAGCGCCGGGCCGTCCGCCAGATGGGCCATCAGATGCAGCAGGCCATCGAAGATGCGCGGATGCGGCGCCCGCTCCGGCAGCGCGCCTTCCGCCACCGCGCAGGCC
>DATKQI010000066.1:0-2324 GCA_035532755.1 Acetobacteraceae bacterium
GAGGTTGGTCGCCATGTACACCAGGATCACCGGGATCGTGCCCAGCGTGCTCGCCTGCCCGAAGTAGTCGAGCGGCTTCTCGGCCCAGCCGAAGACGTACACGAGCGCGAGGGCGATCGCGAGGAAGGTCCACATCGCCCGCGCCGGGGTCTGGTGCTGCGGGTGCAGCTTGCCCACGAAAGTGGGCAGCAGCCCCTCCCGGCCGGAGTTGAACAGGATGCGCGCCTGCGAGTTGGTCAGGCCGATCAGCGAGCTGAAGATGCTCGACAGCCCGGCGATATAGGCGAGCACGATCGCCCCGCCGAGGGCCGCGCCCAGCGCGTCGATGAACGGGATGTCGGCCTTGGCGATCGCCGCGCCGTTGTCATGGAAGCCCACCTCGGTCGCGTAGGCCAGGAACAGATACACCACGCCGATCGCGATGGTGGCCGTGAACAGCGCGCGCGGGACGTTGCGGCGCGGGTTCGTGGTCTCCTCGGCCAGCATCGCCGAGTTCTCCCAGCCGATGAACAGGTAGATCGCGAGCGGGAACCCCGCGCCGATCCCGGCGAGGCCGCCCGAAAGGCTGGCCGGCTTGAAGGGGGCGAGCGTGATGAACTTCGGGTTGTAGGCCAGCAGCAGCACCGCGCCGACCAGCAGCAGCGCCAGCTCGAAATAGAAGAAGATCGCCGCCCAGCGGGTGGACATCCCCACCCCGCGCCCCACCATGGTGCCGACGAGCAGGCAGGCGAGCAGGCTGATGATCTGCCAGGGAATATTGATCCCGAAGTATTTCAGGATCGTCGTCTGCGTCCAGCCGCCCGCGATGCTCACCACCGAGGAGGCGGCGACGATGTAGCCGAACACCAGGAACACCGACACGCAGGCCGCCGTGGTGGGCCCGAACGCCTTGCCCATGAACGTGACGAACGAGCCCGTGCTGGGCGTGTAGCGGGAGAATTCGGACAGCGTGTTAGCCAGGAACAGCACCGCCACCATCGCCACCACGATGGTCAGCGGCGCACCCACCCCCGCCCCGGCCACGATCACGCCGAAGCCGAAGAAGAAGCTCATCGCCGGGGCGATGTTGGCAAGCGTGGAGGCGATGATGTGCTGCAGCCCCAGCACGTCCCGCTTGAGCCGCCCTGGCTCCATCGGCCGGATGTTCGTCATGGTCGTCCTTCCCCCTCCTGATTGATGCATTACAGAAAATTCCGTATGTGCCAAAATCTGTAATACGTCGATTCGTTGCCAGGATGTTACGCTGCCACGGCGAGTCGTCACACCCCCGCCCGCGGCCAACGGCGGTGCAGCCACAGCCAGCCCTCCGGCCGGGCCCTGATCCATCGTTCCAGCGTGGCGTTCACGCTGCGGGTCAGCGCCAGGATGTCCGCGTCGCGGTCGCCGCTGTCGGGCAGCGGCAGCGGCGGTTCCACCACCAGCCGGAACCGGGCGGGGCCGAGGCGGAGGATGTGGCCGGGGATCACCGGGCAGCGGAAGCGCAGCGCGAGCGCCGCGAGGGAGGGCGCGGTCATCGCGCGGCGGCCGAAGAACTCGACCGCGATGCCGTCGTTCAGCTTCTGGTCGATCAGCAGGCCGAGGTAGCCGCCGCGCGCCAGATGGCCGAATGCCGCCCGCGCGCCCGCCGCGCCCTTCGGGAACAGCCGCACGTCCGTCCCGATCGCGGCGCGGCGCAGATCGCGCAGGATGGCATCGACCGCGCGGTTGTCGGGCGGGCGGTACAGGCTCGACATCGCGATGCCGAACGCCGCCACCACGCGCGGCAGCATCTCCCAGTTGCCGATATGGCCGGAGAACAGGATGGCCGGCCCGCCCCGGGCCGCGAGCGCCTGGAGATGCTCCGCCCCCTCGATCTCCCAGCCCGGACCCGTTTCGGTGGGGCCGAGCGCGCCCAGATGCGGCAGCTCCGCCACCGTGCGGCCCAGATTGTCCCACACCCCGCGCAGGATGCGCCGGTGCGCCGCCGCGCCCAGTTCCGGCAGGGCGAGGCGGAGATTGGCGCGCGCCACGGCGGAGACCGGCAGCAGCGGGCCGAGGGCGCGCGCGATGGCGCCACCGAGATTGGACGAGGCCGCCGGCCCCAGCCGGCGCAGAACCGCAAGGGCCGCGCGCACCAGCGCGGTCTCGATCGCGTGGAGCAGCCGCGTCATGGCAGCAGCGCCTCCAGCGCCGCCGGGTCCTGCCAGGAGATCGACACGCCGATCACCCCGATCGCGGCGCGCCGGTCCGCCGGGATGCGCACCGCATCCTTCGGCGTGGTGACGGGCCGCGCGCCAAGATGGGCGGCGGTGGCGATCACGTCGTCGATCTCGGCCGGGGTGTAG
>DATKQI010000067.1:0-3744 GCA_035532755.1 Acetobacteraceae bacterium
CGCCCCGCCGGGGCGGCGGATGGGCCACGCCGGGGCGGTGATCAGCGGCGGCCGCGACACCGCCTCCGCCAAGATGGACGCCCTCAGAACCGCAGGCATCCACGTCGCCCAAAGCCCCGCCGCTCTCGGAAGCACCATGCTGGAAGCATTGAGGGGCTAGCGGAGCATGAACCGGACAAAGGGGGGCATCATGCGCGCCCGACAACCCTGCGCCCGGTTTCCTGCGATCATGGCAACCTCGGGTTCAGCCTATGTATTCCCAGCCTATGCATTCATTGTCTGAAGCGATGGCCGATCGGCCCGCCTCGCTTCCCCGCCTGCCAGTCCGCTGGCCGGCGGGGCGGGCGGCCTTGTCGCATCATCGGTGATCGAACGGAGAGACGAATCCCATGGCCGGCGTCGATATCCTCGCTACCGCCTTCAACGGCGCGAATGCGGCATTCATCGCTGATCTCCATGCGAAGTGGGTCGCGAACCCGGGTTCGGTCGATCCGGGCTTCGCCGACCTGTTCGCCGCCCTGAACGACGAGGCGCGTGCGGTCCTCACCGATGCGGCCGGCGCCTCCTGGGCGCCCCGGCACTACAGCTTCGGGGAGCCGGAGGTGCCGAAGCCGAACGGCAGGGCCGACCGCGCCGCCGGCGTGCCGGCCGAACAGGTGCGCGCCGCCACGCTCGATTCCATCCGTGCCCTGATGCTCATCCGCGCCTACCGGGTGCGCGGCCATCTGGAAGCGCAGCTCGATCCGCTGGGGCTCCAGGTGCCGAAACCGCATCCGGAGCTTGATCCCCACAGCTACGGCTTCGCCGATGCCGATTTCGATCGCCCCGTCTTCATCGACAAGGTGCTGGGCCGCGAAACCGCGACCATGCGCGAGATCATCGGCATCCTGCGGCAGACCTATTGCGGCCCGATCGGCGTCGAGTTCATGCACATCCAGGACCCCGACCAGAAGGCCTGGATCCAGCGGCGGATGGAGGGCGCGCCCTGGCGCGGCGCCTTCGCCGCCGCCGACAAGGAGAAGATCCTCCGCCAGCTGACCGAGGCCGAGGCGTTCGAGAGCTTCTGCCAGAAGCGCTACGTCGGCACCAAGCGGTTCGGCCTCGAAGGCGGCGAATCGACCATTCCCGCCCTGCATGCGGTGATCGAGACGGCCGCCACCGCCGGGGTGAAGGAGATCGCGATCGGCATGGCCCATCGCGGCCGGCTGAACACGCTGGTGAACGTGGTGAAGAAGCCGTTCACCGCCGTGTTCAGCGAGTTCGGCGGCGAGAGCTTCAAGCCGGACGACGTGCAGGGCTCGGGCGATGTGAAATACCATCTCGGCACCTCCACCGATGTGGAGATCGCCGGGCAGATGGTCCATCTGTCGCTGCAGCCCAACCCGTCGCACCTCGAAGTCGTCGATCCGGTGGTGATGGGCAAGGTCCGCGCCCGCCAGGACGAGGCCGGAGACACCTCGGCCCGCCGCTCGGTCATGGGCATCCTGCTGCACGGCGATGCCGCCTTCGCCGGCCAGGGCCTGGTGTATGAAACGCTGGCGATGAGCCAGCTCATCGGCTACCGCACCGGCGGCACGGTCCATCTCATCACCAACAACCAGATCGGCTTCACTACCGTCCCCGCCCACGCCTATTCGGGCCTGTACTGCACGGATGTCGCGAAATCGGTGCAATCGCCGATCCTGCACGTGAACGGGGACGATCCGGAAGCGGTGGTCTTCGCCGCCCGGCTGGCCGCCGAATTCCGCCAGGAATTCGCCGCGGATGTGGTCGTCGACATCGTCTGCTACCGCCGCCACGGCCACAACGAGACGGATGAGCCCGCCTTTACCCAGCCGATCATGTATCGCGCCATCCGCGACCGGAAGACCACCCGCACGCTGTATGCCGACAGGCTTGCCGCCGAGGGCGCGGTGCCCGCCGAGCAGGCGAAGGCGCTGTGGGATGGCTTCACCACCACGCTGGAAGATGCCTACAAGGCGGCCCAGGCCTACAAGCCCAACAAGGCCGACTGGCTGGAAGGGCACTGGAGCGGCCTGAACTGCGCCGATGACGACGACGAGCTGACGGAGGAAGCCACCGCCGTCACGCATGAGGCGCTGGCCGAGGTCGGCGCCGCCCTGTCCGCCGTGCCCGAAGGGTTCGATCTCAATCCCAAGATCGCCCGCCAGCTTCAGGCGAAACGCGAGATGATCGAAAGCGGCGAAGGCATCGACTGGGCCACCGGCGAGGCGCTCGCCTTCGGCGCGCTGCTGCTGGAGGGGCACCGCGTGCGCCTCTCGGGGGAGGATTCCCAGCGCGGCACCTTCAGCCAGCGCCACGCGGTACTGATCGACCAGACCACGCAGCACGAATACGTGCCGCTGAACAACATCGCGCCGAAGCAGGCGCGGATCGAGATCTACAACTCCCTGCTCTCGGAAGCCGGCGTGCTCGGCTTCGAATACGGCTACACCCTGGCCGACCCGCGCACCCTGGTGCTGTGGGAGGCGCAGTTCGGAGATTTCGCCAACGGCGCGCAGTCCATCATCGACCAGTTCATCTCCAGCGGCGAATCGAAATGGCTGCGCATGTCGGGGCTGACGATGCTGCTGCCGCACGGCTACGAAGGGCAGGGGCCGGACCATTCCTCCGCGCGGCTGGAACGCTACCTGCAGCAATGCGCCGAGCGGAACATGCAGGTCTGCAACCTCACCACGCCGGCGAACTACTTCCACGCCCTGCGCCGGCAGATGAAGCGCAACTTCCGCAAGCCGCTCGTGCTGATGACGCCGAAATCCCTGCTCCGCCACAAGCTCGCGGTCTCGCCGCTGCACGAAATGGCGAACGGCAGCGCCTTCCGCCTCGTGATCCCGGAGATCGACGAGATCGCGCCTTCGGATCAGGTCAGGCGCGTCGTGCTGTGCAGCGGCAAGGTCTATTACGATCTGCTGGCCGAACGGCGGGAGAAGGGTGTGAAGGATGTCGCCATCCTCCGCCTCGAACAGCTCTACCCGTTCCCGACGAAATCGCTGAAGACGGCGCTCGAACCCTACGGGAAGGCCGAGATCGTGTGGTGCCAGGAGGAGCCCGAGAACATGGGCGCCTGGCATTTCGTCGATCGCCGGCTGGAAGCGGCGCTCGGCTGTCTCGACATGGCGGCGAAACGGCCGAGCTACGTCGGTCGCGCGGAGGCGGCAAGCCCCGCCACCGGCACGGCGAAGACCCACACCGCCCAGCAGGCGCGTCTGGTACACGAAGCGCTCGGCCTCGGCTGAGCACGGCTTTCCGGGGAAGCAGGGAGCAGGCATGTCCACCGAAATCAAGGTGCCCGGACTGGGCGAAAGCGTCACCTCGGCCACCGTGGCCCGCTGGATGAAGAAGCCCGGCGAGGCCGTGGCGGCGGATGAGCCGCTGGTCGAACTGGAAACCGACAAGGTCACGGTGGAGGTGAACGCGCCCGCCGCCGGCGTGCTGGGGGAGATCATCGCCGCCGAAGGCGCGGAAGTCGAGGTCGGCGCCGTGCTGGGCCTCGTGGAAGCCGGAACCGCAGCCGCATCGGCCAAGCCCGCCGCGCCGAAGAAGCCCGAACCCCAACCCGCCGCGCAACCTGCCGCCGGCGTCAACCCGCCGCCGCGGCCGACCGGCCCGGTCTCCCGCCCCGGCATGCCGGCGGCGGCGAAGATGATGACCGAGCAGCGGATCGCGGCCGAGCAGGTCGGGGTGGGTAGCGGCAAGGACGGGCGCATCACCAAGGGCGACGTG
>DATKQI010000068.1:0-2483 GCA_035532755.1 Acetobacteraceae bacterium
GCGAACGGGTCGAACCGCAGCTCGTAGCGCCGCTTGCCGGTGCAGAGACCGAAGAACAGCAGCACCGGCGCCCCGAGCCCGGCGGCGAGCAGGAAGGGGCCGGCGGGGAACCCGGCCTCGGCGCCGAGGAACGGCACCCGCACCCGGCGCGCGGCACCGCCCGCGCCGCCGCGCCCGACCTCGCCGGGGCCGGGCCGCGCCGCCGGTTCCGGCGCGCGATCGGCGAGGATGCCGACGATCTCGCCGCGCAGGATCGCCTCGCGCACCGCCAGCATCGCCTCCGGCGCGCCGATCTCGATCACCGCGGCGGCGAGCGTCGGGTCGAGCGTTTCCATCGCCTGACTGAACGCGCCTCGGTTGGCGCGATACATCAGCATCCGCACCGGCACCGGTGCGGTGCGGCCGAACGCGCGCAGCGCCTCGAAACTGCCGAGATGGCCGCCGAGCAGCACGACGCCGCGCCCCTGCGCCAGCGCCGCAGTGAGCTGCTCCAGCCCCGCCACCGAGAGGGTGAAATCCCCGCTCCGGCCAGCGAGAAAGAACGCCCGGTCGAGCAGCATCGCGGCAAAACTGTGCAGGTGGCGGAACACCGCGGCCGGACCGGCCGGTCGGCCCAGCGCGCGGCCGAGGAAGCGGGCCGAGGCGCGCCGCGCCGTCGGGGCGGCCAGGAAGAAATAGGCGGTGATCGGGTAGAGCAGCACCCGCCCGGCGCGCCAGCCCAGATGCAGCGCGAGCCAGATCATCAGCCGGCTCAGCAGGGCGTTGCCACGCTCGGCGCGATGGTTCCAGGCGGCGGGAGATGGGGCGGTTGCGGCGGTCATGGCCGCCGATCCGGCGCCGCCGCGCTCCAGGTGGCGCGGCCGGAGAGCACCCGGCTGCCGTCCGCCTCGGCGTGGAACACGGCCCGACCGGGGGCGGTTTCGGTCCAGCGCAGCGCCACGACCTGGCCGGGCCGGACGGGGGCGATGAATTTCACCGCCTCCAGGACCAGGGTCGCGGGCCGCGCCGGGCGCAGCGCGACGGCCAGCGCATCGAGCAGCAGCACGCCGGGCAGGATCGGCTGGCCGGGGAAATGCCCGGCGAGGCAGGGATCGTCGGGGGCGATGCGCAGCACCAGTTCGCGCTCCGGGCGGGCGTCGGCCGCGCCGGCCGTGGGCGGACCGGGCGCCCAGGCCTGGTCCCGCGCCGGATCGGGTCCGCGTGGGTCCGCCGGCGCGGCGCTCATGCCATGTCCCCGCCCGCAAGCCGCGCCCGCAATCCGGCCAGCGCGCGCGCCGGCAGCTTGCCGAGCGGATCGCGCGGCAGGCGGTCGAGCCGGATCACGCGCCGCGGCAGGAACAGCGGGTCGATGCGGGTGCGCAGCTCGGCCAGGATCGCCTCCGCCGGCAGGTCGGGCGCCACCGCGAAGACCAGCAGGCGCGCGGTCGGGCGGGTCTCCAGATCGTCGGGGGCCACGAAAATCCCGTCCTCCACGCCGGCGATGCCGGTCAGGATGCGGGTGAGGCCGGCGAGCGAGGCGCGGTGCCCGCCGAGCTTTACCAGGTCGCCGTTGCGGCCGAGCAGGCGGAAGCGCGTCGCATCCAGCAGGTCCAGCCGGTCGTTGAGGGCGAAGGGCACGCTGAACGGCGCGCGCACCACGGCGAGGCTGCCCGGCGCCGCCGCCTCCGCGTCCGCCGGCCACGCCGTTGCCCGATCCTGGTCCGATGCCGCCACATCCGGCCCGTTCCGGTCGGGCCCGTTCCGATCCGACGTTCGCGGCTCCGCCGTCGGCGCCGCATCGAGCCGCACCCGCGGATAGCAGCGCCAGATCGGCCCGGCGACGGTGCGGCGGCTGGCGATCGAGCCCACCTCGGTGGCCCCGAAAATCTCCCACACCTCGGTGCCCCAGCGCCGCTCGGCCTGGTCGGCCATCGCCGGGTCGAGCGGCGCCGTCGCGGAGATCACCCGCGCCAACGGCGGCGGCGCGATATCGGCGCCCAGCAGCGCGCGCAATTGCAGCGGCGTGGTGACGAGCACCCGCGGGGCCGCACAGGCCGCCAGCGCGGCGGCGACATCGACCGGATAGAAGGCCGGGCCGCACCAGCTCGATGCCGCGGCGTGGAACGGCAGCAGCACGGTCGTCTCGAACCCGTACATGTGCTGCGGCGGCACCGTGCCGACGATGGCGGCGGGCTGCACCGCGGTCAGGCCGAAGCGGCGTCCGGCATCGCGCGAGCGCGCCGCCAGTGCGCCCCAGCGCTTGCGGTGCCCGACCGGCTCGCCCGTGCTGCCCGAGGTGAAAACGATGGCGGCAAGCCGGTCCGCCGGGATCATCGGGACCGCAGCGACAGGCTCGCCGCAGCGCGCGGGCTGCGCCGCAACCGCCGATCCTGGCATCACCGACCCAGGCAGCACCGGTACGGGCAGCACCGATACGGGCAGCACTGGCACGGGCGCCGCCACAGCCGAGTCGCTGAGCGCGATCAGCCCCGGGAAACGCTCCG
>DATKQI010000069.1:0-2356 GCA_035532755.1 Acetobacteraceae bacterium
GTCCGGAAACTGGAGTATGATCTGGCCGCGGCGCTGGCGGCGGGGGCGGATTGCGTGGTGTGCGGCGGCGTCGTGCAATCCAACGTCGCGCGGCAGGTCGCCGCGGCTTGCGCGAAGATCGGGCTGGAATGCCATCTCGGGATCATGCATGGGCGCGTGCCGGGAACCGAACCGGGCTACGGCGCGAACGGCAACATCCTGCTCGATCGCCTGTTCGGGGCGATCGTTCATGACATTCCCTGGAACGAGGACCGCAACACGCGGCTGAGAGAGATCGAGGCCGAACTGCGCGCCGCTGGGCGCCGCCCCTACTTCGTTCCGTACGGCGCCTCCGACGGCCTTGGCGCGATGGGCTACGCGCGCATGGTCGTCGAACTGCTGGAGCAATGTTCGGCGCTGGGCATCGCGCCTGCCTGCGTTGTGCATGCCTCCGGAAGTGCGGGCACGCAGGCCGGGATCGTCGCCATGCTCGCGGCCCTCGATCATCCCATGCGCTGCATCGGCATCGACGTGGACGCCCAGCCGGAACGCGTGGCCGCGGACGTGCGGCGGGTGGGGCGGGAGGCTGCCATCCTGCTCGGCGCGCAGGCGCGCTGGGCCGATGCGCGGGTCGAGGTCGCGGCCGGTTATGCCGGCCCGGCCTACGGCGTGCCGGACGCGGGAACGCTGGAGGCTATCGGCCTTGCGGCCCAGCTGGAAGCACTGGCGCTCGACCCCGTCTATGCCGGCAAGGGCATGGCCGGGCTGATCGGGCTTGTGCGCGGCGGCCGCTTTTCGGAACGGGATGTGGTGATCTGGGTCCATACGGGCGGAGCGCCCGGGCTGTTCGCCTATCCCGCGGCGATGGCGAGAGCGGCCGGGCGGATCGGCGGGCAAGGGGGGTGATCGTGCGGCCGGGTCTGGTCTTCGTCGCCGCCTGGGTGGCCTGGGGTGTGTCCTGGGTGGCCGCCGCGCTGTGGAGCGGGCGGACCGAGCGGCGCGTGGCCTTGGGCGAGGAGATGCTGTATCGCGCGCCCGTTTTCGCCGGGGTGGTGCTGCTGTTCCCTTGCACGTCTGTGCGGCTGGGCGCGCGGATGCTGTGGCATGTGGGGGTTGGCGGCGCCTATGCGCTGGCGCTGTTCGCGATCGCGGGGTTCCTGTTCACCTGGTGGGCGCGGCTGCATATCGGGCGGCTGTGGTCTGCCGCGGTGACGCGGAAGGAAGGGCATTACCTGGTGGAGACCGGCCCGTACGCGCTGGTGCGCCACCCGATCTACACCGGGCTGATCGCCGCCACGTTCTGCACTGCCGTTGTGGAGGCAACCGTGCCGGCGCTGGCGGGGTTCGTGCTCATCACCGCCGGGCTGTGGGTGAAGGCGCGGACCGAGGAGCGATTCCTGGCGGCCGAGCTCGGCGCCGATGCCTATGGCGCGTATCGGCGGCGGGTGCCGATGCTGGTCCCGTTCGGGCCGACCGGGGGGTGATACCGCCGCGCCGGGCTGGCAGGTGCGGCACGCCAGATGAAGAGTCACGCCAACCGGCTGAAATGCCGACTCTCCCTCCGTCATGCCGGCGCAGGCCGGCATCCAGGCCCGCCACCCGGACGATCGGGGGAGACATCTGGATTCCCGCTTTCGCGGGAAGGACGGAAATGGGCCCATATTTTCGCCGGCCGGTATGAGGCGCTACGGATCGTCGGTTCTCAACCCGGCGAAGAAATCGCGCAGCAGGGCGGCGGACTCCTGCTCCCGCACGCCGCCGATGATTTCCGGGCGGTGGTGGCAGGAGGGGGCATCGAACACCCGCGCTCCATGCTCCACCCCGCCGCCCTTCGGATCATAGGCGCCGAAGATCAGCCGGCGGATGCGGAACAGGCTGATGGCCTGGGCGCACATCGGGCAGGGTTCGAGGCTCACCACGAGATCGCAATCGGGCAGGCGGGGGGTGCCCCGGGCAACGGCGGCTTCACGGAGGGCGAGCAGTTCGGCGTGGGCGGCGGCATCGTGCAGGCGTTCCACCGCGTTGCCGGCGCTGGCGAGGATGCGGCCTGTGGCATCCAGCACCACGGCGCCGACCGGCACTTCGCCTGAGGCGGCGGCGGTGCGGGCTTCCTGGAGGGCGATTTCCATGGGGGAGGGGGTTGGCGGGGGCATGGGTGTGTCTTGCACTGATGTAGGGCGGAGGCCAGGAGGTTGTATTTGGCGCGGCTGGTCTCGCGTCATTGTGCTGCAGTCTCCCCCGTCTTGCCGGCGCAGGCCGGCATCCAGGCGGACGTCACGGACCTCCGCGCGACAGGCATAAGGCGGGCGCACCCCCTCTTGCCACCGCCCAACCTTTATGTTCTTGTTATGTTCATGCCCCCACCCCCTCCCTCCAC
>DATKQI010000070.1:0-2548 GCA_035532755.1 Acetobacteraceae bacterium
GGCCCCCTTGCACGCGCTGCGGCAGCCGTCCCTGGAACGTCAGCAGCGCCGCGATGATCGCCGCCGGGTTGGGCGGGCAGCCGGGCAGGTAGAGATCGACCGGCAACACGCCATCCAGCCCGTTGCCGCACGCATAGCCGCCGCCGGCGATCCCGCCCGAGACGGCGCAGGTACCGATCGCCATCACCCAGCGCGGCTCGGCCATCGCCTCCCAGGTCGCGCGCAGGGGCGCGCGCATGGCGTGGGTGACCGGGCCGGTGACCAGCAGCAGGTCGGCAAAGCGCGGCGAGGGTGTGAAGAAGATGCCGAGCCGGTGCAGGTTGTAGAATGGATTGTTGAGGGCTTGCAGTTCGGATTCGCAACCGTTGCAGGACCCCGCATCGACATGGCGGATGTGCAGGCTGCGGCGGAAGGCGCCCCGACCTGGGGCGGACCCGGGCGCCGGGGCGGAGGCGGGCGCCGGTGTTTCCGCCCATACCAGGTCGTCCCGCCGGCGCACGCCGAAGGCCCAGTCCTGCGAGGGGCTGAGTGCGCCGGTCGGGCAGGCCTCGGTGCACAACTGGCAGACCACGCAGCTTCCGTAATCCACCGCGATGCCGCCGGGCGCATCCGTGCGCGGCGCGATCGCGCCGGTGGGGCAGATTTCGGCGCAGGCGGCGCAGCCCTCCTGGCAGTGCTCGGGGGCGAAGCGCGGCATGCCCAGCACGCCTTCCTGCCCGTCGGCCTCGCCGCGGTGAGGCCAGGGTGTGGTCGCCTTGCCTTGCGTCAGTCCGAAGAAGGTCCACAGCGCCATCGTCCGCCCCCTACCGCGCGCAGCCGGCGATGGTGAGGCCGAAACTCGCCTCGTTGATCGCGTAATCCATCATGTTCGTCTCGTGCACGGTGAACGGGAACACGCGCCAGTTGGAATAGGACGGCGACTTGATCTTCACCCGCGCGAGCCGTCCGTCGGCGCCGAGGTGCACGGCGTAGAACAGCGTGCCGCGCGGCGATTCCGCCCAGCCGAGACCTTCGGCGCCGGGGGCAGGCGCGCAGTCCGCGCGCACCGGGCCGTCTTCCAGCAGCAACAGCACGCGCTGCATGATCGCGATGGCGGCATCGATCTCGGCCGCGCGTACCGCGGAGCGGGCATAGGCGTCGCCCTCGCTGCGGACCGGCACGACCAGCGGCAGATCCGCGTAGGCCGCGTAGGGATGATCGCGGCGCAGGTCGCGATCGATGCCGGAGGCGCGCTGCACCGGTCCGGTCGCGCCCTGGTCGAGTGCGACGGTGCGACGCAGCACCCCGGTGGTGATCAGCCGATCCAGATGGCTGTCGGACCGTTCCAGCAGATCGACATAGCGCGCGGTCTCCGCCCGCAATTCCTCCAGCGCGGGGCTGAGCCATTCGCCCGGCGCCAGATCGCGCCGCAGCCCGCCGGGGACCAGCAGACCGCGCAGGAAACGGCTGCCGGTCAGGCGTCCATTGATCTGCTTGGCGCGCTCTTCCAGGAGCTTGCCTTGCGCCTCACCCACCTTGAGCGTGGTGGTGTTCGCCAGGTGCCCGAGATAGTGCAGATGGTTATAGATGCGTTCCAGCTCGGCCAGCAGCACGCGCAGTACGAGCGCCCGCTTCGGCACCGCGCAGGACGAAGCGGCCTCGATCGCCTGGCAATAGGCTAGCGCATGCGCCACGCTGCCGACGCCGGAGACCCGTTCCGCCAGCACCGTGCCGAGCAGCGGCGTCAGCCCGGCGAAGCGGGCTTCCATGCCACGGTGCTTGAAGAACAGGTGCGGATGGTAATGGATGATCTGCTCGCCGATGTAGAAGAACGTAAACTCGGCGGATTCCAGCACGTCCGCCCGCACCGGGCCGAATGGCAGGGTCTGCACTTCGGGGGCTTCGATCTGCAGCAGCGGGCGAGGGATGTCGCCCATGCGCTGGGCGCGCGCGGGGTCGTGACCGTCGAAGGGCGGCGGAATGTCTTCGGCCAGCACCAGCCGGCTCGGTTCCGGATGATCGCGGAACGCGATGCCGAACAGGTCCATCATCTCGCGCTCGTACCAGCCGAGCGACGGCCAGATGCGGGCCAGACTCGGCGGATCGCCCGCCGGCCGGCAACGCCACAGCAGGAAGCGGCCGGCTTCGGGCGGGGAGGCGAGGTAGCGCAGCTCGACCGTCCCGGGTTCGGGATGCCACGCATAGGCCATCTGCATGCGCCCGCCATCGGCGAACAGCCCGCGTGCGATTTCGGGCATCCGGGCGCACGGTACCGTGGCGGCTTCGGTGGCGTTCATCGGCTGGCCACCATCGTGCCGGCAGCGAGCCCGTGGGCGATAACGCCGAAATAGTGCCAGATCGCCTCCGGCCACCACAGGCCGAGTACCAGCAGCGGCACGAAGGCGAGCCACATCGGCACGACGCACCAGACGCTGACCGGGCGCGCCGGCGTCGGTTCGCGCTCCGCCGGGGTGAAATACATCACGCGGAAATGGTTCAGGAAGGCGATGAAGATCACGATCAGCAGCAGCGCCATGGTGATCGCCGCCCACACATGCGGCCCGCGCAG